>NZ_JAJNOE010000003.1:0-297163 GCF_027854445.1 Aeromonas sp. PI_26
GGTAGCTCGTCGGGCTCATAACCCGAAGGTCGTCGGTTCAAATCCGGCCCCCGCAACCAACTTTCTGAAAGTTCCCTTCCTGTATTGCCAACCATTGAACAATCCTTCTTGATGCTCGTCACCATCTGGTGATTGCTGCTATTTCTGACGCTTTTTCAAGACCAAAACTGGTCGTATCAACCATTTGTTGGGTATCATCAGGTATCTCTTCATGGATGAGGCACGCGCCTGTGATCACTCCCTTCACCTATCTTCCTCCTGCTATTGAAAGCCGGGATGCCACGGTGGCCGAAGCCATTGCCCAAGGGCTGCCGTTGCAACTGCTGCTGATCGCCGAAGAGCAGAAGGAGTCCTTGCTTTCGCTGCCCGCCCTTGCGGGTCTCCAGACCCAGCTTGCGCTGGGGAAAAAAGCGCCCTTTACCCTGATGCATGGCAATACCCTGTTGCAGGTGATGTTTGTGGCCGGCAGTGTGACGCGGGATCACCGCCTCTATAAACAGATCCGAGGCTGGATTGCTCCTCTTTCTGGGCTCAATGTGGAGCGGCTCGGGTTGCATCTGGAAGGCTTTTCTCCCTCCGAGCGAGTGATGCTGGCCGAAGTGATGTTGTCAGCCCTGCTTGCTGCCAATATTTCGTTGCCCACCAGCAAGCGCCGCAGCGAAATCAGCTGGAGCTACCAGCAGATCAAGGTTTCACCCGCGGTGGTGCTGGACTTGGCGCGCCTTTACAGCGAAGCGGGGGGCAACGGGCTGGCTCGCCATCTGGCGGTGTTGCCTGCCTCCGAGCTGACGGCCGCCAGCTATCGCGAGTTTGTCAGCAAGCTGGCGCAAGATGAGGGGTGGCAGTGCCATCACTATGATCAGGCGCAGCTGGCCGAGTTGGGGGCGGGGGCGTTTCTGGCTGTTGCTCGTGGCTCGGAAGACAATCAGGGAGCCATGGTCAAGCTCAGCTACTATCCACCCAAACCGGTGCGTCGCATTGCGTTGGTGGGCAAGGGGATCTGCCACGACTCTGGCGGTTACAACCTCAAGGTTTCTGGCAGCATGTATGGCATGCATCTGGACATGGGGGGCAGCGCGGTGGCGCTGGGGGCTCTCTACGCCATCAGCCGAGCTCAGCTACCCTACGAGGTACACTGCTGGCTGGCCATTGCCGAGAACCATATCGGCCCTCACGCCTATCGTCCTGGCGAGGTGGTGACTGCCATCAATGGCACCTCCATCGAGGTGGTCGATACCGATGCCGAAGGGCGAATGGTACTGGCCGATACCCTGGCGATGGCGGTGCAGGATACTCCTGATCTGCTGCTCGATTACGCAACCCTGACCGGGGCCTGCAAACGGGCGCTGGGTAGCCGCTACAGCGGCGTCTTTACCAATCGCAGCGAATGGATTACATCGCTGGTCAATCTGGGTCAGCGCAGCGGTGAACGAGTCTGGCCCTTCCCGCTTGATGACGATTATGACGACAACATCGAAAGCGAGTGGGCCGATCTGTTGCAGTGTGCGCCGGGAAGTTCGCCGGATCACATTGATGCGGCCCGTTTCCTCGCCCACTTCGTGCCCGAGCAGACCCCCTGGCTGCACTTCGACCTGAGCGGTTTTCGCAACAAGGGGGGCAATGGGGTGGTCTCCAGCGAAGTGACCGGCTTCGGCGTGCGTCTCACGCTGGATCTGCTGGCCAGCCCGCTTGGCAGAGTCGGTCGCCAAGCCTCTGAACAATCTGAATGATAACAAGGAGTTCTGTGAAACAACCAAGCTATGACTGGGTGCTGTTCGATTTGGATGAAACCCTGTTCGATTTTCCGGTCGCCTCTGCGCTGACGCACACTCTGCAGATCTATGGCGTACAGGCTGATGACGCCAGCATGGCGCAATACCACGCCCTCAACCACGGGCTCTGGCAGCAGTACAACGACGGCGAGATCGATGCAACGGCGTTGCAGCAGACCCGCTTCTCTCTCTTTGCCCAGCAGGTTGCCGCCGATCCCATGGCGATGAACAACACCTTTCTGGAGCAGATCATTGCCCTTAGCATGCCTCTCGAAGGGGTGGTCGAGACCCTGCAGCAGCTGCGCAACAAGGTGCGGATGGGGATCATCACCAATGGTTTCAGCGTGCCCCAGCGGGGGCGGCTTGGCAAACTGGGCTGGAGCGAGTGGTTCGAGCCGCTGGTGATCTCCGACGAAATTCGGGTGACCAAGCCGGCACCAGCCATTTTCCAGCACACCCTCTCCCTGATGGGACAGCCAGATCCGGCCCGGGTGCTGATGGTGGGGGATAACCCGAAAACCGATATTGCCGGGGCGGCGGCGCAGGGGCTGGCAACCTGCTGGTACAACCCGGCGCGGCAAGCGGGCGAGTGCGATGCCACCCACGAGATCCACCACTTCGCCCACCTTGCCGACATTGTGCTGGGACGCTGATAGCCAGGCTTAACCCATCACGTTATCGGTGACCAAAACGTCCTGGCAAGTTGCAACCAGGGTTGTTTGAAACAGGATTGGGTTTGCTTGAGACTGCAAGGGGAGCAGATGCTCCCCTTACTTATGAGTGTTTTCCTGTGAATGCAGGGATCTGAACTGGTAGCGATCGAGGATCTGCTGATAGTCGGGGCTCTGTTTCAATTGATCGATAGCCTGATTGATCCGCTGCAGTTGCGCTTCTGTGGTGCTCTCTTTGCTCAGCATCAGGTGAACCGGTGTCAGTTCGATATGCAGTAGAATATACAGCTTGTCCTGCACGCCATCCTTACCCTGCCACTCCTGCAGTCCGTGGGGATCCAGAATAAACCCCTGGATCCGTCCCCCTTGCAACATCTTCAGCAGCTGATCCAGCCGCAGGCGCATCTGCAGACGGGGCTGCAGCTCGGGCCTTGCCATCAACTGACGGAAGGTATTGCCATAATCAAAGCCCTTGAGCACCCCGATATGGAAGTCGGGGGTGTTGATCAACTGCTCAAGGGTGGTGATCCCGCGCCAGCGATCGGCATCTTGCCGACGGATGACGATGGCCGTCTCCTCTTCCCGATAGGGGTGGCTGAAGCGGGCATATTGCTGCCGCTCGGCGGTGATATTGGCTGACATGGCCAGTTGAACCGTGCCGAATTTCAGCTCGTGCAGCACGCGAGCCCAGGGCATTTCACTGAATTTGGCCTGATAACCGGCCCGCAGGAAGATTGCGTTGAGCAGCTCCACATCCAGTCCGCGGAGCTGTTGCTGTTCATTGCGATAACTGAAGGGCTGCCAGTCGACCCAGCCCACGACCAATGACTCTTGTGCCGTAGCCTGGCAACACAAACACCATAACAACAAGAGTCTGTACACAACGCATACCCTCGAACAGGCTGATACGGTGAGTATTGGACAGGAACGACGGAGTAACCAGTGCTGAGGGTTGAGCGGATGCACAGATGTGCATCCCTCACAGTTCGTGGGCGTGGAATCCCTTGCGATAGCGGGCTTCGCAGCGCGGGCAGCGTTGCAGGGTCGGATCCTGTTCCAGCTGTTCGATGGAAAGCGGCTCTTCACAATCGGAGCAGAGGCCATAGAGGCCGAGATCCATCTGGCAGAGTGCCGCATCGATCCGCTTGAGGCGGGCCACGCTCTGCTCAACCTTCGGCAGATCCAGCCGGCTGGTCAGTTCCACCAGTTGATCCTGCTCGCAGTGACCGACCTGTTCGGCCCACTCGTCACGGCGGCAGGCTTTAAGCTGACCGATCAGCGTTTCTCTTACTTGGGCCCAGTCTGACAGCAGGCGATTACGCCAGACAGTCAACTGTGCTTGCGTCATTTCACACACATTATCCCCCACAGGACAGACGACAGATTCGGGGCAGTATAGGGATCCGATAACTCTATCAAGATGATATGCGTCAAGTTAAACGTGGTTAGCTGTGGCTTTTGGCTGCTTGCAGCAGGGCATCGCGGATCGGATCCGTCTCTTTGAGCACCCGGATCTCCTGAAACAGCAGGTCCGCTTCGGGATATTCCCGCTTGAGATAGCTGAACCACTGTTTGATACGGCTGGGGTAGTAGTCGGCTTTTTCGCTGGCCAGATCCTGCTCGGTATAGCTCACCATCAACTGCAGTACCTCGGCCCAGCTCATGTGCGGGCAGCCGGTTTTCATCACGTTGGCCAGATTGGGCAGGGAGATGGCGCCGCGCCCGACCATCAGGGAATCGCAACCCGAGACCCTGGCGCAGGCGAGGGCATCTTTGTGATCCCAAATCTCGCCGTTGGCCGTGACGGGGATTGGCAAGGCGCGGCGAATGGCATCCACATACTCCCAGTGGGCGGGCGCCTTGTAGCCTTCACGTTTGGTGCGGGCATGAACGGCCAGCTCGTTAGCGCCGCCTTGATGAACTGCCAGGGCGTTATCCAGATAGAGATCCTTGTCATCGTAACCAAGGCGAATTTTGGCGCTGACCGGCAGATGGGCGGGCACCGCGTCGCGCACTGCCTTGACGATGCGATAGATGGTCTCGGGTTCTTTGAGCAGCACTGCGCCGCCCTTGCTCTTGTTGACGGTGGGGGCGGGGCAGCCGAAGTTGAGATCGACCCCGGGGGAGCCCAGCTCGATAGCGCGCCTGGCGTTCTCGGCCAGCCATTCGGGATGTTGCCCCAGCAGCTGGACCCGTACCGGGGTTCCCGCACGGGTTTTGCCATCTTGCAGCAGTTCGGGGCAGAGGCGATAGAACACCTTGGCGGGCAGCAGCTGATCAACGACCCGGATAAATTCGCTTACGCAGAGATCGTAATCGTTGACGGAGGTCAGTACCTCCCGCATCAGGTGATCCAGTACCCCCTGCATGGGGGCCAAAATAACGCGCATAACTGCTTTCCGAAGAGATAAGGATAAAAAAGAGGGCAGATTGTAGTGGGGTTGCGGCCCGCTGTCAGCATCCGCTCAAACTCTGTTAGGCTAGAGGGAGATAAATCACGCAAGGAGACGGAATGAAGCGTTGGTGTCTGATGGCGCTCGGGTGGCTGGCATTTGCCACCGGTATTGTGGGCATTGTGCTGCCGCTCTTGCCGACTACCCCCTTCATGTTGCTGGCTGCCGCTCTGTTTGCCCGCTCGTCGCCCCGTTTTCATCGCTGGTTGCTGACCCATCCCTGGTTTGGCCCGCCCATCGTCGATTGGCAGCAGTATCGCGGTATTCGTCGCCAGGCCAGACGGCGCGCCATTATCTTCATTTTGCTCACCTTTTCGGTGTCGCTGGCGGTGGTGCCACTGCTGTGGGTCAAGGGGCTGCTGGTTATCATAATGGTGATCCTGCTCACCTGGTTAATGCGTCTGCCAGTGCTGGAGCCAGTTGCAATGGCGAAGTGAAGTCCCTAAGCTATTGCAGCAATAATGCTATGGAGTCGGCCTGTCATTTTTGCGTGACAGGCTTTTTTATTTCCCGCAGAAGGGAATTGAGAAAAAATGGCCACCCCTGGGTCAAAAAAATAAGCGGTCAACACATGAATCCGGAAACCCTGAAATTTATCGAAGCAAGCATCAAGACCATTCCCGACTATCCGAAGCCGGGCATTCTGTTTCGTGACATTACCAGCCTGATCGAGAACGCCGAGGCCTTCAAGGCCACCATCGATCTGCTGGCCAATCATTATCGTGATCAAGGGATCACCAAGATTGTTGGCACCGAAGCTCGCGGCTTCATCTTTGGCGCGCCGGTTGCCTATGCCATGGGACTGGGCTTTGTGCCGGTCCGCAAGCCGGGCAAGCTGCCGCGCGAAGTGATCGAGGAGTCCTATGCCCTCGAGTACGGCACCGACACCCTGCAACTGCACACCGATGCCATCGTGCCCGGTGACAAGGTGCTGGTCGTGGACGATCTGCTGGCGACCGGTGGTACCGTCGATGCGACCGTCAAGCTGATCCGCCGTGCCGGTGGTGAAGTTGCCGATGCGGCCTTCATCATCTCCCTGCCGTCTCTGGGTGGCGATGCCCGCCTGACTGCCGCTGGCATCAAGGTAGTCTCACTGGTCGAGCTGGCCGGCGAGTAATGCCTCTTCGGCCCGATCCTCTGCATCGGGCCTGCATTGAACCGGTGCCCGTGCGGGCATCGGTTTGAAAATCAAGCGATCCCTCCCGCTCTGACCGATAGCCGATACAGCCAGCCCGCCATTTGTGTTAGCATCCGGCCTCAATGCCCTGTCTTCCCTGCATGATGGATTTATGAGCTATCAGGTTCTGGCGCGTAAATGGCGCCCCCATACGTTTGAACAAGTGGTAGGCCAGCAACATGTGCTGACCGCCTTGACCAACGCCCTGGATCAGGGACGGCTGCATCACGCCTATCTGCTGAGCGGTACCCGCGGGGTCGGCAAGACCACCATCGCCCGTATTCTGGCCAAGAGCCTCAACTGCGAGAAGGGGATCAGCAGCCACCCGTGCGGCGTCTGTGATACCTGCCGCGAGATCGATCAGGGCAACTTTGTCGACCTGCTGGAGATTGACGCGGCGTCGCGAACCAAGGTGGAAGATACCCGCGAGCTGCTCGACAACGTGCAGTACCGTCCGGCCCGCGGCCGCTTCAAGGTCTACCTCATCGATGAAGTGCACATGTTGTCGCGCCACAGCTTCAACGCGCTGCTGAAAACCCTGGAAGAGCCGCCCCCCTATGTGAAGTTTCTGCTGGCCACCACGGATCCGCAGAAGTTGCCCATTACCATTCTCTCGCGCTGCCTGCAGTTTCATCTGAAGAGTCTGGATCAGACCCAGATCGCTAAGCAGCTCGAATGGGTGCTGGATCAGGAGGGCCAACCCTTCGAACCGCGCGCCCTGCTGGCCCTGGCCAAAGCGGCTGACGGCAGTATGCGCGATGCCCTGAGCCTGACCGATCAGGCGCTGGCCCACGGCAATGGTAGCGTGCGCCTCGACAGCGTGCTGGCGATGCTGGGCACGCTCGATCACCGCCATCTGCACCAGCTGCTGGAAGCCATTTTGCGGCAAGATGCCCCCGCGACCATGGCCAAGATCACCGAGATCGCCACCCTGGGCCCCGATTTTGATCAGCTCCACGCCGAGCTGGAAGGCTTGCTCCATCGCATCGCCATGGCGCAGCTGCTGCCTGCCAGCGTGCAGGAGCAGGGGGCGGATGCCGATGCCCTGCTGCAACTGGCCAAGGCGATGAGCCCGGAAGAGGTGCAGCTCTGCTACCAGATCGTGCTGGGTGGCCGTAAAGATCTGCCCTGGGCTCCCGATGGTCGCACCGCGCTGGAGATGACCTGCCTGCGGATGCTCGCCTTCTCGCCCCGGCGCGATGCCCTGCATCCGGCCAGCCTCACTGCGTTGCCCCCGTCAATGACGAGCAGTGTGGCGAGTAGTGCCATTCCGGTAGCCTCCTTGCCGGGAAAGCGCCCGGCCGCTGAATCGGCCGCACTGGCACCGATCAGCGGCGCCGTGCCCGCGGTTGATGTCTCCCTGCCTTCGATGACGGATGACATCGGCAACCCCGCCGACAGCGAGGAGGAGGCGCAAGCCGCCGAGCTGTTCAGCCAGCAGGATGAGCTGCTGCGCGAGGCTGCGGGCATGGGGTATCAACCCGAGCCCGCGTTGCCACATGCGCAGCCCGATGTGCCAGCGCACTCAGCCGAACAATCTGCTGATGCTGATGATCGAGCGTCTGCCGCAGCCGATACCGACTATTCCCGTGGCGAGCCGCTGACCGCCCCCTTCGAGCCCGCGCTCGAAGCGACAGCAACGCCTGTTGCCGCTGCTGAACCGGTATCAGCGGTATCGAGCATGCAGAGCCTGCTTGGCAAGCGAAACATGCTGCGCAGCCGCCAGCGTGGTCAGGATGCCCCGGCGGCGGCGCCGCGCGCGGTGCCGGTTGCGCCAGCTCGTCCTGTCGCGCCTGCTGCTGCACCGGCCGTCGCGCAACAGCCAGCTCCGGTCGGCCAACCGGCCGGGCAGGGGATGGCGGCGATGGGTCACTATGATGATCTGCCGCCAGTGGATCTCTATGGCGACGGTTACGAGCCGCAGGGTGACAACGGGGAATACGAGGAGTACCTCAATCAGGGCTTTGCCGAGCAGACTCAGGTGATGAGCCACGCCCCTGTCACGGCACCGGCCCAGCCAACCGATCTGCCACCTTGGGATCTCGACGGGCAGCCGAGCTATCGACCCGGCGAGCGCAGCGCTGCGGCGCCTGCGGTGACGCCCGCCCCAGCGACCCAGCCACCCGTTGCCACCACGGCGGTGGCTGCTACCCCTGTGACGCAGGATGAGCCCGTTCAGCCGGTGATGGAGACCATCGACTGGGATGAGCTCGAGAGCGACAGCGAGCCGCAAGAGGGAGAGGCGACCCGCCTTATTCCCTCCTCGCTGCTCAATGGTTGCGGCGACCCTTGGGCCGAGTTGATTGCTCACACTCAGGTGGGAGGGCGGCTGCGCCAACTGGCCATCAACTCGGTGATGACGCGAGAAGGGGACAAGGTACTGCTAACCCTCAAGCCCGAACAGCGCCATCTGGTGAGCGACAAGGCGCGCGCCGATCTGGCCGAGATCATCGGGCCAGCGCTGGGTCAACCGGTGCAGGTCGAGGTGACGCTCGGTGTAGTGCCTGACCAGGAGACCCCCCTCGAGATCGAACATCGCCTTTATCTCAGGGTGCGCGAGCAGGTGACCCGGGATCTGGAGCAGGATCCCAACGTACAGTTTTTAGTTCAGCGGTTTGGTGCCGTGCTCCATCACGAGAGCATCGAGCCCCTCAACCGCTAAATTCCGTGGCCGGGAGCTTGCTTCCGGTTGAAAAGCCGTTTGGCTGTCCCCATCTAGGACAGACAAGCCCACAGCCCGGCGCTGGATGCCGGATTTCAAGACGAGAGACGACATATGTTTGGTAAAGGTGGAATGGGGAACCTGATGAAACAGGCCCAACAGATGCAAGAGCGTATGCAGAAGGCGCAGGAGCAGCTGGCTCAGATGGAAGTGACCGGTGAAGCCGGTGCTGGCATGGTCAAGGTCACCATGACCGGTAGCCACAGCGTCCGTCGCATCGAGATCGACCCCTCCCTGATGGAAGATGACAAGGAGCTGCTGGAAGATCTGGTTGCCGCCGCATGCAACGATGCCGTGCGTCGTGTGGAAGAGCAGAACAAGGCCAAGATGGGCGAACTGACCGGTGGCATGCAACTGCCTCCAGGCTTCAAGATGCCGTTCTAAGGCGACTCTCCCCGCGCATTCTTGCTCCCTTGTCGCTGGCCATTCGGGCCACGGCAAGGGGGACGGCCGAGAGACCCAAAGACGCAGCCGTTATCGCCTAGGCGATACGCTGCGTTTTTTTGTGGGCGCCATGCTGGCGTGGACGAGTTCTACTTATCCCTTCTGGGGAGAGGTTGCCACAGCGCAGGCCGATTGCGCCATGAAACGCAGCCGCCTTGCCAAGGCGGCGCTATTTGTCGATACCCGCTATCGGATATCCCGGTTTGGCGTGGCCGGGCTGGATCGGCATAATGGCGGCTTGCCGTATTGAGGAGATTGTATGAAATATATCGGAGCCCACGTCAGTGCGGCCGGCGGGGTGGAGAATACCATCGCCCGCGCCCAGGCCATCGGGGCCAACGCGTTTGCCCTCTTTACCAAGAATCAACGTCAGTGGCAGGCGGCCCCCTTGTCGGATGCCACCATTCGTGCCTTCAAGGCGGCCTGTGACAAGGCCGGTTTTCTGCCGGAGCAGATCCTGCCCCACGACAGCTATCTCATCAATCTGGGCCACCCGGATCCCGATGGTCTGGCCAAATCCCGCGATGCGTTTCTCGACGAGATGAAGCGTTGCGAGCAACTGGGGCTTTGCTATCTGAACTTCCACCCCGGTAGCCATCTCAAGCAGATCCCTGAGGCGGCCAGCCTCAAGCTGGTGAGCGAGTCCATCAACTGGGCGCTGGAGCGCAGTGAAGGTGTGACGGCGGTGATCGAGAATACCGCCGGGCAGGGGACCAACCTCGGCTGGTCATTCGAGCACCTCGCCACCATCATCGAGGGAGTGGAGGACAAGAGCCGTGTCGGGATCTGTTTCGATACTTGCCACGCCTTTGCCGCTGGCTACGATCTGCGCACCGCCGAGAGCTGCGCTGCCGTCTTTGCCGAGTTCGACCGCACGGTGGGTTTTCACTATCTCAAGGGGATGCATATCAACGGTGCCAAGTGTACTTTCGGTAGCCGGGTCGACCGCCACCACAGCTTGCGGGAGGGCAATCTGGGGGAGGCAGTATTCCACCACATCATGCATGATGATCGCTTCGATCGCATTCCGCTGATCCTCGAGACCATAGACGAGTCTATTTGGGGCGAGGAGATCAGCTGGTTGCGCAGTCTGGCGAAGTGATACTCAGAAGCGAATCAAAGAGAGGGAGCCGTGGCTCCCTCTCTGCTTTTTCCGTTATTGGCGAGCGGGCCTGCCAGCGGCGCTCCGAGCGGGTGTTACTCTGCGCGGCTCACTTCGGCATTGTTCACCTGAGCCCGGCAGAAGTGGATAAAGTGGCGCAGGGAGGTGGAGTGGTACTTCTGCTTGTGCCAGATAAGGGAGAGCTGGCGCGGGAAGCGGCGGGAGAGGGGCAGGGCGATCAGCCGCCCATCTGCCAGGCGATCCGAGGCTGCCAGCCGGGAGATAAAGGAGATGCCAAGCCCCTTCTCCACCGCCAGCATCACCGCCTCCAGGGTGTTGAGTTCAAGCCCTGGTTGCCAGCGGGGCAGCTCGGGCTGGATCTGCTGGATAAACTGCTCGCGGCTGCCCGATTGCGCTTCACGCAATACCCAGGTCTCGCCCCCCAGTCGGGAGAGGGAGAGCTCCTTCTTGTTGGCAAGCGGGTGACCGGGTGGGGCCACCACCAGCATCTCGTCCTGCAGCCAGGGTTCGGCGAGCAGGTCGGGGTGGTGGTTCTCCCCCTCGATCAGTGCCATATCCAGCTCGAAGTTGGCCAGCGCATGGCAGAGCAGGTGAGTGTTGTTGATGGTCACCTTGGGGGGGAGCCCCAGCTCCTGTTTGCTGCTGGCGAGCAGGGTAGGGAGCAGGTAGTTGCCGATGGTCTGGCTGGCACCAAGGCGCAACTGGCCGCTTGGCTCGGCATCGGGACGAAACAGGTTCTCGATATCCTGCATCCGGGTCAGCAGTTCTTCAGCAGCTGGTTGCAGCAGGCGCCCCTCGTTGTTGAGCTGCAATCTGGGGTGAATGCGGTCAAACAGCGGGGTGGAGAGCTGGCGCTCCAGCTCCTGCAGCGACTGGGAGACGGCCCCCTTGCTCAGGCAGAGCTCGTTGGCGGCAAGGCCAAGGTTTCCATAGCGGGCAATGGTGGCGAACACTTTCAGCTGCTGCAGGGTCAGTTTCATCGTGTTTGGTTTTCCTGAATGATTGATTTAATTCATTTAGATATCGTAAACGATAAGGGACCATTATCCTATCGCCATAGTCATCAATAGAAAGGTGTCATCATGATCGCAAGAACCCGTAAATCACTGGCTGCCGCCCCAACCCCTATGGCGGGTCTGGCGCTGGGCATCGCCAGCCTTGGTTGGTGTTGGGAAAATGCCGGTCACTTCGATGGCCGGATGCAACTGCTGGGCGCTGCCATCGCGGCCGTGCTGCTGGTGATCCTGACCTTCAAGTTTCTGCTCCACCCCCGCCTGCTGTTGCAGGATCTCGCTCACCCCGTGGTGGGCAGTGTTGTTCCGACCTATGCCATGGGCACCATGGTGGTCTCCAAAGCGCTGGGTATGATTGCGCCGCAAGCGGGCGAGGTCCTCTGGCTGTTTGCCGTGGCGGTTCACCTGCTGTTCCTGGCCACCTTTATCTGGCATCGCGCCAAAGAGTTTGAAATCCACCACATGGTGCCGAGCTGGTTCGTGCCGCCGGTGGGGATCATCGTGGCTGACGTCGCCTTCCCGGGTGGTCAATTTGCCCCGCTGGCCAACGGTCTGCTCTGGTTCGGGATCATCTGCTATGGCCTGATGCTGCCGCTGATGCTCTATCGCCTGATCTTCAGCCATGAAGTGCCGGATGCCGCCAAACCGACCATTGCCATTCTGGCTGCCCCTGCCAGCCTCTCTCTGGCCGGTTACCTGACCGTCAGTCAGGAGCCGTCACTGCTGCTGGTGGCCGTGCTGTTGGGGATCGCCATCCTGATGACCGGTATCATCTATCTGGCCTTCATCAAACTGCTGCGTCTGCCCTTCTCGCCGGGTTATGCCGCCTTCACCTTCCCGCTGGTGATCGGTGCCACCGCTCTGTTCAAAGTGGCTCATCTGGTTGAAGGGTTTGCGCAAGGGAGTCACTACGTCGAGCAGATCAGTATGCTGGCTCACTTCGAGCTGGGGGTGGCTACCGTGATCGTCGGGTATGTGGCACTGCGTTACCTGATGTTTTTTCTGCCGCAGCGTGATACAGAAATGAACAACGGCATGGCCCGCCAGGGTGCTCACCGTTAAGTCTTGAAGAAGATGTGACATCGGGAAATGGATAAGCAGTGCGCTCCGAGAGCGACGGGATAAACGACCAGTCATACGATGGATGGACAAAGAGCCTCCACCCTGGTTGTGTAACGAGCAAAATGCCCCGCAGTGCGGGGCATTTTTTTATGGTTTTTTGATGTGGCGCCCGTGGCGGGCTATTTGCCATGGATTTAACTGGTATTACCTGTCAGGACGACTACAATGCAGCACCACTTTTTCGCTCGACCCCAATACATGTCGTCCCAAGATCCCGTATTTGACTCCTCTTTTGAAGCCCGTTTTCTACATCCCCGCTACTGGTTCAGCTGGCTGGCGCTCGGCGTGCTGATGCTGCTCGCCTTTGTGCCGGTGCGATTGCGCGACCGTTTGGCCGAAGCCTTGGCACCGCTGGTGTTTCGTATCTCGAAAAAACAGATCTATATCGCCAGAACCAATCTGGAGATCTGCTTCCCGTACAAGAGCCCGGAAGAGCGGGATGCCATTGCACTGACCTCGATCCGGGTCGGCCTCAAGAGTCTGTTGGGATTTGGCGAGTTCACCATGCGCAGCCAGCGTTATCTGATGAGCCGGATGCAGGTGATCGGTTGGGAGCATATCGAGGCGGAGCGAGCTGCCGGCCGTCCGGTGATCCTGGTAGTGCCCCATACCTGGCCGGTGGATGCAGCCGGTTACTGCTTCACCCAGCGCGGGGTGCCGATGTGCACCATGATGAAACGGGCGCGCAATCCGGTGTTTGATTGGCACCTCAACCGGGCACGGGCCAAGAACGGTTGCCGCGTCTATGAGCGCAGCGCCGGGATCAAGGCGGTGATCAGGACCATCAAGAGCGGTCGCAGCTTCTTCTATCTGCCGGATCAGGATCATGGCCGCGAGAAGAGCATCTTCGCCCCCTTCTTTGGCTATCCCAAGGCGACCCTGCCTGCTTTGCCCCGTCTGGTGCAGGTCAGCGGTGCCAAGGCGGTGCCGCTGCTCGCCTGCTATGACGAAGCGAATCACTGCTACCGGCTGGAGATTGAGGCACCGTTCGACAACTATCCCACCGAGGATGTGATGGCCGATACCTGTCGCATGAACGATATGGTGCAACAGCAGCTGACGCGCCATCCGGGCCAGTACATGTGGTTCCTCAAGATCTTCGATACCCGTGAAGATCAGGAGGGGCTGGATGGCCTTTACGAGGCGGGGATCCAGCGGATCCGCAAGGGATTGTCGCCCCACGGTTGACCCAGAATTTGGATTGATTGAAATGGCCCCAGGTGGGCCATTTTTTATGATAACTAGTCTGATCAGTGCCTTGCAGGCTGATGGCCAGCCTCCCCAGGGTAGAAAAAAATGTCAGGATAACTACAATAACCGTTTGTTTTTGATGACTTGATGGTCGCCATGTCTGCGTTAGATCCGGTATTTGATACCTCATTTCATAGCCGCCTGCTGCATCCCAAATGGTGGGGCAGCTGGTGTGCGCTGGGCCTGCTCTCCCTGCTGGCATTTACCCCCGCGAGACTGAGGGATCGCTTTGCCGATCTGGTCTCTCCAACCCTGCTGCGTTTTTCGAAAAAGCAGGCCTATATCGCCGATACCAACCTCAAGATCTGCTTTCCCGAGCTGGATGCCGCTGCACGGCAGGCGCTGCTGCTCAAATCGATCCGGGTCGGGCTCAAGACCTTTATGGGCTTTGGCGAACTCAGCTGGCGCAGCAAGGCGCGGCTGACCCGCCGCATCAAGGTCACCGGCTGGGAGCATGTGCAAGCGGAGCAGGCTGCGGGCCGTCCGGTGATCCTGGTGGTGCCTCACACCTGGGCGGTCGACATGATTGGCCGCTACTTCTCCATGATGGGCATCGAGATGTGCACCATGATGAAGAGTCCGAAAGATCAGGTGTTTGACTGGTACATCAACCGCGAGCGGGCCAAAGGGGGCAAGGTCTATGAGCGCAGCGCCGGGATCAAGCCGGCGATCAAGTCGATCCGCGCCGGCGCCAGTTTCTTCTACCTGCCAGATCAGGATCACGGCCGCGAGGCGAGCGTGTTTGTTCCCTTCTTTGGCCGCCCCAAGGCAACCCTGCCTGCGTTGCCCAAGCTGGTGAAGCTGACCGGTGCCAGAGCGGTGCCCATCTTCGCCAGCTATGACGAGGATGAGGGACGCTATCTGCTGGAGATTGAGCCGCCGTTTGACCCTTATCCCACCGCCGATCTGCTGGCAGACGTCAATGCCATGAACCGGGTGGTAGAGATGCAGGTGGCGCGCCATCCCGAGCAGTACATGTGGTTTCTCAAGATCTTCGAAACCCTGGAGCATCAGGAGGGGGATGACGGCCTCTATGAAGCGGGGATCCAGCGTATTCGTCAGGGCTTGCCGCCCGAACCTTGAAAATTGGCCCGCTTGCGGGCCATTTTTGTTGGCACAGGCGCCTTTCGTATTTGGTCTGCTGCTGGTGGTTTTTAAGGCGAACGGGTGGACAAAAACAGCGCAAACAGGGGATAACAGGGTGTCTTATGAAAGGGAGAGGCAGGTGAGCGTGCGCGGAGCTATCTTCGAGAGCGGAAATAGGGTAAAAGGGCGGCCATGAAAATTCCAAATCGAATCCAACCTCTGGTTGATGACGGCCTGGTCGATGAGGTCGTCAGCCGGTTGATGAGCGGCAAAGAGGCCGACGTCTATGTGGTGCGCTGCGGCGACGAGATCCGCTGCGCCAAAGTCTATAAAGAGGCGTCCAAACGCAGCTTCAAGCAGGCCGTGGTCTATCAGGAGGGGCGCAAGGTGCGTAACAGCCGCAGCGCTCGCGCTATGGAGAAGGGCTCCAAGTACGGCCGCAAACAGCATGAAGAGGTGTGGCAGAACACCGAGGTCGACGCCCTGTTCAAGCTGGCGGCGGCCGGTGTGCGGGTGCCACAGCCCTATGTCTGCCTCGATGGTGTCCTCTTGATGGAACTTATCACCGATGAGGATGGCAATGTCGCGCCGCGCCTCAACGATGTGGCACTCACCCCCGAGCAGGCGGTCATCGATCACCACAAAGTGATCCGCTATGTGGTGCGGATGCTCTGCGCCGGTCTTATCCACGGCGATCTCTCCGAGTTCAATGTGCTGGTGGATGAACAGGGCCCCGTCATCATCGACCTGCCCCAGGTGGTGGATGCCGCCGCCAACAACCAGGCCAAGGCGATGCTGGAGCGGGACGTCAACAATATGCGCAACTACTACGGCATGTATGCCCCCGAGCTGCTCAAGACCCGTTATGCCCAGGAGATGTGGGCGCTGTTTGAAGATGGCAAACTCACCCCCGATAGCGAGCTGACCGGTCACTTTGAAGAGAGCCGCGCCGCCATCGATCTCGAGTCGGTGCTGCAGGAGATTGAGAGCGCCGAGGAGGAGGCCTATGCCCGTCAGGCCCGGATGAAGGCGGAGCAGGAAGACAGCTACTAACGGTCTTGCCACGTTCGCAAAAAGAGCGCCTTCGGGGCGCCTTTTTATTGCTGCTGCGGCTATGGTCGGCTGGGGCTGGGGCTGGGGCTGGGGCTGGGGCTGGGGGCTAGCTGATACATCTCCAGCCAGTTGCGATCCCCCGGATGGAAGCGCCGTCCCAGCCACACGCCACCAGCGGCCGTAATGACCTTGCGGGAAGCCAGATTATCTTCGCCGCAGCTGATCAGCACCGGCTCTGCCAGTGCCTGCTGTTGCACCCAGCGCAGCAGCACGGTCGCAGCCCCTTCGCCACGGCGAGAGGGGCGGGTTTCGTAACCGATATGACCCAGCCACTGGCGGGTTGCCTCATTGTCACCGTGACGCAGACGCAGGGTGGCGATGATCTCCTCGCCATCAAGGGCAAAATAGGTGGTAGTCGGCAGGTATCCACTGGGCAAGTTGCGCCCTTCTGCGTGATCCAGCAGGCTCTGTAGCCAGCTGTCCGGGTCAAATTGCGCCACCTGATAGAGCGGTTGTCCGTCTTCGGCGCATTCGGTGACATAGCGACGGTAAGCCGGAGCATCTGCCAGTCTGGCCGGTCGGCATTGCAGAGCGAGCACTGCGCTCATGACAGGAGCGCGCAGGGCGGCAGCGGTTGCGGCTCGTTGTGGTGGAGCTCCTGTACGCAGGCCCGTTGCCTTCCAGCCTGTTTGGCGGCGTAAAGGGCCCGATCCGCGCGCAGGTAGGCAGCTTCAAACCCCTCGTCAGGGTGTAGCGAGGTGAGGCCGATGCTGAGGCTGATGGGGCCACCGGCCAGCGCCCGGGTCGCCTCAGCGATCTGCTGTTGCAGGCTGTGACAGTAGTCGGGCAGGGTCTGCGGGTCCGCCATCAGCAGCAGGGCCAGCTCATCGCCGCCAAGCCGACCGGCCATGCCCTCGGCAGGCAGGGTATTGGTGATCACCCGACCCACGGCCCGCAGCATGGCATCACCGGCGGGGTGGCCGTGGCGGTCGTTGATCTGTTTAAAGTTGTCCAGATCGATCAGCAGCAGCTGGGCGGGGCTTGTCACCTCGCGGGCGCGCAGGGTCACCTGGCGTTCGAAATAGTGGCGGCTGAACAGGCCGGTCAGCTCATCCTGATTGGCGCGCCGCTCCAGCTTGCGCTGGGTGGTCAGCAGGGCTTGCTGCTGGCGGGTGTGGACCAGGCTCAGCAGCAGATAACTGCGGGCGATGGTAAAGAGCAGGCTGAGCAGGATCACAGGCCCGAGCAGCGGGTCGGTGAAGGAGTTGGCCGCCAGCTCCGGCTGCCAGAGATGTTTGGCGATCCGCAGCAGTTGCAACAGCAGTTGCAGGCCGAGCAGCAGAATGGCAAAGCGCAGCACCCGATAGACAGGGGCCAGCCGCTGGTAGCGCCAGAGCTGCCAGATAAGCAGTGCAATCTGCAGCGAGAGCACGCCGGAGAGTACGATGATCCGGCTATGCACATCAAAGAGGGGTTGCTGCAGGGCGGTCAGGGCAAACAAAACGAAACCACCGAGGGTAACGGTGGGCAGCAGCCAGCCCAGTTGGTCGGCTTCACGGCGAAAGAAGTGGCGCATCCCCCGTTCATAGAGCAGGGAGGTCGACATCAACAGCAGGTTGGTGCAGAGAATATTGGCAAGGGATGCATTTCCCTCAAGAGGGCGCAGCAGCAGGCAGCAAAAAGCCCCTGCGATAACCAGTTCCCCTGCTGACCAGTAGAGCAATGCCCTGATCTGGCGATGGGTGTGCCACATGGCGGCGAAAATGGTGGCGACCCCCACATGTGACAGCGTGACGAACAGCACCAGACTCAACAACTGGGCTGAGGAAAACAGACTTGGCATCAAGGGGCTCTCTGGGAAGTCACCTGTGAACGAACAGGCGATGGGGTATCGCCCGCTGGCAGTGGCCGATCACAACATGAATCCAGCCTATTATCAATTGGTTAAATGGCCGAATGTGCTCACCTTCGACTTCTTGTACGATGGCAATTGCTGACTCGATTTATCAGCGCACAAGGGGCCATTTTATTGTCTTGTCAGTCAATTTCGCTGCGTGAAAGGTGGCTGTGTTGGCGGCAGGGTGAACCCAACCGCCAGACGTTGTGCTAATTGCAGGTTGCAGCAGGCAAGCGCATGACGATGGCCTCCCTGTCCAGATGGGTCAGCAGACGGCGCACGTCGTCGAGGCGGATGATCAGAGTCGCGGTGTTGACCAACGGATGGCACTGCACCTGTTCGGCCTGCCAGATGGCCTCGTCTACCACCAGCTCTACCGCTTTTTCCCTGTCGCGCACCATGGCGAGCAGGGTTACCGAGCCCGGGGTAAGGCCGAGCACCGCATTGAGTCGCTCGGGGGAGCCAAAGCTCAGCCGTTTGACCCCGAGCATGGCTGCCAGCGCCTTGAGGTCGACCCGGTTCTCCTCCGGACTCACCACCAGAAACAGCCGCTCGCTTTTCGGGTCGCGCAAAAAGAGGTTCTTGGTCTTGGCGGCGGGCAGGTCGGGCAGCAGCCTGCTCGCCTCCTCACAGGTATACACCGGGGGATGTTCAACACGCTGGTAGGGGATAGCCAGCTGATCCAGCAGGGAATAGATTGCCACAAAGACTCCTTTTGTCGGCGAAGAGTGGTCAGAACGGGATGGGCGGGAATAACGACCGGATCGAGCTTACCAGTTTGACTCCCGCCTCGCAGCCAGCGTGACGATTGCGAGCAGGTACTGTATGAACGTACAATGGTGCTATTCTCGGACAGCCCCTTTACGCTTCATGACTGCAACCCAGCCCACCGTACCCGCCACTCCGCCCCTCGACGGTTTTATCCTGACCCGCCACGGTCGGGACGTGCGCGGTCGCAACGGGCAGGCTGCAACCACCGAAATCGTGATGTGGCTCTGGAGCGCGCAGGGGCCGGTGCGGGTGGTGGTGCCGGGGCAGGAGCCGGTGTTCTTTTTGCCACAGAGCCATATGGCAGAAGCCGCCGAGCTATTCAAAGGGGCCGGGGTGAGCGGGCGGTTTCGCCGCCTGCCGATGCACACTTTCGATGGCCGCCCTGTGGTGGGCTGCTATTTCGCCACCCTGAGTGCCTTTCACCGCGCCATCGAGCTGCTGCTTATTCGCGGGCTGGAGCACTTTGAGGCGGATATCCGGCTGCCGGAGCGGTTTCTGATGGAGCGTTTCATCACAGCTGGTGTGCGTTTCGATGGCCGGGCGGTGAAGAAGGGAGGCAAGCAGGGCTACTGGGAGGTGAACGAGGCGCGCTGCGCGCCGCAGGCGGTGACGCCAACCCTCTCCTGGGTGTCCCTCGACGTGGAGTGCGCCATGGACGGTGCCCTCTTCTCGGTCGGCCTTTACAGTGAACAGGATGCGCGGGTCATCATGATCGGCACCCCAGAATCGGATGCCGAGAGCTGGGGCACTCAGGTCCAGTGGGTAGAGGACGAGAGCGCCTTGCTGAGTGCGCTGGAGAACTGGTTCAGCCTGCATGACCCCGACCTGGTGATTGGTTGGAACGTGGTCAATTTTGACTTTCGCCTGCTGCTACGCCGCGCCGAGCTTAACAAGCGGCGGCTGCGGCTCGGGCGGGGGCGCGAGCTCTGCTTCTGGCGCTCGTCACGGGGCGATCCCCAGACTGGCAACGTCATTATCCCCGGGCGCATGGTGCTCGATGGCATCGATACCCTGAAAAGCGCCACCTGGCAGTTTGCCAGCTATAGCCTGGATGCGGTGGCGAGCGAACTGCTCGGCCGTGGCAAGGATATCGAAGATGTGGCCAATCGGGGGGAGAAGATCACCGAACTGTTCCACTCCGACAAGGAGGCGCTCGCCCGCTACAACCTGGAAGATTGCAAGCTGGTGTGGGAGATCTTCGATTTCTGCCACCTCATCCCGTTTGCCATTGAACGCGCCTCCCTCACCGGCCTGGAGCTGGACAGGGTGGGGGGCTCGGTGGCGGCCTTTACCAACCTCTATCTGCCGCGGCTCCATCGCGGCGGCTACGTGGCCCCCAATCTGCCAGCCGACGGTGGGCTCGCAAGCCCAGGTGGCTATGTGATGGACTCCAAACCCGGTCTCTATCGCCATGTGCTTGTACTCGATTTCAAGAGCCTCTATCCCAGCATCATCCGCACCTTCTGCATCGACCCCATGGGGCTCATCGAGGGGCTGCAGCATCCCGAGCACGCTATTCCGGGCTTTCGCGGCGCCATGTTCTCCCGCGAGCGGCACTTCTTGCCGGAGCTCATCGCTACCTTGTGGGCGGCGCGGGATCGGGCCAAGGCCGCCAGCAACAAGGCGCTCTCCCAGGCCATCAAGATCATCATGAACTCTTTCTACGGCGTGCTGGGGTCGGGGGGCTGCCGTTTCTATGATCCGCGCCTTGCCTCATCTATCACCCTGCGTGGCCACAGCATCATGCAGCAGACCCGCGAGTGGATTGAGGCGAAGGGGTTCGAGGTGATCTATGGCGATACCGACTCCACTTTCGTTCATCTGGGGCGCGAGACCAGCCCCGATGAGGCGGACGAGATCGGCCAGCGACTGGCGCAAATGATCAACGATAACTGGGCTGCACTGATCAAGCGCGAGTTCGATCTGCCGAGCTATCTGGAGATCCAGTACGAGACCCACTACCGCCGCTTTCTGATGCCCACCATCCGCGGCTTGGAGAAGGGCAGCAAGAAGCGCTATGCGGGGCTGGTTGGCAAGGCCAGCGAGGGGAGTGAACAGCTGGTGTTCAAGGGGCTCGAATCGGTGCGTACCGACTGGACCATGCTGGCCAAGCAATTCCAGACCCGCCTCTATGAGCTGGTGTTTCACGATGAAGATCCCAGCGGCTATGTGCGCACCATGGTGGATGAGACTCGCGCCGGTCGTCACGACGATCTGCTCATCTACCGCAAACGGCTGCGCCAGAAGCTCGAGGAGTATCAGAAGAACGTGCCACCCCATGTGCGGGCGGCGCGGCTGGCCGATGAGGAGAACCTGCGTCGCGGTTTGCCCCTGCGTTATCAGCATCGGGGCTCCATCGCCTATCTGATGACCCTCAATGGCCCAGAGCCGCTGGAGTACCGGCGCAGCGCCATCGATTACGAACACTACATAGACAAGCAGTTGCGGCCCATTGCCGATGCCATTCTGCCCTTTATCGGCGAGTCGTTCGACCGGATCTGTGGTCAGCAGCTGGATCTTTTCTGATTGGTGCAAGATGGCACTTTACTTCCCATGAATACTGTATAAAAATACAGTTATAAATCATGGAGAAGTTTCCTATGCGTCTTGAAATCATCATCGACAGAAAACATCAGATCCCGACCTCGACCATGGAGGCGCTGCGTCAGGAGCTGCTCAAGCAGCTTGGTGAAAAATTCCCCGACATCCATGTGCGGGTCGCGCCGGGCAGTGCCATGGCTCTGACCGTCAGCCGTGCCAGTAAGGAAGACAAAGAGCTGGCCGAAGCCATGGTGCAGGAGGTGTGGGAGAACGCCGAGAGCTGGATGCCGGAAGAGAATGTCGCATCCTGATCCCGCTCGGTCAGTGGATAACACGGGCGTTGGATACATGGGCGGCGTATAAACGTGCATGCCCGATAACGCACCGTTGATCCTCGGATAACAAAAAACGCAGCCAGGTGGCTGCGTTTTTTGTGGGTGGTGAGAGGTTCGCGGTGGCTTGTCTGGCTCTGGGGTGAGCCAGGCCCGTTACAACCCCGCCCAGCTTTTCAGGCTCTGCTGCTGCACCCGGCGATTGGCTTCGCGGATCTCCCCTTTGGCGCGCAGATCCTTGATTGCGAGCGGCAGGGCTGCGCGTACCTCATCGCTGCTCATCCCGGCCTTGAGGGCTGGGTGATAGGCTAGCTTGAGCAGCACATAGTCGAGGCCGGTCAGGAAACTGTCGATGCTGTTGTCATTGAAGATGGAGGGAAACACCTTGTCCGAGTCGTTGGGTAGCCCCATCACCTGGGTGAACTCCTCCACCACGCAGTCGAGAAAGCGCCCCTTGGCCCGGCTGTAGTCTACCGGAATGATGATGGTGGCACGGCTGATCTCGTGTTTTGCATTGGTTGCAAAGTTGGCCAGGCAGAGTCCCTCCTTGAGTGCCATCCCGACCGACGGATCGCCCCCCATGGTGCGGTTGGCCCAGCTCTTCATCTTGCTGTAGTCGGTCATGATCAGGGTAAGGTTGGGCTTTGCGGTCACCATGCTGATGGGGTGGCCGGTGATGCGAGCCAGATGGGCCGCCTGTACCTTCACCACATCGGCCTGCAGGGGTTTGTCGCCCGACTCGTTGACAAGCTGCAGCCGGATCGGCTGTTGCCAGCGGGCAAAACGGGTCTGCCTGGCTTCGCCATACTCCCGCTCCATGGCGATGGCCATAAAGCTCTCGGTGAGATAGCTGTCGCTCTGCCAGCGCTCATCGGCCCAGGCGCTGTGTCCCGCGAGCAGAAGCAGCAGGGCCAGCAGCCCGCGTGACGCGCAGCGGGGATGGGCTGCGCGGCCCAAGCTGGTCATTACCAAAGTGGCAATAAAGCGGGTGGCGGCAAATGACATGTTTCCTCCCTGAAACGGGTGTCAGCCTAGCGGCTGGCCTTGCCGATATCGCGCCAGGTGAGCCAGAGCCTGAGATCAAACTCCAGTTGATGATAGTCCGGCTCCATATGCTGGCAGAGCTGGTAGAAGCTCTTGTTGTGATCCTTCTCTCTGATGTGGGCCAGCTCGTGCACCACGATCATTTTCAGAAACGGGGGCGGCGCCTCCTTGAACAGGGCGGCGATGCGGATCTCGTTCTTGGCCTTGAGCTTGCTGCCCTGCACCCGGCTGACGTAGGTGTGCAGGCCGAGTGCATCCTTGATGACGTTGATCTTGCCATCGAACACTACCTTTGACAGGGGCGCCGAGCTCTTGAGGTAGCGGTTCTTCAGCTCCATGGTGTAGGCAAGCAGCGCCTTGTCGCTCTGGATCGGGTGGCTATCCGGGTAGCGCTTGGCCAGCATCTCCCCCAGCTTGCCCGCCGCAATCAGCTGCTGTACCTGTGCCTTGAGGGGGTCTGGATAGCCGCCCAGATAAGTCAGTTCCGCCATAGTGTCACTCGTTACATCAAAAAGAGCGTCATTGTAGTTATCTCGGGCGGGCTTGCCTACTGCGGGCCGCTGCTGCAAGGGGCTTTGGCGCAAGAAAAAGGGCGGCCATTGCAACAATGGCCGCCCTGCGGGGCGTATTGACGATCAGCGTCGGCGATAGAGACCCGGATCCACCTCTTCGTAGTGGCTGGTCAGGTATTGATAGAAGGCGAGATGGGAAGGGGAGCTCGGTTTTTTCAGCTCCTCGCTCACCCGGTCCGGCTTGGCGATGATGAACTTCGGAGTCTGGCGCTGGATATCGGCCAGTACCCGCTCACGCACGTCATAGGGCGGATTGACGTTGGCAAAGAAGAGGTAGGCGGAAGCCGGCTGGCGATCGGTCCAGAGATAATATTGCGGTTGGATGCCATCGACCCAGATCTTGTCGCTCGGGACTGTCTCGGCTTTGATGCGATCAACCCGTACCTGCGCCGCCGGATTGAAGGGGCGACCCTTGAGGGTCCCTTCCCAGGCGTTGTTGATCATCAGCAGCAGCATGGCCAGCGTCGCCAGCCAGGGGGTGGCACTGCGCACATCCCAGGCGCGCCAGAGGGGGATGAGGATCAGCACCGGCAGCGCCCACAGCAGGCTGGTGCCGAGTACCTCGTTGACCCGCTCGAGGGACCACTCCTTGGTGCTCCAGCCAAAGGCGAGCTGCTGGGCCAGCAGCCAGCTGGCGGTGAGTACCACCAGCGAGATGCAGAGCAGGCCGATGGCATCAGCCTGCTGTTCGCTGCGATCCAGCAATACCGCCAGCGGTAGCACCGCCAGTTGCAGATAGAGCACGTCATAGTGATCGAACACATGGCCGGAAACCGAGTTGGCGATCAGGGTGAACAGCACCCCAAACAGGGTCGCCAGCAAGGCGGGCAGATACCACTCCTGACGGCGGCTCAGCATCAGAATGATAAAGGCGGGTAGCAGCATCACAAGGCCGGTACGCAGCAGGCCGACGGCGCCCACCATGGGTGAGAAGCCATTGCCGTAGCTCCCCTCGAAGAAGATGTCGAAGGCGTAGTATTTGAAGGCCGCCAGCAGATCATGTTGCTGGAAGTAGGCGTAAAGCGGGCCGCCAATCAGCGCCAACCCCAGCAGGCTGGAGATGAGCAGCAAGATGGCGTCACGCCACTTTTCGTGCAGGCACCAGTGGCAGAACAGCACCAGATACCAGGCCCCCCAGAAGGCGCCGTTGTTGGTGCGCATCCAGGCGACGATGGCGAAGGTGAGGGCCGCCACCAGCGCCGGCCACCAGCGAAATCCCTTGTCCAGCAGCAGGGTAATAAAGGCCCACTGGGCGATGAGGGCGAGGTGGAAGGTCCAGTCCTCAGTCATGTTGCCGTAGTAGTAACGGGTGCCGTAGAGAGCCAGCACCGCCAGCATGGCGCCAAGGCGCGCCTTGAACGAGAGTCCGAGCTGGGCAAAGGCCTGCCAGCTGGCCAGCAATCCGAGCCAGCAGAGCACCCACTCCAGTGTCCAGATCCCGACAAATCCCCCCATTCGATAACCCAGCGCGTCGAGAGCGAAGATCATCGGCCCCTTGATGTCGATCATGTCGCGATAGAGCACGCCCCCTTCGCTCCACATCTTGCCCATCACCGCGAACAGCGAGGCATCAAAGCCCGGCGCCATGGCGTGGAAGAGCGGGTTGCGCAGACAGAAGAGCAGCGCCAGCAGGGCGGTCAGCAGCACGATGGCTGGCTTGATACCCGGGTTGACGCGAGGGGGAGTGAAACGGATGGAGTGATTCATGAAGTCGCCTGTTCCTGCAGCTGGTCTTGAAAGCGGGCCTATCTTGCCGAGCTAGTGAGTGCGATGCAATGGGGCGGGCCCGTGTGGGGCAAATATTCTCGAAAAAGCCCGGTTCTTGCAGGGAACCGGGCGCTGGCTGCGGCAATATTGGCCGTCAGGGGGATGTGGCAAAGCCATTCCCCCTCTGCATCAATGGATGTACTCAAGCAGGGGCGGCTGCGCTTCCAGTGTCGGCAGGTGACGGGCCCAGCGGATAAAGGCGTCGGCCAGGGTGATGCCGAGCTCCTGATTGTGCTGGGTCAGGGTCCGCGCCAGTGCGGTGTAGCCCTCCTTGCCGGAGGCGGTATAGGCGCTCGACACTCCGCGATAGACCTGTTCGGCATTGACCGCTTGCCACTGGCCGGGGGCGGCTTCCCACTCCAGTCGGGTGATGCGCTGACCCTTGGGCCGATCGGCCTGATAGGTGAATCGCACCCCTGCGGTGTAGGGGAAGCTGCCGTTGCCATTGCCGACCACGCCGTTGTTGGTGGCGTTGTCGATGGCATTTTCCAGCGCTTCCGCCAACTCGTGACCGTGCACCCGATAGAGGGTGAGGGGAATGGCAAACGGCAGCAGGCGACCGGCGATATCTGCTTCGCTCAGGGGGCCCGGCTCCAGCGAGCAGCGCACGCCGCCAGCATTGTGCAGGGCAAAGTCCACCTCGCCTACCTGTTCACGAGCGGCGGTCAGCATGGCGCGGGCCACCAGCGGGGCGAGCTGGCTACCGTGGGGCAGGGTGGCATCCGGCAGCCGCTGATGGGGCAACGGCGCCGCAAGCCGGGTGACGATGCGCTGGCTCATGGTTTCAATCTCCGGCCGATAGCGTTTGGCCAGATGTTGTTCAAGCTGTGGGTCCGGATCGCAGAAGGTGAGCCCGACAGGTGGCGTGGAGGCAAATGGCCAGGGCTGCCAGGGGAGCCACTCCAGCTGTCCCTGACTCTGCACGACGCGGCCCGACTCATCGAAGGTGAGCTCGCAGACACCGAGGCAGAGGGCGCTGTGGCCAGCGTGCAGGATAGCCACCCCGTTGTTCATCAGCGGATAGCTGCCTTCGCTTGGCAGACCCAGCGGCGCGAGATCGCCGAGCAGGCTGTGGGTGTGGCCACCGATGATGAGGCTGAGTTCGGGGAAGCGCTCGGCCAGCAGCTTGTCCTGATCCAGCCCGAGGTGGCTCAGCAGCACGATATGCTGGATCCCTTCGCGCTTGATCTCCCGCAGCACCCGGGTGAGGGTGTCGGCGACCGCGTGGAAACGGGTGTGGGGATCCGGGTTGGCGATGGCAGCCATCTGGGCGAGGGTGATGCCGAGCAGCGCAAAGGGAACCCCGTCGATCACCCGACGATGCCAGGGCTGATGGGCGTCGTAGAGGTGGGGAATATCCCACAGCCCAAGCGGCGTGTCGGCTGGCTCCTGACTGTTGTCCAAATTGGCGGCCAGCACCGGAAAATCGAGCTGGCGCAAGAACTCCACCAGCGGGCCGTTGCCCAGATCGAACTCGTGGTTGCCGAGCACCATGGCATCGGGGGCCAGCATGGCGAGCAGGTCGGCGTTGGCGCGCCCTTTGAAGCGGTTGAAATAGAGAGAGCCCTGAAAGGAGTCGCCACCGTGCAGAAATAGAAAACGCTGGCTGGCTGCTGCGGCTTTTGCACGCAGTTGGGTCAGTCGGGTCAGGAGCCGGGCATAACCGCCGCACTGGGTGCGCCACTGGCCTTCACCGACAGGGGAGAAGCTCATGGGCGCGCCATCGAAGTGGGAGTGGCAATCACTGAAATGGGCAAGTTGAACCGTAATACTCATCTCGGTCCTCCTTAGGGGGAAAATGAGCACCGAGTCTACTGCAAAGGGGGGGGAGGATACCAGCCCGGCAGGGTGCCGGGCTGGTCAATGATCAGGCGGGTACCATGATCTGGGTGGCGACAATCACCACCAGCAGGCCGACGGCGACCGGCATACTGGTGCGCTTGACCACCTCGAACGGCGAGAGTTTGCCCATCCCGGCACAGGCGACCACCACCCCGGATACCGGAGAAATGGTGCGACCCAGGTTGGAGGCTTGCAGCATGGGGATCACCAGATAGGCCGGGTTGATGCCAAGGCTGCTTGCCAGGTTGGGGATCAGCTCCACGAAGGCGTAGAAGGGGGCATTACCCGAGCCGGTGGTGAAGGCGGCCAGGGTGGTGATCACCACCAGTGACAGCATCATGATCAGGCCGCCCGAACCGAGATCCTGCGCGTGAGCCAGCAGGGTGTCGATAAAGCCGATGGTCATCAGGCCCTGGGCAAAGACACCGGCACCGACCAGCAGCATGACCACACCGGCAAAGGCGTCAGCCATGTTGCGCCAGCAGACCTGCAGACCGTCCAGCAGCTCCTTGCCATTGCGGATCCGCACCAGCTCCAGCAGGCTGGCCAGCACCATGCACATGACGATGATGGTGACGATGTCCAGCTGTGGGCCCCATTTGCCGTCAAACACCAGCACCCCGATGATGGGGGTAAAGGGGAGGATGGCGTAGAAAGCGGGGGCGGTAGTCACCAGGTCACCCGGGGCGACCGGTTCGTTGTGCTCACCGGATTTCTGGTCAAGATAACGCTGCCAGAAGAAGTGGGTCACCGCCATGCAGGCGATCGCCACCAGCGAGATGGGCAGGGTCAGCTTGAAGGCAAAATCCAGCAGCGGCATGTTGGCGGCCTGGGCGGCCATCACCACGTCCCCTGAGGTCGGTGCCAGAATGATGGCGGCTGGCGAGGCGCACACGGCCGCCGCCGCGCCACGGGAGATCCCCATGTTGACCATTAGCGGGAACAGGGTTGCCATCAACAGCACGCCGAGGCCGGTGGCGGAGCTCACCGCCAGCGACATGGCGCAGGCCACCAGATAGGCAGCCACCAGCAGGATATAGGGGGACTTGATGATGCCGAGCGGTTTGCTGGCCAGCTTGACCAGAATGGTGTTGGCACCGATATGGCTCATGTAGCCGGCGAAGCCGCACAGCACCATGATCAGCATCCCCAGTCCACCGCCACGGTCATTGAGCAGGAAGCGGACGTATTCGAAGATATCGGTTGCGATATAACCGGTGCTGACCACCTTGCTCGGTAGTACCGGCTTGCCCATCATGGCGGTGATGACCAGCAGCAGCAAGCCGCCGCTCAGCAGCACCCCGGTCGCGGAGTATCCTTTGAAAATGGCACGGCCCACCACCAGGGTGACCAGGGTGCCAACGATGAGTTCCAGCATATGTTGCCTTCTGATTGGATGAGAGTGGAGGGAGTCTATTCCGATAGGGGTAGAGTGGCGACTGGAAACAGGATGTTGTGTGAGCTAAATCAACGTTTAACCCCATGAACAGAATTAAAGAAAGGTAAAGGTACTTTACCCAGCGGGTTTGGCTACCTACCCTTGCCAGCCTTGGTTGTCTTTTGAGGCTTTTATATGGCAATTGGTGATTTTTCAGGCATTAAACGCTCTCTTTTCCTGCTTTCGATGCTATTTTCACCTACTTGCGTGTTTGCGGTAACCAATGACGGTTTTCATCAAACCGGTCCTCATCAGGCGGTCGCCATGCGGCGTCTCATGGCTCCTCACTCTTACGGCGTACTGGTGGTGGCCGAGGGGAACAGACCCCGTTTTGCCGCGCTGGCATCCAAAACCACCGAAGCAAACTGCCTGGCCCGTCATGCCATCCGGGTAGATGGGGTCGCGCTGCTGGTCACTCCGAGATTCTATGCCAGAGAGGGAAAACGGGGACTTTGCGAGCTGTGGCTCAATGAGGGGGCAGATCAGGACTTTTTTGCCAACCGCCTTAAAAATGATCATTTTATTCAGATAGATGGTCATGACATCAATGTGAAAAACTATCACCTCGACTGGCAGCACATCAGCCGTCATGCTCAATAAAAATACAGTTTTGGCCTTGTGCCATACTCTGCTCACGCAACCTGTGAGCGTGCTCTGATTTCTGGGCGCATCATTGTATTGCGCCGCCTCGTCGTCACACATAGGCTATAGCCGTCATCTGTGTGGCGGTGGGGTTCACCAAGGTTGGTACTCCGCCCGTGCAATCAAGGAAGGTAGTCTGGCATGGTCAGCAAGGTTTATGGAGTAGTGGGGGTCGGATTGTTGCTGTTGCCCCTGATGAGTCAGGCTCAGCCGAGCCGGCCGCAAGTGGTGCCAGAGTCCCGCATCAATGTCCGTTTTTATGAGGTCAATGCAACCGGTCCGGAGCAGCTTGCCCGGGCGATTGCCCAGAGTGCTCCCAAGGTGAATGGCAAGCCCGTACTCGGCAAGGCGAGTTATCAGGTGGACTGGCAGCTGGATACCGAGCAGTTGCCGGGTCGCTGTCAGCTCAACCGGGTGACGGTGACCACCAACGCCACCGTGTTGCTGCCCCGCTGGCGTCAGAGTGCTAACAGTAACGATCCTGCCCGCCAGCGCTGGGGGCGGCTGCTCTCCAGCATGTTTGACTACGAATCCCGTTTCAAGGAGATGGTGCTGCAAGGGGCCAATCAGGTGGGGGGCGCTATTGCTGGGCTACCCGGACATGCAGATTGTCAGGCACTGCGCTATGCCGCGTGGGCAGCAGGTAGTGGCGAGCTGAGCAAGGTCAAGGGACGGCTCGACGGATTCCAGCGTCAGACAGGTTACGGCGAACAGCTTGGGGTGCACTGGCCCAAGTGAGCGCTATCTCAAGACGCAATATCCAGCATCGCACGATTTGATAAATAGAATGGCCGCCTGATGGGCGGTCATTCTATTTGTTTGCAGAGTCCGGTTCAGACTAGCGCTTTGCCCTTGAGCAGCTTGCGTACCCAGTAACGGGCAGGGTGGAGCGCTTCCAGCAGATCGGCGGCCAGCGGCAGGGGATCGCCGCAGATCTCGCTGGCGAGCAGCTCGCCACAGAGCGGCGCCGAGCAGAGACCCCGAGAGCCGAGCGCACCCAGCACATAGAGACCGAGGTGAAGGGGGATCTGCTGGGCGTTGTGCTGATCATGCTGCAACTGCGCATAGTGATCCGCCAGACCTTGCAATCTGGGCACTGGCCCCACCACCGGTAGGTGATCCCGACTGGCACAACGTACCCCCACGCGCGCCTCGTTGCCGCTCACATCCACTTCGGCGGGCCAGGTTTGCTCCAGCAGGCAGGCTTGCAACCGCACCTGATTCTGGATTTGCTCCTCGGCTCGAAACTCAAGGCTGCTCTGGTTGCGGCCATAACTGGCGCCGATGCAGTGTTGATCGTTGTGCATAGGTGTGAGGTAGCCATCGTAGCAGAGCACCGTGTTGAGCTGACTCAAGCTGGCTGAGGTTGGCACATGACTCACCTGACCGCGCACCGGATAGAGCGGCAGCTCGGCAAAGGGGAGCAGTGCTGGCAATTGGTGTCCGGCGGCGACCACCAGATTGGGGGCCTGCCAGTGGCGGCCATCCTGGCTCTCTACTTGCCAGCCATCGGCCTGCTTGGCAATGGCGACTACCTCGGTGCTGAACACCACCTCAAGCAGGCCGCTGGCTTGTGCTTCTTTGATAGCGGCGCGGGTGAGATCGGCCGGACAGAGCCAGCCCCCCAGTGGGTAACTGACGCCGCTGTGGCCGCAGGGCAGGCCAACCACCTGCTCTACCTCTGATGTAGAGAGGGGATGTATCAGCTCGGGTGGGAAGGGGCCCTGGCTCATTTTCGCCAGCTTGGCTGCCGTTTTGTCGTCATAGCCGAGCTGGGCCACTCCGCATAATTCGAAAGCGATAGGATGGCGTTCGGCCAACGCCAGCAGCCGTTGGCGGGCATAGCCAAAGGCGAGGGAATAGAAGCGTGACAGGGCATCGTGCTCGCCGTTAAGCAGTGGATAGAGGGCTCCTTGGCGGTTGCCCGAGGCGCCGGTGGCCGGTTCGCCATCTGCACACAGCAACGTCACCTTGCGACCCCGCTCCACCAGAGAGAGCGCCGTCATGGCCGAGGCGATGCCGCCGCCGATGATCACTACCTCGCCAGCGCGTCCGGCAGGACGGGCATACCAGGGGGCGATGGTCTGCTGCGGCTGCTTGTCGGTGCGATCCCCCACCAGCATCTCCCGCTTGCTACCGTGGCCCTTCACCTTCTTCATGGCAAAACCGGCGGCAATCAGGCCGCGACGGACAAAACCGGCACAGGTAAAGGTGGCGATGGAGCAATTGGGACGGGCGAGGCGAGCGAGACCCTCAAACAGCTCCTGTGTCCACATCTCCGGGTTCTTGGCCGGGGAGAAACCATCCAGATACCAGGCATCCACCAGACCTTCTGCCCGGTGAGGCACCTGCGGCAGCATATCCTTGATGTCGCCAAACCAGAGATCGAGGCGAATGCGGCCACCCGCAAAATGCAGGCGGTGGCAACCGGAGACCGGCAGCGGCCATTGGGCGACAAGATCCTGACTCAAGTGGCCAAGTTCAGGCCAGGCGGCCAGCGCCTTGCGCAGATCGTCTTGGGTCAGGGGGAATTTCTCGAAACTGATGAAGTGCAGACGGGAGCCGTTGCCGGATTGAGGCGCCTGTTCCAGGAAGGCTTGCATTGTCGCCAGAAAGTTAAGGCCTGTGCCGAAACCTGTTTCACCTATCACGAAACTGTCACTATCGTGGTGCGAAAATCGCGCAGGTAGCCGATTTTGCTGCAAAAAGACGTAGCGGGTTTCACTTAGACCGTTATCATTGGAAAAGTACACATCCCCGAAGTCACTGGAGACAGGAGTTCCCGCTTCATTCCAGTCCAATCGGGCATGATGTAAGGATGTTTGACTCACGTTTTCCTCGGCTCGCGTCACAAAATCGCGGGCATTCTACGTGAAAGCAGACCAGTTTGGCAGCCGAAAGCGGGTAGACTTGGCGCCAGTTTTTCCAGACGAGATGAATTAATGAGAAGAGCAGTGATCACCGGTATCGGCGTCATCTCCAGTATCGGCAACAACAAGGAAGAAGTGCTGGCCTCCCTGAAAGCAGGTAAATCCGGCATCACCTATTCCGAGCAGTTCGAGCAGCACAACCTGCGCAGCCGTGTCTGGGGTAACATCAAACTCGATCCGTCTGAACTGATCGACCGTAAAGTCATGCGTTTCATGGGCGACGCTGCGGCCTACGCCTACCTCTCCATGCAGCAGGCCATTGAAGATGCCGGTCTGGCGGAAGATCAGGTCTCCAACGAGCGTACCGGCCTGGTGGTCGGTTCAGGTGGTGCCTCCGGCAAGAACACCTCGGAATCTGTGGACATCGCCCGTGAGAAAGGGGTCAAGCGTGTGGGCCCTTACATGGTGCCGCGCACCATGTCTTCCACCACCTCTGCTTGCCTCGCGACCCCGTTCCAGATCAAGGGTGTCAACTACTCCATCAGCTCCGCCTGTGCCACCTCTGCCCACTGCATCGGTCACGCGCTTGAACTGATCCAGCTTGGCAAACAGGATGTGGTCTTCGCCGGTGGCGGTGAAGAGCTGGACTGGTCCTCTACCATCCAGTTTGACGCCATGGGCGCGCTCTCCACCAAGTACAACGACACGCCGGAAAAAGCGTCCCGTACCTATGATGCGAACCGCGACGGTTTCGTTATCTCCGGTGGTGGCGGCATTCTGGTGATCGAAGAGCTGGAACATGCGCTGGCCCGTGGTGCTCACATCTATGCCGAGCTGACCGGTTACGGTGCTACCTCCGATGGCTATGACATGGTCGCGCCGAGCGGTGAAGGTGCGGTGCGTTGCATGAAGATGGCGATGCAGGGTGTAGGCAAGGTTGACTACATCAACACCCACGGCACCTCCACTCCGGTCGGTGATACCAAAGAGCTGGAAGCTATCCAGACGCTGTTTGGCGCCAACGGTCCCAAGATCTCTGCCACCAAGGCGATGACCGGTCATGCGCTGGGCGCTGCGGGCGTGCACGAGGCTGTCTACTCCCTGCTGATGATGGAACACGGCTTTATCGCCCCCAGCATCAACATCGAGACTCTGGACGAGAAGGCTGAAGGTCTACCCATCGTGCGTGAGTACGAAGCGGCCGAACTCAACACCGTCATGTCCAACAGCTTCGGCTTTGGCGGTACCAACGCCTCTCTGGTGTTCAGCAAGTTCAAAGGCTGATTATCCGGTTGATATAAAAAAGCGCCTCAGGGCGCTTTTTTTGTCTTCGGGATCTACCATCACTCATTGCAGAGCAGAGCATCGGCCATTGTGGAATAGGAAGAGTGGGTTGGTGGCAGATTTCAGCTCAGATGGTGGGGGGAGGTGACGCCACACCAATGAACCTGATCTACATCTCTCTAGCGGGGCAGATAGCAAGAAGGGAGCCTGAGGCTCCCTTCTTTGTTAGCGGTAATGTGATGGCTGTTGGCTAGAACCAGAAGCCGATGATAAAGGAGCCCGCCAGGGTCAGCATCACGTTGGCCACCGCATAGGTACCGGCATAACCGAGCGCCGGAATGGAGCTGTTGGCTGCCTCGTTGACCACATCCATCGCCGGGGCACAAGTACGGGCACCTGTGATGGCACCGAGCAGCAGCGCCGGGTTCATCTTGAGCACCCAGACCCCGAACAGGTAGCCGACCAGCACCGGCAAGGTGGTCACCAGCATGCCGGAGAAGAGCACTACCGTACCCACCTCGCTGAGGTGGTCGAGGATGCCGCCACCGGCTTTCAGGCCCGTGCTCACCATAAAGACCGCCAGACCGAGATCCTTGGCCAATCTGAGCGCGCCGGGCGGCACATAGCCGACCGTCGGGTGGTTGGCCCGCAGGTAACCCATCAGAATGCCCGCCAGCAGCAGGCCGACGGCGTTGCCGAGACCGAATTCGATCTGACCGAACACCAGCGAAACGGAGCCGATCAGCAGACCGAGTACGAAGAAGGTGGTGAAAGCCACCAGATCTGTGGTCTGGCTGTGGATGCTGATAAAGCCGATCTTGTTGGCCAGCAGTTTGACCCGCTGCTTCTCGCCGCTGATCTGCAGTACGTCGCCTTTTTGCAGCATGATGTTGCGATCGAACGGCATCTCGATCTGGGAGCGCACTACCCGGTTGAGGAAGCACCCTTTCTCGGTGAGGTTGAGCTCCACCAGATGGCGGCCTACCACGGAGTCATTCTTTACCACTATCTCTTCGGTGACGATCTGCAGGTCAAGCAGGTTGCGGTCGAACACCTCTTTACCGTTGCGATAGTTGACGTCTAGCTTCTCGTGGCTCTCGGGATAGCCCACCAGAGCGATCTCATCCCCTTCCTGAATGACGGCATCGCCATCGGGACTGGCCAGAATGCCGTTGCGGCGGATCCGCTCTACATAGCAGCCGGTATGGGGATAGATGCCGGTCTCCCGCAGGGTACGGCCACCGATCCAGGCTGCCAGCTCGGGGCCAACCCGATAGGCGCGGATGATGGGCAGATAGGTCTTGCGACTCTCGCTGTCGGAGAGACCCCGCTCACGGGCGATTTTTTGCGCTTCGGTATTGAGGTCGAGGCGTGCCAGCGATGGGAGGTAGCGCACCACCAGCATCAGGCCCACCAGACCCACCAGATAAGTCAGGGCGTAGCCGATGCCCATGTTGTCTAGCACCGCCTGCATATCGGTCTGATGGGGCAGGTTGAGCAGACCGCTGCGCAAGGCATCCTGGGCACCCACCAGCGCCGGAGTCGAGGTGAGGGAACCTGCCAGGATCCCCGCCGCCATGCCCGGCCCCAGATTGAAGAACTTGGCCAGCCCCACCGTCAGCAGCAGGGCGGTCAGCAAGATCACCAGGGTCAGGGTGATGTAGTGGATGCCGTCGCGCAGGAAGACGCTGAAGAAATGAGGGCCCGCTTCGATCCCCACACAGAAGATGAACAGCATAAAGCCGACGTTTTCAGTGGTGGCTGCAAATTCGAAGCCCATCTGGCCGAACAGCAGGGCGGTAAACAGCACACCTATGGTGTTGCCAATCTGAAAGTTGCCAATTCGCACCTTGCCAAGCAGCAGGCCGAAGGCCAATACCACGAACAGCAGCAGGGAGTCGCTTTGATGTAGCAGTGTCACGAAATCTATGGTCATGCCCGGAAAAACCGAGGAAAAAAGTGGGGTCGATATTGTGCCGGATCTATCCCCAATAAAGAAGCGCAATGGAGCGATTAATCGGACGTTATCGGACGCTATTTGTGGAGCCTGCGGCGTGATAGGGAGACAAGCGGATGAAATCTGGCAATTTTTGCTGTAACCGCCGTTGTCAATTAGTGAAATCTGCTGCCCGCGACCGAAGTGCTCTGGCGCAGGCCGATATTTTAGATTCTGCTGTCCAGCCGCTTGGCGGGGATCAGTTTCAGCAGATTCAACCGATGGCCGCCATGGTTGGCTGAGGGGCAAGTCAGCTTGATATTTGCCCGTTCGCCCACGGGAAAAGGGTTGGCAAAAAGATGCCTCTGAAAAGTGCCAATAGAGCCTGTCACACCGCTGTTCCGGAGGGAGCAAAAAAACAGCATAAAATCAGGTTGGCCAGCTAAATGACTCTTCGCCGGGGGCCATCAAGGGCAATCCCGCGTCCTGACAGGGCTTGCTGCACTTACCCACAGAATCTGTGGATAACCCTGTTTATGAAACTTGTTCATCGCCCTGAAAGCCGCGCCAGTACTGGGATGTAAGGGCTGTTCAAAAAATACCGGAAGAAAAATGTTTGTATAAAAATCAAATAGTTAGGTGCGACAGGAGAAAACTCTGTCGAGCCGGGACGGGTAACAAAAGGGAGCGTCAGCAGCAAGAAGGATCTTGTGCATTAAAATTGGCAAGAGAGGGCACTAAAGTGGATAACTTGCACCGAGATGGTGAGGAATTGGCTCCCCCGACTGGACTTGAACCAGTGACATACGGATTAACAGTCCGCCGTTCTACCGACTGAACTACGGGGGAACATCAGGCAAGGAGGAGCATCATACAGAAGGTGTCCGAGGTGGTCAAGCCATTCGCGGGATGATGGCACGGGTGTACCGCTGCCAAACCCTCGGTTACACTGCTCCTCTGCTGTTTTGTGTCGGGAGTGTTCATGAGCAAATTGTTCAAGTTAGCCAGCCAGTTTCAACCCGCCGGGGATCAGCCCACGGCGATTGCCCAACTGCTGGATGGCATCGAGTCAGGGCTGGCCCATCAGACCCTGCTCGGGGTGACCGGTTCGGGCAAGACCTTCACCATGGCCAACGTCATCGCAACCCTGAACCGCCCGACCATGATCCTGGCTCCCAACAAGACCCTGGCCGCCCAGCTCTATGGTGAGATGAAGGAGTTCTTCCCCGACAACGCGGTGGAGTATTTCGTCTCCTACTACGACTACTACCAGCCCGAAGCCTATGTGCCGACCACCGACACCTTTATAGAGAAGGATGCCTCGATCAACGATCACATCGAGCAGATGCGATTGTCGGCCACCAAGGCGCTGCTGGAGCGGCGCGACGTGGTGATCGTTGCTTCGGTGTCGGCCATCTATGGTCTGGGGGATCCCCAGGCTTATCTGAGCATGATGTTGCATCTCAAAGTGGGGGATGTGATTAACCAGCGGGATATCCTGCGCCGTCTCGCCGAGCTGCAGTACACCCGCAACGACATGGCGTTCCAGCGCGGCACCTTCCGGGTGCGCGGTGAAGTCATCGATATTTACCCTGCCGAATCTGACAAGCTGGCGCTGCGGGTAGAGCTGTTTGATGAAGAGGTGGAGCGCCTCTCCCAGTTCGATCCCCTGACCGGCGCTATCGAGCAGACGGTAGTGCGCTATACCATCTACCCCAAGACCCACTACGCCACCCCGCGCGAGACCATTCTGGGGGCTATAGAGCATATCAAGGAGGAGCTGCGCAGTCGCCGCGAGCAACTGTTGTCTCTCAACAAGTTGGTGGAGGAGCAGCGCATCAGCCAGCGCACCCAGTTCGACATGGAGATGATGCAGGAGCTGGGTTACTGCTCCGGCATCGAGAACTACAGCCGCTACCTCTCCGGCCGTGCGCCGGGGGAGCCGCCGCCCACCCTGTTTGACTACCTGCCGGGGGATGGTTTGCTCATCATCGATGAATCCCACGTCACGGTGCCGCAGATTGGCGCCATGTTCAAAGGGGACCGCTCCCGCAAGGAGACCCTGGTGGAGTACGGCTTCCGGCTCCCCTCGGCGCTGGACAACCGGCCACTCAAGTTCGACGAATTTGAAGCGCTGATGCCGCAGACGGTGTTTGTCTCGGCGACTCCCGGCCCCTACGAGCTGGAGAAGTCCGGCGGCGATGTGGTGCAGCAGGTGGTGCGCCCAACCGGCCTGCTCGATCCGGAGATCGAGGTGCGTCCTGTGACCACTCAGGTGGACGATCTCCTTTCCGAGATCCGCAAGCGGGTCGCCGTCGAGGAGCGGGTGCTGGTTACTACCCTGACCAAGCGGATGGCGGAAGACTTGACCGAGTATCTGGCGGAGCACGACGTCAAGGTGCGCTATCTCCACTCCGATATCGACACGGTCGAGCGGGTGGAGATCATTCGCGATCTGCGCCTCGGCAAGTTCGATGTGCTGGTGGGCATCAACCTGCTGCGGGAAGGTCTCGACATGCCGGAAGTGTCGCTGGTGGCGATTCTGGATGCGGATAAAGAGGGCTTCCTGCGTTCGACCCGCTCGCTGATCCAGACCATAGGCCGGGCGGCGCGTAACCTCAACGGCAAGGTCATTCTCTACGGCGATACCATCACCAACTCGATGAAGGTAGCCATTGAGGAGACCGAGCGGCGCCGCGCCTTGCAGCATGCCCATAACCTCAAGCATGGCATCACCCCCAAGGGGCTCAACAAATCCATTGGCGATGTGATGGACATGGGGGGCAGCCGCACGGCAGGCAAACCAGGCAAGGGGATGCGCAAGGCAGCCGAGCCGCAAGGGGAATACCATGTCCGCTCAGCCAGCGAGATTGCCAAAGAGATCAAGCGGATGGAGGAACAGATGTTCCAACATGCCCGGGATCTGGAGTTCGAGCAGGCGGCGGCACTGCGGGATCAGATCCAGCGGCTGCGCAGCGAGTTGATCGAATCATGAGCCGCAAACGCTGGCTTGTTTGGCAACGACTTCGTCGTCTCTATCAGGGCTTTCGCCATCCCGGTACCCCCTGGTGGGCGAGAGCCCTGGTTATCCTTATCCTGCTCTATGGCATCAGTCCGGTGGATCTTATCCCCGACGTGGTGCCCATGCTGGGCTGGTTCGATGATGTGACCCTGCTGCTGGTGTTGCTATGGGGCTGGGAGCGTTGTCTGCCCCCCGCAGTGCGCAGCGATCTGGAACAGGCCTCCTAGTTCACCTTTTCAACACCACACTCGACATCACTTTTTGTGCCCCCACCTTCGAAGGAAGCGGAAAAACGGTTTCATTTGAAGGTGGGCGCTGCAGGATGAAAAAGAGGCTGGCCGGTGATTGTCGCCCGAATGGCATTGGCGTAGACTCCACGCCGTTCACTTTATGGGTATGGAAAAAATGGATCTGATCCTCTTTGCAATCGACTTTATCCTGCACGTTGACGTGCATTTGAAAGAGCTGTTCGAGAACTATGGCGTCTGGGTTTACGCCATCCTGTTTCTCATCATCTTCTGTGAAACCGGGTTGGTAGTGGCGCCGTTCCTGCCGGGTGACTCCCTGCTGTTTGCCGCCGGTGCGCTTACCGTGGGCAGCGTGCTGGACGTCCATACCCTGGCGGCCGTGCTGATCATCGCTGCCGTGCTGGGCAACGTGGTCAACTACACCATTGGTCACTTCTTCGGCGAGCAGCTGTTCCGCAACCCGGACTCCAAAATCTTCCGCCGGGATTATCTGGAGAAGACCCACGCCTTCTATGCCAAGCATGGTGGCAAGACCATCATCATCACCCGCTTCCTGCCCATCGTGCGTACGTTTGCGCCGTTCGTGGCAGGGATGGGGGCCATGACCTATCCGCGCTTCCTGGCGTTCAACCTGGTTGGCGGTCTGCTGTGGGTACTCTCTTTCGTCTATGCCGGCCACTTCTTTGGCAATCTGCCGGTGGTGCGTCACAACTTTACCCTGCTGATCTTCGGCATCATTGGTATCTCCCTGTTGCCCATGGTAATTGGCGCGGTCAAGGCCAAGATGAGCACTGCCAGGGCATAATCAGAAATACGGTCAACCAGAACGAGAAGGGGGAGCCATAATGGCTCCCCCTTTTTATCTCCACGCGGGCATGACACTCAGTTGCAGCAGCGCCCTTTCACCAGATTGCCGATGGCCACTACGGTGAAGACCAACAGGTAAGCGGCGAAGATGACGACCAGCCACTGGGGCATGGAGTAACCGAAGAACTGCCAGGTGATCTGGGCACAATCCCCTTCCGGCATAAAGAGCCAAGGGAGCCACTGATCGAGCGGAGCCCAGCTCGGGAAGTCGGCAAACGGGCTGCAGACGTTGAACGGGGAGGGGTTAACCTGATAGTCCACATGCTTGAGGGCCAGCTGGAAGCCACGGAAGGCACTGTAGCCCCACAGCAACATGGCACTCCAGCGAACATACCACTTATCCGGCGCCACCATGCCGAGCAGACCAGCGGCCAGCACACCCAGGGTCGCCAACCGTTCGTAAACACACATCACGCACGGGGAGAGGCCCAGCACATGCTGGAAGAAGAGGGCGCACAACTCGAGGAACAGGGCTGATGCTGCCAACAGACCCCAGGCCAGCCGATGGGCGGCGATACGGCGGAGAAACTCGATCATCTAATTGATCTCTCAGAAAAAACAGTGGCTGAATTAGAGCAGAGCGGAACCGAAAAGAAAAGGGCCCAGAAAGGGCCCTCGGAAACCATCTCAATGGATTAATGCAGCGCTGGCTGTACCGCTGGCAGCGCACTCTCCATCACCAGCCATCCGTGCTGATAGAACCACTCGGTGGCAGGGCCAAGCAGTAATTCGACAGAGAAAAAGCCGACCAGCCCCAGCACCAGGGTGTAGGGCAGCGCCATCCAGACCATGCGGCCATAGGAGAGGCGCAGCAGCGGAGCCAATGCCGAGGTGAGCATAAACAGGAAGGCGGCCTGACCATTGGGGGTGGCGACCGACGGCAGGTTGGTACCTGTGTTGATGGCTACCGCCAGCAGATCGAACTGGGCGCGGTCGATGGCACCGTTGAGCAGAGCAGTCTTCACCTCATTGATGTAGACGGTGCCGACAAAGACGTTGTCACTGACCATGGAGAGTAGACCGTTGGCTACATAGAAAAGCGCCAATTGTTGCTCTTGTTCCGCCGAAAGAACCCACTGGATCACCGGCTTGAACAACTGCTGATCGATGATGACGGCGACCACGCTGAAAAACACAGCCAGCAGGGCGGTAAAGGGCAGCGCCTCTTCAAAGGCCTTGCCCAGAGCATGCTCTTCGGTAATACCGGTGAACGAGGTTGCCAGCACGATGACCGAGAGGCCAATCAATCCTACCGCTGCAAGATGCAGAGCCAGGCCGACGATCAACCAGATGGCGATCAGAGCCTGTACCATTAGCTTGGCCTTGTCCTGCTGGGTGCGTTTGGCATTCTCATGCAGGTTGTACTCCTCCATGATGGCGCGCACCGACTCCGGCAATTTGGCTCCATAACCGAACCATCCCATCTTCTCGACCAGCACACAGGTAAGCAAACCGCAAATAAAGACGGGGAGCGAGACGGGGGACATACGAATGGCAAACTCGCCAAAGTGCCAGCCAGCCTGCTCGCCGATGATGAGGTTTTGCGGCTCGCCCACCAGGGTGCAGACACCACCCAGCGCGGTACCGATGGCGGCATGCATCATCAGGCTGCGCAGGAAGGCGCGGAACTGCTCGAGAGCCTGATAGTGGTCTTCCTTTACTTCCTGATCATGGGTGTGGTCATGTGCATGTCCAAATCCCTTGCCGGAAGAGACCTTGTGATAGATGGCATAGAAACCGGTGGCAACGCTGATCACCACGGCAATGACCGTCAGTGCATCGAGAAAAGCTGACAGGAAGGCGGAGACCAGACAGAAGGAGAGGGAGAGCAGGATCTTGGAGCGTACGCCGATCAGCAGCTTGGTGAAGACATAGAGCAGCAACTGTTTCATGAAATAGATACCTGCCACCATAAACACCAGCAGCAGCAGCACTTCGATATTGGCAACCAGCTCATGCTTGACCTGATCGGCGGAGGTCATGCCAATCAGCACGGCTTCGATCGCGAGCAGACCACCCGGTTGCAGGGGGTAGCACTTGAGGGCCATGGCCAGGGTGAAGATAAATTCAACGACCAGCAACCAGCCTGCAATGAAAGGATCAAGGTGGAAGGCGATCGGATTGATCACCAGAAATAGCAAGATGGCGTTTTTGTACCACTGTGGTGCATTGCCCAAGAAGTTCTTGGCGAATGCCTGCCCTAGGCTTATTGGCATGATAATGGGTCTCAACTTTGTTGTTAGGATCTGCTTCTATGCAGTCAAGGATGATTCGACCTGTGCCTCCGGATGTTGGCCTTTATCTGTCTGATTCCTCGTGATTTTAATCAAAAAGCGTGACGATTATAAATGATAGCCGATGGATCTTTGCCCATGTGTCTGTTTTATAACCACCTTGTCGGGGTTGGCTGGCTCCCTCGTGGCGATTAGATATATATTCCCAACACTATATTTGCCATATGTGAGCAGAGGACTGACCTTATGCTTGCCAGCCATCATCGCTTTGATATCATTCGTCAGCCTTTTTACGCATTACAACAGAGTCAATTCATGGTTATAAAAGCGCAGAGCCCAGCTGGGTTTGCCGAGGAATACATCATCGAGTCCATCTGGAACAATCGCTTTCCTCCCGGATCTATTCTGCCCGCCGAGCGTGAATTATCCGAGTTGATCGGGGTGACGCGGACGACCTTGCGCGAAGTGCTGCAGCGACTGGCCCGTGATGGCTGGTTGACCATACAGCATGGCAAGCCGACCAAGGTGAACAATTTCTGGGAAACCTCCGGCCTCAATATTCTGGAGACGTTGGCCCGTCTGGATCAGGACAAGGTACCTGATCTGATAGCTCAGCTGCTCTCCGCCCGTACCCATATCTGCACCATCTTTATCCGCGGGGCGATCCGTCACAATCCGGAACAGGCCGCCGAGATCCTGCGTGGCGCCGATGGGGTCGAGAACAACGCACAGGCTTATGCCGAGTTCGATTATCGCCTGCACCACCAGCTGGCGTTTGCTTCCGGCAATCCGATCTACGCTTTGATCCTGAACGGTTTCAAAGGGTTGTACAGCCGGGTCGGCAGCTACTACTTCTCCGACAAGCAGGCTCGCGAGACCGCAGATGCCTACTACAAGACCCTGCTCAATCTGGCGGAGACCAAGAACCACGAAGCTGTGTTCATGACAGTGCGTCAGTACGGTATCGAGTCCGGCAAGCTGTGGACACGCCTGCGTCAGGACATGCCAAGCGATCTGTGCGACAACTGATCCCTTGCCTGTGCTGTCCAGGAAACGCGCCATCCGGCGCGTTTTTTATTCTGCCGTGTTTGTGTCTATCCTTGACTGGCGGTGGTAATTGCTTGAACTACATGGATATTTGGCCAAAAAACTTGATCCAGCGCAAATGAACCCTGCATTTATCACTTTGGTGGCATAGGACCCAACCGCTGATTCAGGTCAAATGGAGGCATCAAGAGCGGAGCCAATATCCGCCAGAAGGAACACACCTTTCACCGGATGAAGGACACAACAATGAGTCTTCTTGAACACACCATCTGGACAGTACTGGGATACGGGGCCATGCCCTTTATCTTTCTGAGCGGATTCGTGGCGGTGGCAGTGACCTGTTGCATGCTGCTGAATGCGTTCGGGGTACAGTCCGCCGAGAAGTGAGTCGCTTCTCCATGCCGCCAAATGCCAGTCTTCGGACTGGCATTTGTTTTTTGTGTCTTTTAAAGCACTTATCCCGGCAGGGAAGGGGAAATCTTTGGTCAGGATGGTCGAACCTGCCGCCGATTTTGATTACACTGGCGCCCGTATTTCCCACTCACCCTTCTCTTATCAGGTGTTCAAGGTTTTCTATGGCTCTCAAGGCAACCGTATTCAAGGCCCAGATCAGTTTGTCTGATATGGATCGCAATCTGTATCAGGACTTCTCCCTCACGCTGGCGCGCCACCCCTCCGAAACCGATGAGCGGATGATGATCCGGCTGGCGGCTTTTGCCTGGCATGCCGCTGAACGACTGGAGTTCACCAAGGGATTGAGCGCCGATGACGAGCCCGAGCTCTGGTGCAAGAACTACTCGGACGAAATAGAGCTCTGGATCGAGCTGGGCCAACCCGATGAAAAACGGCTGAAAAAGGCCTGTAACCGTGCCCGTCAGGTGGTGCTCTACCTCTACGGCGGTCGTGGCACCAGCGTCTGGTGGAAGCAGAACCAGGGCAAGCTGAGCCAGCATGACAACCTCAGCATCATCGAACTCTCCGACAGCCAGACTCTGCCGCTGACCGCAATGGTCGAGCGCACCATGCAGCTCACCTGCACTATCTCCGATGGTCAGCTCTGGGTCAGTAACGGCGCACTGGAAGTGACGCTGGATCCGGTGGTGCTGATGGGCAAACCGGCCCGCGAACTGTAACGGACGCCGCCCATGTTCAGCGCCTTGCTCAATATCGTCATCCCGGTGTTCGGTGTGGTCGGGCTCGGCGCCCTCTACGGGCGATTGCGACCGGGGGCTGCGCTCGGTTACGTCAATCGAGCCAATATCGAGCTGTTTACCCCTGCGCTGGTCTTCTCCGCGCTGGTCAAGTATCCGCTGGCACTGGCGGAGCATATGCCGCTGATTGCGGCGGGGGCGCTGGTTATTCTGTTACCCGGTCTGCTGCTCGCGCTGCTCAAACTCAAAGGGATTGAGCGGGCAGCCCTGATCTTGCCCGCCATGTTCCGAAATACCGGCAATCTTGGTATCCCCTTGATGGTGCTGGCATTTGGCGAGCAGCAACTGGGGGCCATCGTGATCCTCTTTGTGCTCTCCAATCTGCTGCATTTCTCGGTCGGCATGTTTATCCTCTCGGCCAATACCTCCCGCTGGCTGTGGCTGCGAAGCCCTGTGCTGTGGGCCGCGCTGGCCGGTTTGCTGGTGGCCAACCTGCACATTATGCTGCCGGAATATGTTGTGACCACGGCCTCGCTGCTCGGCCAGATCTCGGTGCCCCTGATGCTCTTTGCGCTGGGTATTCGCCTGATGGAGGGGGAGCTTGATCACCTTGGCCTCGCGCTCAAGTGCAACCTGCTCTATCTGCTGGCGGGGGGATTGTCGCTGCTGCTGGCGATCTGGCTGTTGCCCCTCAAGACGGAGTGGATCCCGCTGTTGATGTTGTCGGTTTCCTTGCCCCCTGCGGTCTTGAATTACATGCTCTGCGAGCAGTATCACTGTCAGCCGGACAAGGTGGCCAGTATCGTGCTCGGCGGCAATGCCCTCTCTGTGCTGGTGATCCCGCTAGCGGTTTGGTTGGCACTTCATCTGCCTGGCTAAGTCAGATTGCATCGCTGCGGCGGTGCGACTCACTGGTCAATTGCTTGATCGAACCGAGTCACAGTCGTTTGCATCTCATCCTTGCAGGGGAAAGTTAGCCTATCAGGATCAGCAAGCTCTTCCATGCCATCTCTGTCCATCATTGCCTCCGTAATATATCTGTCGTCCCCGTATCCGACCCTGAGCCCCGGGCCTAACGGCGACAGCTATAGTTGAAAAAGAGCTGACTGACACTGTTTAACCAATGCCAGTGAGGGAAACCGGATGGGCACAAGTGAGCAATCTGATCCTGTGGGGCAGGCAAAATCGCGCTATGACCCGGCATTGCCTACCGGTTATGACTGGCGCAGACACCGCCGTTTTATACTTAGTGGCGGTGGTTACAAGGCGGAATGTCGCCGTCGCAACTGGTTTCTGGAGTTGCTCAATCCGGTGCCCTATGTGGTGGTGCGAGACATAGCCATCGGCGGCATCGGCATTCTTGGGGCCATACGGTTGAAAGAGGGGGATGAGCTGGTGATTACCATTCCCTCTGGCGAGAAGCTGCGCGGTCTGGTCGTGAGATCCCAGCCAGACCCACTCTTTCCCAAACTCTATCGCACCGGTATTCGTCTGCATCGTTATCCGACGGCCGAGCTGTTTGCCCGCTGGCAAAGTTACATTCAGCCGCAAGATAAAGCGGATTTCGACCATGAGTGCCAAGTCTTGAAACAGGTACGTGGTGCGTGAACCAGATGCCATTTCAGAGGTTGTTTTCCCCACATTCAGCATGATCTGTCGATGGACTTTGCGGATTAGCAGGCTTGGCTGGCCCAAGTGATTTATCTTGCTGCATGTGTTTTCATCTTTATGTTTTTATTGAATTTTATCTGTGCCTCTGAAGTCGCGGAGGATACGGATCATTTTCCCTTTTCGTGATCCCCCCCGAAGTAGTTCCCCCTGATATCCCTTAGTATCTGGCCAGCATGACTCCCTTTAGGGGGAGGATAACAAGAACAAAAAGGAACGATGGATGAGATCCGTGAGCAACCAGTGTCTGTTGATGCAGATCCAGCCGACCATCTTGCGCTTTGCCAAGATGCTGGCGAGTGTGCTGCAGCTTGAGGTCGAAATTGTGGATGCCGATATGGTTCGGGTGGCTGGCACCGGGCCCTATGGCAAGTTCTTCGGACGTCAGCTGGAGGGGGATTCCCGCCTGCTGCGCTATGTGATTGATAACCAGCGGGAGAAGATCGTTACCCACACCAGCGATGATCCCGTGTGTGACGGCTGTACCTGCAAGGAGAGCTGCCGTGAGCGCGCTTTCCTCGGGGTGCCCATCATGGTGGACGAGCGCTGCATCGGCGTGATCAGTCTGGTGGCCTTCAGCGACGAGCAGCAGGCGCGCCTCAACAACAATCTGCAGGATGTGTGTGACTATGTGCGTCACATCTCCACCATCTTTGTGGCCAAGTTGCTCGATTCGCGCGGGCTGTCGGACGGGGTCAACAAGGTGTTCCTCAATCTGATGACCAACATGGATCAGGGCTGCCTGCTGCTCGATGACAAGAGTCAACTGCTCTACGCCAACGAGGCGGCACTCCATCATCTGGGTTGCCAGCAGGAACAGCTGCAGGGGCGCGAAGTAGGGATCCGCCCGCTTACCTTCTCCCAACAGGGGCTGAGTGGTCATCTTCAGCACATCATCACCTTTGAAGGTCGTCAGGAGCTGATCATCGGCCAGCTACACCATGTGCAGGGGCAGCAGCTCTTTCTGATGGCCTTTCACCAGTCCCACTCCGGTCAGGTTCAGGAGCCTGATCCGGATGTGCGGATCGATCAGCTGATCGGCGAGAGCAAACCGATGCGCACCCTCAAGCGGCTGCTGCACCGCATCGCCCAGAGTCCCTCCAGCGTGCTGATCTGTGGCGAGAGTGGCACCGGTAAAGAGGTGGTGGCCCGCGCTGTCCATCGCCTGAGTCCCCGTCAGGACAAGCCTTTTATTGCCATCAACTGTGCCGCCATTCCCGAACAACTGCTGGAGAGCGAGCTGTTTGGTTATGTGAAGGGCTCCTTTACCGGTGCCTCCAGCGGTGGCAAACAGGGCCTGATCCAGGCGGCCCATCAGGGCACCCTGTTCCTTGACGAGATTGGCGACATGCCGCTCACCATGCAGGCCAAGCTGCTGCGGGTGCTGGAGCTGCGGGAGGTGACTCCCATCGGGGCCAGCCGACCGGTGCCGGTGGATATTCGCATCATCGCCGCCACTCACCAGCATCTCGATCAATACATCGCCGAAGGGAAGTTTCGTGAAGATCTCTACTATCGCATCAACGTCATCCCCCTCAACCTGCCGCCGCTGCGGGAGCGGGAAGGGGACGTGGAGCTGCTGACCCACTACTTCCTCAACCTGCACACCAGCCGCATTGGCATTGTCTATCCCGGTCTGGCACCCGAGGTGATGGCGCTGCTCAAGGGGTATCGCTGGCCGGGCAACGTGCGCGAGCTCAGCAACCTCATCGAATATCTGGTCAACGTCAGCCAGGCGGGCGAGGTGATTGACGCCAGCCTGCTGCCCCCCAACATCATCCGCAATCAGGAGCCCCATCGCGTGGTGGCCCAGTCGATCCCGGTGACCAATCTGGATGCGGCGTTCAATGTGCCTGCCACAGCTCCGCTCGCCGCCACGCCGGAGAAGCTGCCTGAACCCGTTCCGGGTGAGAGCGGCCTTGAGAGCATGGAGAAACAGATGATAGAAGAGACCCTGCAGCGGCTTGGCAACAAGAAACTGGCCGCACAGGCGCTGGGGATTGGGATTGCCACCCTCTATCGCAAGATAAAGAAGTACGAGATTGCCGTGCAGAGCTGAGGCGCTGGCGGCGTTTATCCGGCCCGTGTCATTCATCGGATGGCACGGGTTTTTTTATGGGAACAAGGCTCTGCGTTATTGCCGAATTGTGCTGAACGGATTGGCGGGGCAGGGGAGTGGCTAAATGGCAGAATGCAAAAAGCCCGCTCGATGAGCGGGCTTTTAAAATTTGGTGCGTCCTAGTGGATTCGAACCACCGACCCCCACCATGTCAAGGTGATGCTCTAACCAGCTGAGCTAAGGACGCAGGGTGCGCAATGCGACTTTCTGTTCTGCAGGGAAGTGGTGGGTTTAATTGGATTCGAACCAACGACCCCTACCATGTCAAGGTAGTGCTCTAACCAACTGAGCTATAAACCCACACCTGGAATATCTGCAAAGTTTTGAAACTGAATGGTGCGTCCTAGTGGATTCGAACCACCGACCCCCACCATGTCAAGGTGATGCTCTAACCAGCTGAGCTAAGGACGCATAATCAGTGTTCTGTAATGGTGCGTCCTAGTGGATTCGAACCACCGACCCCCACCATGTCAAGGTGGTGCTCTAACCAGCTGAGCTAAGGACGCATCACAGAAAAAGTGGTGGGTTTAATTGGATTCGAACCAACGACCCCTACCATGTCAAGGTAGTGCTCTAACCAACTGAGCTATAAACCCACTTTCTCTTACTTCACTACGCCAGCGCTGCTGACGTGGTCGGCATACTACCCATGCCCCCCAAGGCTGTCAACAGGCCATACGCACAAAGGAGACTGTTTGCCCAGTTCTTGCGCAGCCTGTTGATTTTGCAGGCGAGTTGCCGCTTTTACTGGGCCCGCGACAGGGTAGTGCACGCCTCCGGCGTCGCGAAGCGACCATAGATATGGCGCAGGCGAGCCCCCAGCATCAGCGCGGCACTGGTGAGGCCGACGATAAAGCCAATCCAGAAGCCTTGCGGCCCCATCCGCGGTACCACCCAGTCGGTGAGACCCAGGATCATGCCGGTCGGCAGCCCCAGTCCCCAGTAGGCGACGATGGTGACGTAGAAGATCGCCTGGGTATCCTTGTAACCGCGCAGCGCGGCGGCCGCGACCACCTGCACCGAGTCGGAGATCTGGTAGACAGCGGCAAAGAAGAGCAGCAATGCGGCCAGCGCAATCACCTGCTGATCATCGGTATAGATGGAGGCAATCTGCTCGCGCAGCAGTACCGTCAGGGCTGCGGTGAGGGCGGCAATGCCCATCCCCAGCAGCAGGCCGGTGCGGGCTGCCACCCGGGCGTGATGAGGCTGACCCTCGCCGATGCTGTGGCCGACCCGGATGGTGACACCCACCCCGATGGAGAGGGGCAGCATAAAGACCAGGCTGGAGAAGTTCAGCGCAATCTGGTGGCTCGCCACCGTCTCGGCGCCGAAGGGGGCCAGCATCAGGGCCACCACGGTAAACAAGGTCACCTCGCAGAAGATCGCCATGGCGATGGGGAAGCCCAAGCGGAACAAGCGCCAGATCCGGCTGCCGTTGGGGCGAGCCAGCTGGGAAAAGAGGCGGATCTCGGTGAAGTGACGGGAGAGCTTCACATAGAGGATCATCGCCAGCAGCATGGCCCACAGCACGATGGCGGTAGCGACGCCACAGCCGACACCGCCGAGCTTGGGCATGCCGAAGTGACCGTGAATGAAGATGTAGTTGGCGGGAATATTGACCGCCAGCCCGACAAAGCCGATCACCATGGTGGGCATGGTGTGGGAGAGCCCCTCACTGAAGTTGCGCAGCACCTGGAACATCACGAAGGCGGGCAGGCCCCACAGGATGGCGTGCAGGTAGCCGGTGGTCTTGGCCGCCATCACAGGCTCCACATCCATGAACTGCAACGCCAGCGGGCTGTAATAAAGCGCGATCATCGCCAGCGGGGTGACGATCAGTGCCAGCCAGAAACCCTGATGAACGGCCGGGCGAATGGCTTCGCGTTTACGGGCACCATTGAGCTGGGAGACGATGGGGGTGAGCGCCATGATGATCCCCTGCACCAGCAGGATCACCGGTAGCCAGAAGCTGGACGCCACCGACACGGCAGCCAGATCGACCGCACTCACCTGACCCGCCATCACGGTATCGACGAAGTTCATGGCGACCTGGGCCACCTGGGCGACCAGAATGGGGCTGGCTAGACGGACGAGCTGCTTCGCCTCGGACCAATAACGTTGCACTGACACCTCCGAGTGGATCAGATAAGAGTAAAAAAGAGCGGAAATCGGGAAGAGCCTTTGCACTTTCGGACGAAAGTGCAAAGGGTGGGGGAGGCATTCTAGCCTGAAATTCAGCCAGGACGAAATAGTTGCCGCCCCGGCAGCGGGATCAGGCGTCTTCGTGATCGCTGATCAGCAGGTTGGCAGCGGCATAGGCAGCCTGCTCGCGCAGTTCGGCGGGCACCCGTTCATCGGCGGCGACCGAGTTGAGGGCGCGGATGGTGGCGGCGATGGCCTTCGGCACATAGCCCTGCTCGCCGGAGCCAATCTGGTTATAGGCGATACGGATCGCTTCACAGCACTCATAAACCATCATGATTTGCTTCCTTGAAAGTAAAAAGGCGAGCAAATATAGCGGTTTTGCTCCCATTTTGTCATTCTCGCGGTTGTAATTTACGGCAAGCCCGTTAGTTTGATTACCCCCTTTTCCTGTTTCGGCCTCTTCGATGCTGCTCTCTTTGCGCAACTCACTGGCGATCTTTCTGACGCTGTTTGCACTTCTCGCCCTGACGCTTAAGGATGGCGCGGACAAATATCTGGTACTCCATGGCTACTCCGTGATGGAGATGGTCTGGTTTCGCTTCTTTGTTCCTTTCCTCGGTCTGCTGCTGTTGTTGCCAAGGCGCACCATGTCGGCGCTGCTGGCGGTGGATCGCTGGCTATTGTTGCGCTCGCTGCTGTTTCTGGTCTGTGCGCTGGTCTCGGTGATTGCGCTGGCCCATGTACCGCTCAACGTCTACACCATCATTTGTCAGCTCGGTTCGCTGGCCTTCGTGGTGGCGGGCGTGATCTTTTTCAGGGAGCGTCTGACCCGGACCAAGGTGGCGGCCGTGCTGCTGGGGTTGTTTGGCGTGCTGGTGGTGACCCATCCTGACGGGGGCGACGCGAACCTCTACTATCTGCTGCCACTGGTCATTGTACTGGCCAACACCGGCTACAACCTCATCACCAAGCTGGTGGATCCACGTCTGACCACCCTCGATATCCTAATCGTCACCTGCTTCATGCTGGGGATGGTGGCAATGGTCGCACTCTGCTGGCAGCCTGCACTGTGGCGCTTTCCGGCGCTTGCCGACTGGCCCTATCTGCTGGCGCTACCAGTGGTGACCCTGCTCTCCCAATATTGCCTTATCAAGGCGATGCAGTATGCGCAGGCCTCTACTCTGGCGCCCTTCTTCTATTTCCAGATCTTTTTTTCTACCCTCTGCGGCTATCTGATGTTTGGTGAAATGCCGACCCTCAGTAGTATGGCGGGGTGTCTGCTCATCGTGCTGGCTGGCATAGTGGTCATCCATTCCCAGCACCGGACTCGTGTGCTGGCGCGGTCTGAGGCGGCGGAGCAGGTGTGACAGTTTGTACGAAACGAATTGTGTAAAAAACGGATTATGTAAAAGAAGCGGCCACAGGCCGCGATAAAAAACAGAGCGTGTTACCAGAAACAAAGAGGTGATGATGTTTACCGGAATTGTGCAAGGTGTGGCCGAACTGGTCGCCATCGAAGAGCAACCCAACTTCCGTACCCATGTGATCCGCATGCCAAGCCCGGTGTGGGGGGAAGGGTTGGCCCTCGGCGCCTCGGTCGCTCACAATGGCTGCTGCCTGACCGTCACCCGGGTCGAGGGGGAGCTGGTCAGCTTCGATTTGATGCAGGAGACCCTGCGTCTCACCAACCTCGGCCTGTTAAAGGTGGGGGACAAGGTCAATGTGGAGCGGGCTGCCCGCTTTGGTGACGAGATCGGCGGTCATGCCATGTCGGGCCACATTATCGGGATGGCGGAAGTAACCTCGGTGATCGACACACCCAACAACCGTCAGGTGTGGTATCGCCTTGCTCCCGAGCTGATGAAATATGTGCTGACCAAGGGATACATCGGCATCGACGGCATCAGTCTGACCATAGGTGAGGTGCGCGAGCGGGAGTTCTGCGTCCACCTGATCCCCGAGACCCTGGCTCGCACCAACCTGGGGTGGGTCAAGGCTGGCTGGCAGACCAATATAGAGATCGATCCCCAGACCCAGGCCATCGTCGATACCGTGGAGCGGGTGCTTGCGGCACGCGGGGGTAACTGAAAGGAAACGGCTCGGTTTCAATCCACTCATAAGCAAGGGCCTGCAGTGTGCAGGCCCTTGTTATTTACATGGTGAAAATATCCACTCAACTTTTTATGGCTCGCAGTCACAACATCTGCTCAGCTCTTTGCGACTTGCATGCAAAACAGCTGCTCGGCCTTTTGTGACTCGCAATCAAAACAGTTGCTCGTCGTCGGCATCCACAAAGAGTTGCAGGCAGTCGCGGGCTTCGTCGCGGTGAAGCCGCAGGTGGATCGGATTGCAACAGGCCATGCAATCTTCGTAAAACTCCTGATCGCCCTGGCTGGCATCCAGCTCGACCCGGGTATGGTGACCGCAGTGGGGGCAGACGATGCGCTTGCTGGTGTACTCGATCATGATAACCTCCTCGGGCCCTGAGGCCGCCTATCTACCCTGATTCTAGTCGGGTTGCAGGGGGTTAACCGCGAGCAAACGCACGTTTATGACAGAGATCAAGCCTGAGGGATGGCAAGGTGAAACCGGCTGGACTGGTCGTGTGCGATAAGCACAATCCGGTTGTGATTGACGGGTGAAAAGAGGGGAATTGCCAACGGTTGTTTGGCAATAACAGGGGGCTGGAGCCCCCTGCGGATATGAGAACGCGAGCACAGCAAGACGCCGACAGGCGCTACTTGACCCAGCTGGCCAACATGTCGGCATTGAGCTCAGCTAGCGAGCCGAGCTGGTAGTTGGCGATGGCCAAGCGTGGATCACCCACTAAAGCGGGATCCGGCACGATCAGCGCAGTCATGGAGGCCGCCTTGGCCGCCAGCAGGCCGGTAAAACTGTCTTCGATGGCCAGACAGTGTACCGGTTCCACCCCCAGCTTCTCGGCGGCGTGGATATAGACATCCGGGTGCGGTTTGCCGAAACGCTCGATTTCAGCGGAGTGCACCGCCATAAAGCGATCGCGGATGCCGAGTTTGCCGAGCACTGCTTCTACCATCGCAAAGGGGGAGGAGGTGGCCAGACCCACTTTCAGGCCGCGCGCTTCGATAAGGTCGAGCGCCTCCAGCACGCCGGCTTTGGCCTGACCTTCGGAGAGGATCAGGGTGTTGACCTGATCCAGAATGCGCTGTACCACCTCTTCCTGAGTTGGGCCGCTCCACGGGCGCAGGCGATACCAGTGGGCAACCAGCTGATCGATGCGCACACCGATGGTCGACTCACAATCCTCGACGGTGTGGGGGTGACCCAGTTCGGAGAAAACGGCGATCTGGGCCCGTTGCCAAAAAGGTTCCGAGTCGATCAGAACACCATCCATATCGAAGATCACGGCAGCTAACATCTTGTACTCCTGACAAATTTGAAGAGGGGATTATAAGCCTGACGGGGAAATGCAAAAGGGGCATTGCCATGCCCCTTGCGCCCGATCACATCGGCAAACGTTTGTTTTGCTGTGACAAAAAAAGCCCTTAGAACATCACTTCGACCTTGGCGGCCACGGTTTTGGCTTTTTCCACCGCATCCTGGCAATCCTCTGCGCGGGCCAGCGCCACGCCGAGACGGCGGCGACCGGCGATCTCCGGCTTGCCAAATAGCCGCAGCTGGGCGCCCGGCACCAGCGCCAATGCCTCACCAATTCCCTGATAGCGGATATTCTGGCTGTGCCCTTCGCGCAGTACCACGGCAGAGGCGCTCGGCCCGTACTGGGTGATGGTGCCGACCGGCAGCCCCAGAATGGCGCGCACGTGGAGGGCGAACTCGGAGAGATCCTGAGAGATCAGGGTCACCATGCCGGTATCGTGGGGGCGCGGCGAGACTTCGCTGAACCACACTTCATCGCCTTTTATAAAGAGCTCGACTCCGAACAGGCCGTAACCACCGAGGGCCTCAACCACCTTGGCCGCTACCTCTTTGGATCGGGCCAGCGCCAGCTCGCTCATCACCTGCGGCTGCCAGGATTCGCGGTAGTCGCCATCTTCCTGACGGTGGCCGATCGGCTCGCAGAAGTGAATGCCATCGACGGCGCGTACCGTGAGCAGGGTGATCTCGTACTCGAAGGGGACGAAGCCCTCGACGATCACCTTGCCACGACCGGCGCGGCCGCCTTCCTGGGCGTAGGTCCAGCTCTCATCGAGCTTGGCGAGATCGCGCAGTACACTCTGCCCCTTACCGGATGAACTCATCACAGGTTTCACCACGCAGGGCAGGCCGATGGCCTCGACGGCGGCAACGAACTCCTCTTTGCTCTGGGCAAAGCGGTAGGGGGAGGTGGGCATACCCAGGGTCTCGGCGGCGAGGCGGCGGATCCCTTCCCGGTTCATGGTGAGCTGGGTAGCGCGGGCGTTGGGCACTACCCTGACCCCTTCTTGCTCAAGGGCAGCAAGGGTATCGGTGGCAATCGCTTCAATCTCGGGGATGATGAGGTCGGGTTTGACCTCGGCGACCAGCTCGCGCAGGGCGTTGCCATCGAGCATATCCAGCACATGGGCTTTGTGCGCCACCTGCATGGCGGGGGCATTGGGGTAGCGGTCGGCGGCGATCACTTCGATGCCGAATCGTTGCAACTCGATGGCGACCTCCTTGCCAAGTTCGCCGGAGCCCAGCAGCAGGGCACGGGTGGCGCCGGGGCGGGTTGCGGTTCCAAACATACGATCTCTCCTGATGTCGATGGTCATTGTTGATGATCGCTATCGCACGAATAGCGGACAAAAAAAGAGGCACGCATGGCGTACCTCAGGAAACGGGTTTGTGAGCGCGCTGCTCCAGATGGGTCAGCAAGGTAATGGCGCCAATGATGATAGTGGCGCCAAGCCACAGACGGCCGGGGGGCGCCCAGCCAAATACCAGCCAGCCCGCCAGCACGTTCATCGGCAGCTTGGCAAAATCGAAAGGTTGTACGAAGGAGGCCTCCGCCACGCTGTAAGCGCGAGCGATGGACATCTGGGCCAGCGCCGTCAGCACGCCGGAAGCGGCTACCAGCAGCCACTGGCTCTCGCTTGGCCACTGCCACTCCGGCAGGGCCAGCATGACGTTGAACGGGGTACTGAAAATAAGCAGGTAGACCACAATGGTGTGGGATGATTCGTTGGCCGCCTGATAGCGCACCATCAGGGAGTAACCTGCCCAGAATAGCGCCGCCGCCACCGGCAGCAGGGAGGCCCAGTTGAACTCGTCAGTCCAGGGGGCAAGGATCAGCATGGCGCCGGCAAAGCCCGCCAGGGTGGCCAGAATGCGGGGGCGGCTCACCTGCTCCTTGAGCAGCAGCGCGGAGCCCAGGGTGGCAAACAGCGGTGAGGTCATCAGCAGGGCGATCCCCTGCCAGATGGGGACGGGGTACGCCAGTGCCCAGAGCCAGAGCTGGATGCCGATCACCGCCAGCAATACCCGCAACAGGTGCAACCGGAACTGATTGGTCATCAGGGATTGGCGCAAGCCATGGCGAACCAGCCAGGGCAGCAGGCAGATCAGGGCGATCAGGTATTGATGGAAGGCGACCTGGGTAGAGGCAAGGCCGAGTTTGAAGCTGACATACTGGCTCAGGCTGTTGACGGCGGCGAAGCAGAGTCCTGCCACCATCATCCAGACTGCACCGGCCAGAGGAGAGTGCCTGCGCGAGGGTATCATGGGATCCGGGTCGCTGGAAAAAAGTGCGGCGGATCATAACGGCAATCGTTTGTTCTGCCAAGGGTTGAAGCGCGGCCGCAGGGTTGGCTGGCGAGGAAGTGGCCTTGCATCAAAAAATTTGAACAAGTTGAGCATCTATTTTCGCTATCAGCAAATAAGCACAATGTTTAGAGTGACCTCCATCGACAGCAACGCTGTTCAACCGACAATCAAATGGAGTTTCACCATGGCCAATATCCTCGTACTCAAATCCAGCATCCTGGGTCAATATTCCCAATCCAACGCCCTGATCGACGGCTTCCTAGCTGACCATCAGGATGATGTCGTCACCGTGCGTGATCTGGCAGCCCTCAACCTGCCGGTGCTGGATGGCGAGCTGGCCTCCGGCCTGCGCGGTGGTGATAACCTCAATGAGCGTCAGTTGGCGGTGATCGCCCAGTCCGACGAGCTGATCGCCGAACTCAAAGCAAGCGATCTGGTGGTGATTGCGGCCCCCATGTACAACTTCAACATCCCGACCCAGCTGAAAAACTGGATCGATCTGGTGGCTCGCGCTGGCGTCACCTTCCGCTATACCGAGACCGGTCCGGTGGGTATGGTTGAAAATACCCGTGCGTTGGTGATCAGCCCCCGTGGCGGCATGCACGTCGGCAGCGCCACCGATCTGGTCACTCCCTACATGCGTACCGTGCTCGGTTTCATCGGTATCAAAGAGGTGGATTTCATCTACGCCGAGGGGATGGGGATGGGCCCGGATGCCCAGAGCAAGGGGATGGAAGCGGCCAAAGCGCAGCTTGAGGCTCTGGCTATCTAAGGGCTCTCTTTTATAAGGGCTCTCTATCCCGTCAGGGGTTATCTCTTCAAGGGGTTGCCCCACCAGATACAAGAACGCAGCCATCAGGCTGCGTTTGTTTTTTGGCTGGATGTGATTGCGACAGATGTTGCTGCTACCGAGAGTATCGCGGCAAGCTGTCGGTATAGACGTTCCGGCGGAGTCACTACTCCATCATAAAGCGGCGACAACCACGCACCAGCATCAATGCCACCGCGACCAGCAGGCCAAGCAAGAGGGTGGTCAGCCACTGTTCGGTACTTTGCGGCATGTGGGGCGTGAAGAGGCTGATCATCAACAGGGTACAGAGCGTGATCAACAGGCTCTGTCGGGTCATCAATATCATGGGGTCATCCTTGGTTTGCTCACCTGAAATGATTTTAATGCCCTCTTGTGACAGGGTGATGTATCCGTGCATCACCCTGTTGGGGCTCTTCAGACCATATCAGGTTTTTACCGCAGAGCCAGCGCCATCACTGGCGCTGTGATCCCGATCCCGCTAGCTCTCTTTATCTGAACTGTTTCTGTGCTGGCTGATAGTGAAAATCGCCGCTGGCGAGCCGAGCTTCCAGTGCAGCCTGATCGATCTCCTGCGCCTTGCAGAGATCATCCAGATCGTCATAGCGATCACGCAGCTGCATATTGACGACGCTCAGCAGCATGTTGATGTCCATGGTGGCGAACTTTTTCAAATCCATGATTATTTCTCCCGATCCAGTGATTGCAGCTGCTCGATGGCGGCGCTGACGCTGTGCAGATGCTGGCGGATCGCCTCGCGGGATTCGCTCGGCAGATAGTCTGTCAGGGTATGTTGCCAGCTGCCCGCTTCACTCTTGAGCTGCAGGAAGAGGGCGAGCCCGGCATTGGTGAGGGAGACCAGGCTGATGCGTTTGTCCTGCTCGCTGCTCTCGGTAAAGATGATCCCTTTTTCGACCAGACGGCGGATCTCGCGGGAGATGCGCACCTTGTCCATGCCGCTCGCCTCGACCAGCTCTTTCTGGCTGATGGGGTAGTTGGGGCCGAGCACCATCATCAGGCGCCATTGCGGCACGGTCAGCTGGTAACGTTGCTCATAAAACTGTTCGAAGGTATCCCGTAGCATCTCGGCGGCATGTACCAACTGATAGGGCGGGTAGTGAGCGAGTAACGCTATGATTTTTGACATATTACACCCTGCTGTGACGGCTGCATCAGATGCAGTTTCTTTTGATACTTTGACATTGATGATACGAAACTCAAGCTGATTTGTCTGACCCGGTTGCGATGAAATGTGCGGTGGCGCACGCCCTCAAGGAAAAACCGGGTCTGACCGACGGGATTTTAAGCCAACGCTGTTCAGCCTTTACGCAACCAGATGAGGGCGTTCTGCTTGAGCCAGGCCTCGCGAGTGTGGATAGCGTAGAGCGCGGCCTCGTCGCGGCTGCCCGCTTGCCAGCTTTGTGGCTCCTGTTTGGGCAGCTTGCGCTGACCCAGCAGGCAGGCCGGAATGTGCGGGTTGGCCTCGATGGCGACCAGCAGATGGGGCTTGGCTGCCTCGGCTCCCTCGGTAGCAAAGACCATCAGCGCCTTGTTGTAGAGCAACCAGCTGGAGGCTTCATCGAAGCGCACCAGCAGGGCGGCCAACGCCTGCCAATCCCCTTGCAGTGCATAGAGGGTGGAGAGGTTGTAGCGGCAACCCAGCTCATCGGCCATGCAGATTGTCAGCAGCGCCAGATACTCCGCTTTGGCCTCGTCCAGCTTGCCAAGGCGCAGCAGGCAGTCGGCACGGCCGGCTCTTGCGGCCAGCAGAGGACGCAGCTCGGGGGCACTCCAGCCGTGGCCGGCGATTTGCTGCCAGAAGGCTTCATCAAAGAGCGGAGTGGCATCGGCGATGATCTTCTCGAACCAGCCGAGGCGGGCCTGATGATCGCGGCAGCTGTCGGCCAGCTCGAACCAGGTCTGCCACTGTTGGGCCTGCTCGCTATTGAGGGCCACATCAGCGCTGGGGGCGGCCTGATACTGGTCGAGGTTGAGCAACTGGTTGAGGGCGGTTTTCATATTCTGGCGCTGTCGTTTGCAGAACTCGACAAAGGGGAGTTCGCTGGCGGCGGCGCTATAGAGCATCTGGGCCATCTGCTTGTCGCGAAACAGGCTCAGCTCGGCGGCCAGACTGAAGCGGTACTGGGTGGTCGGGTCGTTCAAATCCTTCGGCTTGGGCCAGGTGGCAAAACCCATGCTGAAGCCATAACACCATTGACCGAGGGGGTGGCTCTGTTCGAACACCTGCTCGGGGTTATCGCTGGGCAGGCGGCACTGGCTGGGCAGGGCCAGCTGGGCGTCGTCGGCTTGGGATTCCAGCTCGGCGATCAGGTGGTTGAGGGCTTCTGCGCTTTTTTCATCCAACTCGGCATCCTGTTCCAGCAGACCAGCCAGCGGGCGTTGCCAGTCAGGGGTCTCTGGCCCCACCAGACGAGCACAGAGAAAACCGTGCAGGGCCGGGTAGGTCATGTCCTGATCGCTGTGGCTCTGGATCCATTGATTAAGATGGCGGGTACGAGTGGATGGGTTCATCGACAGTTCCTCTGGATTTGAACAGCCGCGAAGTCTACCTAAAAGTGGGGTTATTTGCAGCAAATGGCCGCCTGTTTGGCGATTTAATCACCATTGGCGGATAAGATAGGGGCGAAAGGGCGGCTCGTGGTGGCTTGGGGACTAGGCCGGATCACCGCTCTTGAGGTAACATGCGCGCCCATAGGGGCCATGTTCAGTTGGCCCATCCGGGTAATGAAAAAAGAGAGCACCATGATACAGATTGGCAAGATGAACACCCTCACCGTTGTTGAACTCGAAGACCGTGGCGCCTGGCTTGCGGCCGATGAGTACGGTGAACTGCTGCTGCCCAAGCGTCAACTGCCGGAAGGGGTGAAAGAGGGGGATAGCGTGCAGGTCTTCCTCTATCTGGATGCCGATTGCGAACCGGTGATCACCACCGACAAGCCATTTGCCATGGTGGACGAATTTGCCGGTCTGAAAGTGGTCAATGCCAACAAGATTGGTGCCTTCCTCGACTGGGGCATGAAAAAGGATCTGTTTGTGCCCAGCCGCGAGCAGAACAAGCCGATGCAGGTGGGCCACGTTTATCTGGTGCGTCTGCAACTGGATAACGAAGGGCGCATGGTCGGCACCAGCCGCATCGAGCGTTTCCTGACCCCGGCCGGCAGCAACTTCAAGGTCGGTGACGAAGTGACCGCGCTGCCGGGGGAGCACTCGCCCCTTGGCATCAAGGTGATCGTCAACGGTCAGTATCCCGGCATGCTGTTCAAGAACGAAGTGTTTGGCCGGGTGATGACCGGTCGGCCGCAAACCGCTTGGGTCAAGCAGGTGCGCGAGGATGGCAAGCTCGATCTGACCTTGCAAAAGCCGGGTCTGGCGCGGGTTGATGATGCCGGTGAACGTATTCTGAGCCGGATGAAAAAGCAGGGCGGCAGTCTGGCGGTGGGTGACAAGAGCGAACCCGAGCTCATCTACAAGCTGTTCAGCATGAGCAAGGGTACCTTCAAGAAGGCGATCGGCGGCCTCTACAAGCAGGGCAAGATCGTCATCGAAGATAACGCCATCACTCTGGTGGCCACAGAGACCGACTCGGCCGTGGATAGCGAATAAGATGCCGAGCCCCTGTGTTGGCCTCTGCAAGGCGAAAGACGGGCTTTGCCTTGGTTGTGGCCGCACCCTGAGCGAGATCGGCCACTGGTCGGCGATGGATAGCAAGGCCCAGCTGGCGGTGATGGCCGAGCTGAATGGCTCGAAAAGCACCCACTGCTGTCCGGGTTGTGGCGAACCGGCCTATTGCGCCGTCTCCGCCGGTCAGACTATTGCGCAGTGCTGGTGCAGCCAGTTGCCGGTATTGCCGATGCAGGAGGCCAGCGCTTGCTGGTGCCGCCGCTGTCTGGCCAAGGCCATCGCGGCGCAGGATTAGCAGAGAGCAGAAATAAAAGAGAATACAGAAACAAGAAAGGCGCCGATGGCGCCTTTTTTATGCCTGCTGCTGGCGATGCCAGCGCACATGCACTTGATCTTCGGTCAACAGACGGGGCAGCAGGAAGGTGGCGAAGATCACCTCAAACTCATCCTGATGATCCAGCAAACCGACCCACACTTCGACCCAGCGCTCCATATCGACCGGCTCACCCAGCTCGGTCGACCAGTCGGCATTAGGCAAGGTTGCCTCCACGGCGCCACGCTGCTCAAACTCCAGGGTGATGTCGACTATTTGTTCGGGGGCCAGCATATCGGCGGCCTGCTCAAGAAACTGATCATAGGCCCATTCGACCAGCTGATCCGGGGTACGCTGTTCCATGAAATCACTCCAGATACATCGAGGTTCGCTACTGTAACAATTATTGGCTGTGGCGGCCAGACCAGTGCGCCGGGCGTGGCTGGCCTGTCCAAGTTGCCGTTGGGGGAGTATGGTTAAGGCGCGGATCATCTGGCAGGGAGTAAGGGGATGAAGCAGCGGGGACGGCGGCAACAGATCAAGCGACGGCGCGAGGCCTGGTGGTGGCACTATCTGCCACTCCACCGCGAGACGGTGGGCGGCCATCTGGGCCCACCGGAGAAACCCGATGAGCCCTGAGGATCAGTCGGCCTGATGCACCCGATTGAGGGTGATCTGGCCAAGTTGCCCCATCTGACGGCGGATCCAGACCGAGCGCTTCTGCACATAGGGTGAAGGGGGCTTGACCCGATAGCGCCACGGGTTGGGCAGGACGGCGGCCAGCAGGGATGACTCGTAGCGGGTCAAGCGGCTGGCCGGTTTGCCAAAGTAGGTGCGGGCCGCGGCTTCGGCGCCATAGATGCCGGGGCCGAACTCCACGATATTGAGATAGACCTCGAGAATGCGGGCCTTGTCCCAACCCAGCTCCATCAGCAGGGTAAACCAGGCCTCCAGCCCCTTGCGCAGGAAGCTGCGATCACTCCACATAAAGAGGTTCTTGGCGGTCTGCTGGCTGAGGGTGCTGGCACCGCGCACCCGTTCGCTGTGCTGGTTGTGCTTGAGTGCGGCGTTGATGGCATCCATGTCAAAGCCGTTGTGATCGGCAAAGCGCTGATCCTCGGCGGCGATCACCGCCAGTTGCAGCTCCTTGGAGATGGACGCCAGATCTACCCATTGATGGCGTACTTGGGTGATCTTGGCGGGCGGAAAGAGGGCCCGCTCGATACGCCAGCTCCACATCGGCGGATCGATAAAACGCAGCAAGGCGACCGAGCCGACCGAGCAGAGCAGCCCGGCCAGCGCGATCTTGCCTGCCCACCTCAACACCCGGCGCCCAAGGGATGCAGATGGGCGCACAGGGGCCACGGCAGCAGGGGCTGACTCCCACTGATAGTGGCTGGGATCATCGGGATCCGGAATTATTGGGGCAGCCATTCGATGTGGCAGAACTTCTCGTCAACACGGCGGGAGAGCAGCATGCGGGCAAACAGGTGCTCATACTCTTGTTCTTCATTGCCAAGGCCTACCCAGATCTCGGCATAGTCGGTGTCGCTCACCGCAAAACCCACGTCCGCTTCCCAGTCATCGGCCGGGTCGGTTTCGGCCAGCAGGCCGCGGTCGTTGAACTCCTGATTGAAACGGGCGATCTCCTGCTCCGGCAGGTTGTCAGAGGCCAGCTCCATAAAGAGTTCGAGGGCGGTATCGAGCAGTTCCTCGACGCTGTGCATTTCGTCATTCATAGACATAAGCGGTCTGTTCCAGAAAAGAGAAAAAGGTACCAGCACAGACACTGTCTGCGGGGCGGCGCTATTCTAGCGGTCGGCAGACCCCTTGGCGAGATGAGGCGAGCCGCTGTGACCTGTTTTTGTGCCAATAAAAAACCGGATCCTGCCAGGGGATCCGGTTTCATTGGGGGAAGGGGTCACGCATAGGGCGTCAGCTCATCCCTTCTTGTTGTCATCGGCGAAGGTGATGTTGAGCTCCAGCACTGACAGCTCATCACTCTTCTGATCCAGTTGAACGGTTATCTTCTCCGGATCAATGTTGACGTATTTGCGGATCACATCGAGGATATCCTGCTTGAGCTGGGGCAGGTAATCCGGCCCCCCTCTGGATGAACGCTCGTGAGCAACGATGATCTGCAACCGCTCTTTGGCCAGTTGTGCGGTGTTCTGTTTCTTGTTGGAACGAAAATAATCCAATAATGACATGTTTAACTCCCGAACAGTCGGCTAAAGAAGCCCTTCTTCTCTTCTTCCAGAAAACGAAATTCCTTGGTGTCACCGAGCAAACGGGAAACCGCATCGTCATAGGCCTGACCGGCATCGGACTCCTTGTCCAGAATGACCGGTTCGCCGGAGTTGGAGGCGCGCAGCACTGCCTGGGACTCAGGGATCACCCCGAGCAGCGGAATGGCCAGGATCTCCTGCACATCCTGCACGCTCAGCATGTCGCCACGGTTGACCCGGGTCGGGCAGTAGCGGGTCAGCAGCAGGTGCTCCTTGATGGGGTCTTCGCCACGCTCGGCACGGCGGGATTTGGAGGCCAGGATGCCGAGGATGCGGTCGGAGTCACGTACGGAAGAGACTTCCGGGTTGGTGGTGACGATCGCTTCGTCGGCAAAATAGAGCGCCATCAGCGCGCCCGCCTCGATCCCGGCCGGGGAGTCGCAGACAATGTAGTCAAACTTCATTTCGGCCAGCTGATCCAGCACCTTCTCGACACCCTCTTTGGTCAGGGCATCTTTATCCCGGGTCTGGGAGGCGGGCAGGATAAACAGGTTCTCGCAACGTTTGTCCTTGATGAGCGCCTGATTGAGGTTGGCTTCACCGTTGATGACGTTGACGAAGTCATACACCACGCGTCGCTCACAACCCATAATGAGGTCCAGATTTCGCAGACCGATGTCAAAATCGATGACCACTGTTTTGTGGCCACGCTGGGCTAAACCGGTACTCAGGGCTGCGCTGGTTGTGGTCTTGCCAACGCCACCTTTACCCGATGTAACGACTATGATTCGCGCCATTCTCGCTTCCTTGTAACTCTATTTGATACGGTCTATACGGAGTTGTTCATTATCCAGCCGGATATGAACCGGTTGCTGGATCAGGCCTGCCGGCAACGCATCGCTCAGCTGGAAGGTGCCCGCGATGGAGAGCAGTTCGGCCTGTAATTGCTGGCAATAGATCCGGGCTTGGGTGTTGCCCCGGGCGCCGGCAATGGCTCTGCCACGCAGGGTGCCATAAATATGAATGCTGTCGTCGGCGAGCACTTCGGCTCCCGGACTGACGGAGCCCAGTACCACCAGCGAGGTGCCGGCGGCGTAAATCTGCTGGCCGGAACGAACCGGTCCCACATGTACCTTGCTCGGGATCAAGGGGGCGGGTTCGGGAACCACCTCAGGCGCGGCTGGCGCGGGGGCAGGCTCGGGTTCCGGTTCGCTCTTGCGACTCTTGCCCGAGGCCATCACGGCCAGTCCCACCGCCTTGGCGGCTGTCTTCATCTCTTCACTGCGTGCCCCCGTGATGCCGACCAGCACAAACTCTTCGGACTCCACCAGCTCCTTGAGCTGTTCGAAATCGGGAATATGTTCCAGTCGGGAAACATTGATCACCAGCGGTGCGCAATTAAAAAAGTAGGGTGCCTGGGCCACTTTTTCGGCCAACAACTGACGTATCCGCTCAGGCTCGCCATCGCTGATATGCAACACAGAAATAGTGAAGGTGGTCCCTTTCAATTCGTTATCGCGCTCAACCATGAATCTTCCCCGAGGCAGAGATGCTAATCCGTTATTGTTATTCAATTCCTGATGTTATAGTTTGCCCCCATCAGAGGCAATAAACTCGTCGGATTATATCAATTTCCATGTTGTGTGCAGTCTATAAAAGTCGCAAAAAAGCCGAGACCTACCTTTTTGTTGAAAAAAGAGAGGATTTCTCCCGTGTTCCCGAGCCACTGCTGAGCGCATTCGGGCGTCCCGAGCTGGTGCTGATGACCAAGCTGGATCCGGCCAAGCCCTTGGGGCTGGCTGATGTCGGCAAGGTGATGGCCGCGCTGACCAACCAGGGGTTTTACCTGCAGGTGCCGCCGCCCCCCGAAAATTTGCTGGAGCAGCACAAGGCCAGCCTGAAAAAACCAGCCTGAATATCCAGCCCCGTGGTGCGTTCTGCCCAGCGGGGCTAATTCTTTGTGACTCTGCATGACGCATTCCGGCCCCGGAGAGGTGGCCTGCGATAATCCCGTGACAGGATCTGGCCAAATTAAACCCTCCCTTTGGTGATATTCACTTTTCGCTGTTTAAATAGAAAGTCAATCTGCTCCCAACTCCATATCCTCAACCTTTGCTGGCGCTCACAAAAATAGCGAGTGGCGCACGCTCATATCCTCCATTTCAACGGCTATTGGCCCATTCATCGATTATTTTCAGCCTCTTCCTTGGGCGCTTTTGGCCTCCACTGCTCGATGCGTTTTACATCAAATAGGGAGTAAAGAGGGCGATGATAACTGTGCTAAAACCAGTTTGCGCGATGCGCTGTGACCACAGTGATGAGCTAACCCCCTGTTTGCGTACTTGATTGTTTGCCCTGATCTCGAAAGTGCCACACAGATGGCTATCAGCATGTACTTCGCAAGGGTGAGCGGTAACCGCGTCTTGCCAAACAAGGGTATGACCAAAGGGGGGATATTGAGCTGAGGGGCCATCTCGATATCGATTAGTTGTGAAATCGTGACCGGGGCAAGATAGCAGGTACAGGTTTCATGTCGGGGCGTAATGTCTCTCTCAATGCATTGAGAAGAGTTAATCAAGGTATGTAATTAGAGAGGTATGCAGACAAGGCAATCCGCATTGCGGTGGTGTAGCAGGGGTATATCAGCGACAGCCCTGCTGTGAAATGGTCGGTATGCCGGTATAAGTGCCCGGCATTCCATTCGGGCAATAAAAAAGGCGGGATATCCCGCCTTTGTTCAGATGAGGGTCGTAACCCTTATTTATTCGCAGGCAACCTGCATCACCTTGATGGCCAGACCGCCACGGGAGGTTTCACGGTACTTGGAGTCCATGTCCTTGCCGGTGATGTACATGGTCTCGATCACCTTGTCCAGGGAGACGCGCGGCTTGGAGGTACGACGCAGGGCCATACGGGAGGCGTTGACTGCCTTCATGGCTGCGATGGCGTTACGCTCGATGCAAGGCACCTGTACCTGACCGGCAACCGGATCACAGGTCAGACCCAGGTTGTGTTCCATGCCGATTTCGGCAGCTTCACAGACGTGCTCCGGGCTACCGCCCATCAGCTCGGTCAGACCGGCAGCGGCCATGGAGCAGGAGACACCTACTTCACCCTGACAGCCCACTTCGGCGCCGGAGATGGAGGCGTTCATCTTGTAGAGGATGCCGACGGCACCGGCAGCCAGATAGAAACGGGTGTACTCGTCGCGGCCAACCGGCTGGATGAACTTGTCGTAGTAAGCCAGTACGGCCGGGATGATACCGGCAGCGCCGTTGGTCGGTGCAGTGACCACGCGGCCACCGGCAGCGTTCTCTTCACTCACGGCCAGAGCGAACATGTTGACCCAGTCAACGATGTTCATCGGATCGCTCGAGAGGTTCTCGTTGGTGTTGAGTTGGCGATAGAGCGGAGCTGCACGACGGGGTACGCGCAGCGGGCCGGAGAGAACACCTTCGGTACGGCAGCCGCGCTCGATACCTTCACGCATGGTGTTCCAGATCTTGCCGAACTTCTTGTAGATCTCTTCCGGAGTGTTGAAGCACTTCTCGTTTTCCATCATCAGGGCAGAGATGGAGAGACCGGTCTGGCTGCAATGGGCAACCAGCTCGGCTGCGCTCTTGAACGGATAGCGTACGGACATGTCGCCGCTGTCAGCCTTGCCGAAGTTCTCTTCGTCAACGATGAAACCGCCACCGATGGAGTAGTAGGTCTTGCTATAGACCACTTCATCTTCGATCAGGGCAGTCAGCTTCATGCCGTTTTCGTGCAGCGGCAGGGCTTCGTCGTGGAATACCATGGCGTCACGCGGGAAGCTGACGGTGTGGCAGTGCAGGCCGATCGGCAGGCGCTCGGTCTGCTCAACACGGGAGATAAACTCGGGAATGGCATCGATATCGACATTTTCCGGCAGGTTGCCAGCCAGGCCCATGATGATGGCGGTGTCGGTATGGTGGCCTTTGCCGGTCCAGGAGAGGGAGCCGTAAACATCGACATTGATCCGGGTTACATCGCGGATCTTGCCGCCCGCGCGCAGCTCGTCAACAAACTGTTTGGCCGCTTTCATCGGGCCAACAGTGTGGGAAGAAGAGGGGCCTACACCGATTTTGAAGATATCAAAAACGCTGATCATGTCACTATTACCTCAGGGTAGAAGGGGGCGGCATGCCCACTCACAGAAATTTGGGAGATCCATGGAACGCGCTTGTCAGCGCAGGTCACAGAACCAGATAACCGTAGTGTAACGGCTCCAGGCCTAAAAAAAGTTGAAATAGATCTATTTTTGTTGAATCTGAGACGCGAGTATAAAATTTATTTTTGTGCTTATCCATTTTGTTAAGCGTTTGCCCATAAAAATACCCGGCGATGCCGGGCATTTCGGAACCAAATGGAGTCATTTGCCGTTTTTTAACATTCGGTAATGTTAACGGCGAGGCCGCCACGGGCCGTCTCCTTGTATTTGGTCTTCATGTCGTTGCCGGTCTCCCACATGGTCTTGATCACCTTGTCGAGCGACACCTTGTGCTCGCCGGTGCCGCGCAGGGCGAGGCGGGCGGCATTGATCGCCTTGACCGCCCCCATGGCGTTGCGCTCGATGCAGGGCACCTGCACCAGTCCGCCTATGGGATCGCAGGTGAGGCCGAGATTGTGCTCCATGCCTATTTCGGCGGCGTTCTCCACCATGGCCGGGCTGCCACCCAGCAGTTCGGTCAGCGCGCCAGCCGCCATGGAGCAGGCAACCCCAACTTCCCCCTGACAACCCACTTCGGCGCCGGAGAGGGAGGCGTTCTTCTTATATAAGATGCCGATGGCAGCCGCGGTGAGGAAGTAGCGGATCAGCGTCTCGTCATCCACCTTGTGAACGAAGCGATCGTAGTAGTGCAGCACGGCGGGGATGATGCCCGCGGCGCCATTGGTGGGTGCGGTCACCACTCGTCCGCCTGCCGCATTCTCTTCGTTGACCGCCAGCGCAAAGAGATCGACCCACTCCATCACCATCAGCGGATCCTTGTTGAAGTTAGTCTCGCAGCTTAACTGGCGGAACAGCCCCGGGGCGCGGCGCCGAACCTTGAGGCCGCCCGGCAGCACCCCTTCGCTCTTGCAGCCACGATCGACGCAGCCTTGCATCGCCTGCCAGATCTTGCGCAGCCCCGCTTTTATCTGCTCATCGCTGCGAAAGACCCGCTCATTGGCCAGGATCAGCCCCGAGATGGAGAGGCCGCTCTCCTGACAGTGGGCCAGCAGTTGGGCGCCGCTGTCGAACGGGTAGGGAACTGGGTGTTCGGCATCGGACTTGGCAGCCTCTTCTTTGGCCGTGGCAAAGTGGCTCTCTTCAATGATGAAGCCGCCCCCGATGGAGTAGTAGGTCTGGCTGAAGCGCAGGTTTTCCTCTTTATCAAAGGCGCGCAGAGTCATGCCATTGGTGTGGGCCGGCAGGGTTTTGCGGCGGTTGAAGATGATGGCACCGGTGCGCGGAAAATGGCTTGGTTGCTCGCCTGCCAGCTGCAGGTTCTGCTCCTTTTCCACTCGAGCCAGAATGGCGGGAATCGCATCGATATCGACCGACTCCGGTTCAAAGCCCGATAACCCCAGAATGATTGCCTTGCCGGTACCGTGCCCTTTGCCGGTCTGGCCCAGCGAGCCGTAACACTCCACTTCGACCCGCGTGACCTGTGGCAGATGGCCTTGCAGCTTGAGCTGCTGGACGAAAGCATAGGATGCACGCATGGGGCCGACAGTATGGGAAGAGGAGGGGCCAATTCCGATGGAAAACAGGTCAAACACGCTGATCATGACATCAATCCGGTGATGGTTTATGTCTGTTTATTCTAGGATTTTTGACGTGGATGGAAAGCGGGGATGTGCGGTGCTGTGACATGGACACAGATAATGGGGCTGGGGATTGCCCAAGAAGGTTGAAGGGGCTGATCCCCTTCAACCGGCCTGATCAGTCGAGAAATTCGCACAGATAAGCTGTGGGGGTTTTCACTTCCAGTTTGAAGGAGGAGTGACCGGCTACCAGGAAGGATTCACCCTGGCTGTAGGTGTGCCACTCATCTTCATCAGCCAGCTGGATGGTGAGGGCGCCCTTGATCACTGTCATCCGTTCGGGGGCGGCGGTGTTGAACAGGTAGTCACCGGCGTTCATCACCCCGACGGTTGATTTCTCACCTTTTTGTTCGAAACCGATGGATTTTACATTTCCGTCGAAATACTCGTTAACTTTCAGCATCTTTACATCCCTGTGTGTACGTTTGTGCAGCCAAACTAGCACAATCTTTTGCCAGTTGTCATGGGGGATGAGGTAAAAATCGCCGAGACCGCTTTGAATCTTCACTTTTTCGCAAACTTATTAATAGCCAAGGTTAATGATTTGCTGATTTAAAACAGCAATTAAATGTGAGATAACACGCGCAAACAGGGGAATGGGCAGCCGCTCATTCCCCTGTTTGGTTAATTGCACTGGGAAAAGTGTGAATTTTGCTACATAAAGGAACATATCGTGTTAACTAAAGGACTCATTAAAAACATCGGCTTCCAGGTTGTGGTCGCCATGGTACTGGGCGCAGTGGTCGGCGCGTTCATGGGTGAACAAGCCACCGTGTTTGCACCGCTCGGTACCCTGTTTATCCAGCTGATCAAGATGCTGGTGATCCCGCTGGTGGCGGTAGCCATCCTCTCCGGCGCCGCCAATCTGGGCGCCAGCCCGGCTGCGGGCAAGATCGGTGCGGCTACGCTGGCCTTCTTCCTCGTGACCTCAGCGTTGGCCGTGTTGCTGGCGCTGGTGATGGGGCAGATCTTCAAGCCGGGTGTCGGGGTCGATTTCGCTTCCGTCGCCTCCATGTTTGGCGGTGACTACGCCGATAAAGGGGCGCTGCCGGATGCAGTCGCCACCTTGCTTGGCATGATCCCCACCAACGTCTTCAACTCCCTCAACGAAGCGAACATCCTGCAGATCCTGGTGTTCTGCATGTTCCTCGGCATTGCGCTGGCCAAACAGCCGCGCGAGCGGGCCAAGCCACTGGTCGATGGGCTCAATACCCTGGTGGATGCCTTCGTCTGGATGATCAACAAGGTGATGATCATCGCGCCGCTCGGGGTGTTCGGTCTGATGGCGGAAGCCATCGGTACCTATGGCTTCGATGTGCTGACCCTGGTGCTCAAGCTATTCGTGGTTTATGTGGCTGCCATCCTTATCTTCGGCTTCGTGGTCTATCCGCTGCTGGTGATGATGTTCTCCAACACGCCGGTGATGAAGTACCTCTCTGCCATGAAGAAGCCGCAGATCGTGGCCTTCTCCACCGCCTCTTCCATGGCGACCCTGCCGGTCAATATGGAGACCTGCGAGCATGATCTGAAAGTGACCAACGCGACCGCTTCCTTCGTGTTGCCGCTGGGTGCCACCATCAACATGAGTGGCAACGCCATCTATTACGGTCTGGTCGCCATCTTCTTCGCGCAGGTTTACAACATCGATCTGAGCGTCGGTGCCTGGGCGGCCATCATTGTGACCTCTACTCTGGGGGCGATCGGTCAGGCCGGTGTGCCGGGCCCAAGTTTCCTGGTGGTTGCCGTGCTGCTGGCGGCCGGGATCCCCATCGAAGGGTTGCCGCTGCTGTTCGCGCTGGATCGTCTGTTCGACATGATCCGCACCTCCCTCAATATCACCGGTGATGCGGCCTGTGCTGTCATTGTTGACCGCTACAGCCCGGAATATGACCCAGAGCGCTGGAACAAGGCATAACTGCTTTGGGCTGGGCTGAGATATAACAGCCTTAAGCTGACACTGCGTAACGCGAGCCCCTGCCATGATGGCGGGGGCTTTTTTATATCTGCCGGACAAGTATCAGAGCAAAGGTGTGCACAAGAGATTGCTGACGGATGTAGCTGTGTTGAATGGAGAGTACAGGAGGGGAAAACATCAGTTGTGGGCATGGGCCGTATGGCGTCAACCGGTCTGTTGTAGATGCCGGGGTAGGGGATTGTCAAACGGCGGGTAACAAAAAGGGGAGCCTTGCTCCCCTCGGATATGATCTGCTGCTGGTTCTATTCCATCGCAACAGAGTGCGGTTAAACCATCCTGGTTACACCCTTGTGGCGAAAGAAACAGCGTCAACGTGATGAAATCATATCTATGTTGACCATCTCGGCATTATTACTGAAAAGCACCAGTTGATGGCGATTAAACAGACATGGCAAAGAGGGTCGGTCCGGATTGATGCCTCTCTATCCGGCTCAGAACTGTGACAGTGAGGGCAGAGAGACAGCAACCAGGGTGAAAAACACCGTGAAAACGGCAGTAACGACAAACTCTTTCATTTTTCTCTCCCTAAGTTGTTGGTTGATGTAGTCAAGATACCATAACAAGGGGGTAAAACAAGGTGTGAATTGATAAAACAGCTGTTTTGTGTCTTCGGTTTGTTGAAATGGCTATTTTTGTCATATTGAGCTGATTTTATCACCTCATCTGGCGGGGTTAGCATTCAAGATTCTGTTTTTATGGTTATTTCATTTAAATTCAATTGGTTAATGAGCTGCTGGTTGGTTTGGTGGTGGGTTTTGTATGGGGCTCAAATGGCGTTTTATAAGTTTTCACCCTCGTAATAGTGTCATTAAGGCCATAAAAAGTGTGCAAGGCAATGATTTGACGATTCCTGACGTAGATAGCCCATCCAAAAGAAGTCTATGGAGAAAGTCTGGTTACCAACCCTTGTCACACCATCACTTTATCAGTCCGGAGTCTCCGCATTTTTACAGTAATACACTGGGTTAATAGGGAGGAGAGCGGTGCATCGGGGGGATACAGAGTGGCAGCTGGCTGTTTTATCACCGCCAATTTCCCCGTTGGCCTCGGAAGAGACATGGCCGCAGCAAGAGTGAGGTGCGCAATAGAGCAGAGGCGTATTCTCTGGCTGGGCTGGGCTGGGCTGGGCTGGGCTGGGCTGGGCGCGAGCAGCGATCTGCGTGGCCGGTGCATCTGCGTGAGTCATGTGATTGTAATTCGAGAGCAGGGCCGGAGCATGGTTGGGTAAGATATCTGAATCCCCTCTACAAGATTGAGATATAAAAAGCGGCGTATGACGAGGAGGCTGAACAAGCTCGTTTCAGGGTCGACAGAGCACAGGTTAACGCAATCCGGTTCGCAGTGATAAAACATCCACGGCAATATCGGAACGGTATCTTTGGCTGAGATCGGTTGGTGCGAGGAGGTGGACGTTAACGATCAGTCAGATGGCGCAAGGGTTGGTAATCAGGCAACCCGTATGGTGAGGGCCACACAGCGTACCGATACATCAGTTTTTGTAAGATATAAAAAACCCTCCGACGGAGGGTTTTTGTCATCAACAGCCGGTTAAACGCCGCGTGGCTTAGAACAGGGTGGTGGAGAGGTTGTACAGCTCCTGATCGAACGGACGCTTCATGTTCTCGATGCAGTCGATGATGTCGTGGTGTACCAGCTCGTTGCGCTGGATACCGACGCAGCGACCACCGTGACCAGCCAGCAGCTGCTCAACGGCGTAAGCACCCATACGGCTGGACATGATGCGGTCACGGGCAGTCGGGGCACCGCCACGCTGAATGTGGCCCAGGATGGTGGCGCGGGTTTCACGACCGGTCAGGGCTTCGATGTCCTTGGCCAGTGCGTTCACGTCGGTAACGTGCTCGCAGATGGTGATGATGGCGTGCTTCTTGCCCTTGGCTTCGCCTTCCTTGATCTGCTTGAGCAGCTTCTCTTTGTCGAAGGCGACTTCCGGCACGATCACATATTCGGCACCACCGGCAACGGCTGCGGACATGGCCAGATCGCCACAGTGGCGGCCCATGATCTCGACCACGGAGATACGGTGGTGGGAGCTGCAGGTGTCGCGCAGACGGTCGATGGCGTCAACCACCACGTTCAGAGCAGTATCAAAACCGATGGTGAAGTCGGTACCGGCGATGTCGTTGTCGATGGTGCCCGGCAGGCCGATGCAGGGGAAACCCTCTTCGGTCAGCTTTTTGGCACCCATGTAGGAGCCGTCACCACCGATGACGACCAGCGCATCGATACCGTGCTTTTTCAGGTTTTCGATCGCTTCGGCGCGCACTGCGGGGTCTTTGAAGGCAGGGAAACGGGCGGAGCCGAGGAAAGTACCACCACGGTTCACCACGTCGGAAACGCTGTGACGCTCCAGCTTGACGATGCGATCCTGGTGCAGACCGAGGTAGCCATCATAAATACCGTAAACTTCCAGGCCATGATGCAAACCGGCGCGAACCACGGCGCGAATGGCTGCGTTCATACCCGGTGCGTCGCCACCACTGGTCAAAACACCAATACGTTTGATTTGTTTGGTCATGAGTGCCTCTGGATCTGAGTTGTCAAATACGAATGTTTAAATAGACAAGCCACTTTTACTATATCGGCTTTCATATGGGATGCGGGGGCCACCATAGGAAAAGCGATACAAGAGAGGGGACGAGCCCCTCTCTTTGCCGTAATCAGCGATTACTTGGCAGCGCCAGCGATGATCTGGGAGAAGTCGTCCACTTTCAGGGACGCACCACCGACCAGGCCACCGTCGATGTCCGGCTGACCGAACAGGTCGGCTGCAGTGGCACCAGTGACGGAACCGCCGTACAGGATCTGTACTTTGGCAGCAACGGCGCCATCAAAACCGGCCAGGTACTGACGGATGTGAGCGTGAACGGACTGAGCGATCTCCGGAGTGGCAGTCTTGCCGGTACCGATGGCCCATACCGGCTCGTAAGCGATAACGGCGTTGTTGAAGGAGGCGATGCCGCAACGGTCGATAACGGCTTTCAGCTGGGTCTCAACCACGTTCTTGGTCACGCCGGCTTCGAACTGCTCCAGAGTTTCACCGATGCACAGAACCGGCACCAGGCCGCCTTTCTGGATCGCTTCGTACTTGGCAGCAACCACGTCGTCAGTCTCTGCGTGCAGGGTACGACGCTCGCTGTGGCCGACCAGAGAGTAGGTGCAACCAAAGGCTTTCAGCATGGAGGGGGCGTTTTCGCCGGTGAAGGCACCAGACTCGTGAACGTCAGCGTTCTGGGCACCGTAGGCAATCTTGCTGCCAGCGGTCAGTTGCTCAACCAGACCCAAAAAGATAACCGGCGGGCAGACGGCGACTTGCACAGAAGGATGAGCGGCAGCAGCCGGGGTCAGTCCTTTGATCAGAGCTTCTACAGAAGCTTTGGTGCCGTTCAGTTTCCAGTTACCCATTACCAGGTGCTGTCTCATCTTGTATATCTCCTAGGCATTTGATTGCGCGACATTATATGAATTGAACCGAGCCCAAGATAGCTGACCCGGCGGCAAATGACGTAATTTTTTTTCGCTTTCCTGATCCAAATCAGGAATGAAACGCTTGATCGCTCATTCGTTAACCTGCCCCCGCAAGCGAGCCCACCATACCCCAATCCATTCGTGGATGGCAGCTTCGGAATACATCAAATAACGCCCTTTGGGTAAATAACTGTAGAGCGGCTGGGGTACCTGGCTCTGCTTGGCGGTGTAGTCGGTGGGGGCTGGCACGGCCTTGAGTCCCTGACCCTGATAGAGGGCCATGGCACGCGGCAAATGAGTGGCCGAACTGACCAGCGCCACCTCTTTTCCCTTGAGGTGGCGGCTGATACTGACCGCCTCATCATGAGTGTCTTTGTTGTTTTCAAACAACGTCATTCGCGCGCGGGGAATGCCGAGGCTCTCGGCCATCCGGGCATTGACCTCGGCATTGGAGAGGGGATCCCCCGACACATAGCCGGAGAAAACCAGCTTGGCGTCGGGATAGGCCTGGGCGAGGCGCACCCCTTCGAGAGTCCGTGCCAGCGAGATATTGTTCTGCCAACTGCGCATCGGCACCGCCGGGTCGCTGACATGACCATTGCCGAGCACCACGATGGCGTCGATGTTGGGATGCTGGCTCACCTCGAACGGCGGGAAGGTTTGCTCCAGCCCGCGGGCCAGTTCATAGCTCATCGGCCGCATCCCCATCAGCGCCACAATGAGCAGCGAGAGAGTGGCCAGCAGTTTGCCGGTTTTCTGAAAACGGGTGAACCAGAGTAGCAGCAGGGCAAGCAGCAGCAGGGATAGGGAGAAGGGGAGCGGCATCAACAGCTGACCCAGCCACTTTTTGAGCACAAACACGGCAGACACTTCCTTGAGTTTTCAGCAAATTCGGGATGTGACAGAATACCTCTCTTTTTTGGGATGGCCACAACCCTGTGGCGCTAATGTTGAGTTTCTCCTTGAAGCACGATCAGAGTTTTGACGGGCGCGCCGACAAGTTCGCCCGTAACATTTACGACTCCACCAAGGGGCGCATCCGCACCACCATTGTCTGGAGCGACATCGAAGCCTGCCTGGCCCGACTTGGCAACCGACCGCTGCGCATCCTCGATGCGGGGGGCGGTTTTGGCTATTTTGCCCAGAAGCTGGCGGCCATGGGCCATCAGGTGGAGCTGTGCGATCTGTCAGCAGAAATGCTGGAACTGGCCCGCAGCCAGATCGCCGAGAAGGGGCTGGAAGACAAAATTCGTCTCATCCATTGCCCCATTCAGGATCTGAAGCAACACGTGACCGGGACCTTTGATCTGGTGCTCTGCCATGCGGTGCTGGAGTGGCTTGCCGAGCCGCGTCAGACCTTGCTGGGTCTGTTCCCTTTCGTCAATGCCGGGGGCATACTGTCGCTGCTTTTTTACAACCGTCATGGTTTGCTGTTCCAGAGTCTGGTGGTGGGCAATTTTGACTATGTGCGCCTGGGTCTTCGCAAGAAGCGCCAGACTGCGCTTACGCCCACCAATCCCCAGCTGCCGGAGCAGGTCTATGACTGGATTGGTCGCGGGGGGCTGCGCATCATCGGCAAGACCGGGGTGCGGGTGATCCACGACTATATGCGTCACAAGCAGGATCAGGTGGAGAAGTTCGACGATCTGCTGGCCATGGAGCAGCAATATTGCCGTCAGGAGCCTTTTGTCTCCCTCGGTCGCTATATCCATGTGATGGCCCAGAAGCCGACCAGCTGATTGCTCGCTGTTCACGTCGATGTGAACCATGTTTTCGATGCTACCGGATGTAGCCGCGCGCACGATTTTGCGCCCAATACAACAACGAGATGACAACATCATGATGAGTACATCCCGTACCCTGCCAGAGCGTTCTTTGCCGGAGCTAGTAGGGTGGGTCAGGCAGGAGGGGTTGGCGTTGAGCCTGCCGACCGACCGGCTGGCCTTTCTGATTGCAATCAAGACCCTGTCCGAAGATGAGTCGGATCTGTCGGAGGCGGCGCTGCACGACGCCTTTGGCTATGTCAGCAGCGCCTTCGGCCAGATGGACGAGACCCTCACCGGTCGCGCCAACAACGCCATCAACGATCTTATTCGCCAACAACTGCTGTCGCGTTTCAACACCGACATGGTGGCGGGGGAGAGCCTCTACCGCCTGTCGCGCTTGGGTGTGAGCATCGTCGACTTCTTTATGGATCAGCGTCAGGTTGACTCCATCAAGCTCTCCATTCTGCTCGAACACCTGGCTGCCGAGCTCGACACCGCCCGCAAGGCGGCGCTTGAAACCAACACCCGCGAGCAGTGGGATGCCGAGGTGCTGCCGCGCCTCACCTTCTCGCTGGAAGAGACCCTGGGGCGGATCGACCTCACCCAGCGCGCCATGGATGAACAGCAGAATCAGGTCAAAAGCGAAATCGCGGCCCTGCTGACCCAGAACTGGGTCGATGCCATTCACAGCTGCGAGAAGTTGCTGCACGAGACCGGCCAGACCCTGCGCGAGCTGCAGGATACCCTGGACGCTGCCGGCCACCGCCTGCAGGCGGGGCTGCTCAATATTCAGGAAGCAGCGCAGGGGCGCGACGATCTGTTCCACGTCGAGGAGCTGACTCACGCCTTGCAAGGGCGCCTTGACGTCATCACCAGCTGGGGTCAGCAGTGCATCGAGCTCTGGTCCCGCTACGACAGGCACGTCCACAAATTTATCCGCAACGCCATCGACATGGACAAGAACCGCGCCTTCAGCCAGCGGCTGCGCGAGTCCATCCGCAATTTCGAGCAGCACAACTGGCAGCTGCGGGTGGCCGAAGAGCCCCGTCTGCTGGAGCTGCGCGACGAAACCATCGCCATCCACGACGAGGAGGTGACCGGTGAGGTGCCCCTCGAGATGGAGTACGTCGAGATGGTGGATATCAACCAGGAGCTGGCAGAGCGTATCGAGCGCTATCTGGCCCGCTACCCCGAGCAGGGCCAGCAGCTGGACTTGGCCGATGTGCTGCGGGAATACCTGCTGGATTACCCGGCCCATGCCCACTTCGATGTGGCGCGTCTTCTGATCGACCAGGCCGTGCGCCTGGGCCATGCCAGCGGCGAGCGCGAACTGCATCGCCAACCCGCATGGAAACCCATTAACCAAGCTGGATCCAAGGTTCAGGCCTATGTCATTGATCAATACTGAGTTTCCCTTGCCGCTGCGGCTTGCAGAGGCGATTGCCAACCCCTTGTTTCCGCGCATCGACACCGCCTTGCGCTCCGGTCGCCACATCAGTGCCGACGAGTTCGAGCAGCATTCGGCGCTGGTCGAATATCACAGCGAGCTGGAGATCTTCTACGGCCGCTATCAGGTGGAGCTGATCAAGGCGCCGGAAGGCTTCTTTTACCTGCGCCCGCGCCCGAGCTCCGACATCGGCACCACTGTGCTCTCCGAGCTCGATATGCTGGTGGGCAAGGTGCTCTGCTACCTCTACCTGAGCCCGGATCGTCTGGCTTCCGAAGGGGTATTCGCCATGGCCGAGCTGCAGGAGGAGGTGCTGAGCCTCGCCGACGAGAAGCAGCTGCTGCGGATGGTCAACAGCCGCTCCGGCGGTACCGATCTCGACAAGAAGAAGTTGCTCGAAAAGATCCGCACCTCCATGCGTCGTCTGCGCCGCCTTGGCATGATCACCGCCCTTGGCAACGGGGATAAATTCCGGGTCAACGAATCGGTGTTCCGTTTCGCCGCTGACGTGCGCTCCGATGAAGATCCGCGCGCCGTTCAGCTGCGGATGATCCAGGAGGGTGAAGCCATCTTCCACGACGACGAAATGCCGAGCAGCGACTCGCTCTTTGATGACATCGAGGCGGATCTCGATGAAGAACAACTGGATCTGGAGGTATAACCGGTGCGAGGCAAGTTCAAATCCCTGACCATGGTCAACTGGAACGGCTTCTTTGCCCGGACCTTCGATCTCGACCAGCTGGTCACTACCCTTTCCGGCGGCAATGGCGCGGGCAAGTCCACCACCATGGCGGCCTTTATCGCGGCGCTCATCCCCGACCAGTCACTGCTTCACTTCCGCAATACCACGGAAGCGGGATCGAGCAGCGCCTCCCGTGACAAGGGGCTCTACGGCAAGCTGCAGCGTGGCCACTGCTACTCCCTGCTGGAAGTGATGAACAGCCGCGAACAGCGGATCTGGGTCGGCGTGCACCTCGAGCAGGTGGCCAACCGTGACAACAAGGTCAACATCACCCCGTTTGCGCTGGTGGATGTGCCGGAGAATCTGGCGCCGACCGACCTGCTGCTGGAGAAGCTCGATGACGGCAAGGGGCGGGTACGCGCCTTTACCGATCTGAAAGGGGCGGCCGCTGAGCTGGGGGCGCTGAAAGTCGCCAAATTCAATACGGTGACCGACTATCACAACTTCATGTTCGAGTTCGGCATCACCCCGAAGAAGCTGCGTGATCAAAAAGATCGCGGCAAGTTCTATCGCCTGATCGAAGCCTCCCTCTACGGCGGCATCTCCTCGTCCATCAGCCGTTCCCTGCGCGAATACCTGCTGCCGGAGAACTCCGGGGTGCGCAAGGCGTTTGCAGACATGGAGGCGGCCATCTATGAAAACCGCCGCACGCTGGAAGCGATCAAGGAGACGCAAGGTCAGCGGGATCTGTTCAAGAACCTGATCACCGAGACCACCCACTATGTGGCGGCGGACTATGTGCGCAACGCTGCCGAGAAGAGTCGCCTCTCCGAGCTGGCCCTCAAGGCGCGCCAGGAGCTGGCCGACAAGCGCCGCATTCTGGCCGAAGAGAAGCAGCGCGCCATCTATCTGGCCGACGAGGTGGAGCAGCTCACTAATCGCGAGAAACTGCTGACCGACGAGCTGGAGTCTGCCTCCGAGCATCTGGCCAAGGTGATGGCAGCCGTCAGCTTGCAGAAGAAGATCGAGATGTACCGCGCCGATCTGGCGGATCTCTCTGACAAACTCGAGCAGCAGCAAGCGGTGGTGGAGGAGATCCACGGCCAGCTGCTGGAAGTGGAAGAGCGCAAGGAGCTGGCACAGGCAGAAGTAGACAGCCTCAAGACCCAGCTGGCCGACTACCAGCAGGCGCTCGATATCCAGCAGACCCGCGCCATCCAGTACCGTCAGGCGGTGCAGGCGCTGGAGGCTGCCCGCGAGCAGTGCGAGCTGCCGGGGCTGACCGCCGAACAGGCGAGCGACACCCTGCACCAGTTCCGCGCAGCCGAGCAGAGCCTCACCAGCCGGGTGCTGGGGGCCGAGCAGCAATTGGCGCTGGCCAAGGCAGCAGTGGCCGAGCACGAAGCGGCGCTGGCGCTGCTTTTGAGCATCGCCCCCGAGACAGTGCGCGAGGCCGCCTGGCCTACCGCGCAGGCGCTGCTCAAGCGTCATATCGAAGACAAGGCTCGCATTGCCCAGGGGCAGGGGCTGCGCGCCGCGCTGGCTCGCCTCGAGAAAGAGAGCGAAAGCCAGAAAAATCTCTTCAAGCTGCGTGACGAGCTGCAGCAGGCCTCTGGCCAGCTGATTGCCAGCAGCGATGAGCTGGAGATCTTCCTCGAAGCCCAGCGCACCCGTCAGGAGGAGCTCTCCGAGCAGCAGGCCGAAGTGAACCAGCGCCGCGCCAGCCTCGAGCATCAGGGCGCCCAGCTCGGTCGCGATATTGCGGAGCTCACCAAGCTGGCGCCGCGCTGGCTCAAATCCTTCGAAAAGCTCGAGCAGCTGCGTGAACAGAGCGGTCTGCCGCTGACTACCGCCGAAGAGCTTTCGGCCGGCATGCAAACCGTGCTCGACAAGGAGCGCGAGTTCGAGCAGGAGAGCAACCGCATCGCGGCGCAGAAGCAAGCGCTGGAGCTGCAAATTCGCAATCTACAGCTGGGGGCAGGCGAGGCGGATCCGCGTCTTGCCCGCATCGCCGAGCAGGTGGGGGGGGTGCTGCTCTCCGATGTCTACGACGACATCTCCATCGACGATGCCCCTTACTACTCCGCGCTCTACGGCCCGGCTCGCAGCGCTTTGGTGGTGCTCGACCTTGAGGGGGCCATCGAGCGGCTGAAAAAGCTGGAGGATTGCCCGGAAGATATCTACCTGATTCAGGGCAACCCCGACTCCTTTGACGAGGATCTGGTGGAAGCGGACGAGCTGGGGGACGCCGTGCTGGTGCGGACCAGCAAGCGTCAGGTGCGCTTCTCCCGCTACCCCGAGCTGCCGCTGTTTGGCCGCGCCGCCCGGGAAAAGCGGATCGAGCAGCTCGACCTTGAGCGCGAAGGGCTCATCGAGGGTTACGCCAAGGCCGCTTTCGAGCAGCAGAAGTACCACCGTCTCTACGGCCACTTCCGCGACTTTATCGGTCAGCATCTGGATATCGCCTTCCGCCCCGACCCGGAAGTCGAAGTGCAGGCCAAGCAGGCCGAACTGCGCGCGCTGCAAGGTGCCATCGGCGAGTGCGACAAGCAGCTGGCCGAGGCCAAAGCGGCCGCCGCCCAGCTGACTCGCCATATCCAGCTGGTGCAGGGGATGCTGCCCTTTGCCCACCTGTTTGCCGAGACAGAGCTGGCGGCTCGCCTCGAGGCGGCACACGCCGATGTGGAAGCCCTGAAACAGGCCGAAGCCTTTATCGCCAAACACGGCAAGTCGCTGGAAAAACTGGAAACCATGGTGCAGGTGCTGCGTCAGGATCCGCAGGATCTGGCCGCGCTGCAGGCTGCCTATGATGAGGTGAGCGACCTGCTGGCCGAGCAGAAGCGCCGTTGCTACGCCCTCGATCAGCTGGTGGCCCGTCTGCCGCACTTTGCCTATCAGGATGCACAAGACCTGCTGGGCAAGGCCTCCGAGATGAGCGAGCGACTCAAAGAGAAGCTGAAAGCGGCCGAGCTTGCCGCCCGCACCGCTGGCGAGCAGCACAAGCAGATTGCCCAGCGTCACACCGAGGCGTTGCAGCTGCGCACCGCGCTTAACTCCAGCGTCGAGGCCAAGCGCCAGACCCTGACCGAGTTCGAGCAGGAGCTGGCGGCCATGGGGCTGACCCTCTCTAACGATATGGAAGAGAAGGCGCGTGCCCACAAGAAAGAGATTGAAGAGCTGCTGATCCGCACCCGTTCCCGTCGCACCAGCGCCGAGGCCCAGCTGCAGGTCACCAAGCGCGAGATCGAATCCCTCGGTGGTCGTCTCAAGCTCGAAGGCAAGGATTACTACAGCGCCCGTAAATCTCTGGTGGGTCACAAGGCGAGCTGGTCGCGGGTGGTGCGACTGGCGCGGGAGACCGACGTCGAGAAGCGCCTCAACAAACGCGAGCTGGCCTACCTCGACAGCGACGAGCTGCGCTCCATGTCGGACAAGGCCCTAGGCGCCCTGCGGGTGGCGGTGGCCCACGACGAGGCTCTGCGCGATGCGCTGCGTCTCTCCGAGGGCAACCGCAGCACCGAGCAGAAGGTCGCCTTCTACGTGCAGGTCTACCGTTACCTCAAGGATCGCATCCGCAACGACATCATCCGCTCCGATGATCCGGTCGAAGCGATCGAGGAGATGGAGATCGAGCTGGCCCGTCTGGCAGACGAACTCAAGCAGCGGGAAACCCATCTGTCGCTCTCCTCCCATGAGGTGGCGGCCAAGATCACCAACATCATCCGCCGCGAGCAGAACCGCATTCGGGTGCTCAACCAGGGCTTGCAGAACATCGCCTTCGGTCTGGTGCGCGGGGTGCGCCTCAACGTCAATATCCGCGAGGCCCACACCCGTTTGCTGACGGCGCTGGCCGATCAAACCGCCATGCACAACGATCTGTTCGCCGACAAGGAGCTCAGCTTCTCCGAGGCGATGGCCAAGCTGTTCCAGCGCCTGAACCCGCAGATCGAGCAGGGGGATCGCAGCTATCAGGTGATGGGCGACGTGCTGCTCGACTATCGCAACTATCTGGAGCTGGAGATCGAGGTGCAGCGCGGGGCCGATGGCTGGCTGCGTGCCGAGAGCGGTGCGCTCTCTACCGGTGAGGCGATCGGTACCGGTCAGGCCATCCTGCTGATGGTGCTGATCAGCTGGGAGGAGGAGTCCCGCCGTCTGCGCGGCAAGGATATCGCCCCCTGCCGTCTGCTGTTCCTCGACGAAGCGGCCCGTCTGGATGGCAAATCCATCGCCACCCTGTTCGAACTGTGCGAGCGTCAGGATATGCAGCTGCTTATCGCGGCGCCGGAGAACATCAGCCCGGAGAAGGGCACCACCTACAAGCTCATCCGCAAGGTGCAGGGCAAGCACGAGCACGTGCATGTGGTGGGTCTGCGCGGCTTCGGCTTCGCCGACGACAAGCTGATCGCCTGACTCTGATGGGCAAATAGCTGGAGAAAAGGGAGGCATTCGCCTCCCTTTTTATTGGAAAAATATGGCAAAGTAGCGGCGCAGCCTGCGATGGGATAAGGCAGCGGATGAACGGGCTTGCCCGGTTCTGGTTAATAAGTATCCCTCTTGTTGTGCTGCGTTGCGGACGCAGATCGGAGGGTGTTTGCGTGCTCTTGTTGGCAAACGAGAGCAGAAAAGTGGCCCCTTGATTGTCTCTTGGGTGCAACAGTGGTGATTTAAAGCCTGTGTTTATTGCAACAATCGCGGTGACCACTGCGTTGGCAACAGGGCTGGGCGCCATGATGGCAAGGGGCCGCCTACATTGCGGTGGCTTGCCGGTATGGGGAGAATCTCCCCGTTACTGCGACGCGAGATGATCAGCCGGGCTATCTATCCGGCAAGGTGAGCGAGGAGAAGTAGATGCGCGGCATCGGGAGAGAGGGAGTGGTGCAATCGGCCTGCAAAGGGGGGCTGTTGTTTGTCTGCCTGCTGCTGGCAGCCTGTAGCAGCCGCTATGACGAGAGCCACGGCGGCAGCTGGCGCGGCTATAGCGAGACCGGTTATGCCAGCTATTATGCCGACCGCTATCACGGTAAAAAGACCGCCAGCGGCGAGCTCTATCGCAACAATCTCAATAGCGCCGCCCATATGGAATTGCCCTTTGGTTCCATGGTGCGGGTGACCAACCTCGCTAACGGCAAGAGCGTAGTGGTCAAGGTCAATGATCGTGGCGCCTTTAAAAGCGGGCGTATTATCGATCTCTCCAAATCTGCCTTCAGTTCCATCGCCAATATTCGCGAAGGTGTTATCAAGGTAAAGGTTGAGGTGTTGTGACCGCTCGTGATGTTTCAGAATCTGCAGCTGTTTGGAAAAATCGTAATAGGGTGATTGTGCGCTAACAGGGTATCCAAAATGGCTTGAGCAGGGAAAGAGATGGATATTGAGCTGATTGATGTGTCGCAAAATGAATTTGAGCAGGTCTTTACTGCCGTCAAAGAGGGAATATTTCCCTATGTTGAGTCGCTCTTTGGCTGGGATGACCAATTTCAACGCGAGCGACTAACCAGCTCATATCTGCCGCAATGGTTTTCGTGGATCCTGCATGGGGGAGAACGCATTGGTCTGTTATGTCGCAAGCCATATGAGGATGCCCAGCATGTTCATCTGCTGATCATTTTCCCTCAGTATCAGGGGCGGCAGCTTGGCGCTGCCGTGATGGAACGGCTTCATCAGGAGGCTGAGCGTGAGGGCAAATGCCGGGTCACCTTGTCCAGCTTCACAGACAACCATGGGGCGATACGGTTTTATGAGCGCCTTGGTTACAACGTGGTCGAAGAGGATCAGGCGTTTGTCTCCATGTCCCGGCCGTTGGGCTGTGACCTCGGATTGAAAAAAGTGGTTAATGGAGAGTTGTGATGGCGATTTTGAATATTTTGACGGCTCCCGACCTCAGGTTGAGGATCAAGGCCGAGCGAGTTGAGGATATCGCTGCCGTACAGGGGCTGATCGATGACATGCTGGCAACCCTTTATGCAACGGAAAACGGGATTGGTTTGGCCGCGACTCAAGTCGGGCGTAAAGAGGCCGTCGTTATTATCGACTTGTCCGAGAGCAGGGATCAGCCGCTGGTTTTGATTAATCCACAAGTGATAAGCGGTACTGAAAAGGTGATTGGACAAGAGGGCTGTCTCTCCGTGCCGGATTACTACGCGGATGTCGAGCGTTACAGCTCGGTGGTGGTATCTGCTCTGGATCGAAAAGGCAATCCGATCACCATCGAGAGCAGCGATTTTTTGGCCATTGTCATGCAGCATGAAATTGATCATCTGGATGGCAACTTGTTCATTGATTACCTGTCACCGCTCAAGCGGCAGATGGCACTCAAACGAGTTAAAAAATCGCTCAAGTCCGCCAGCTAATGTCTGCGGATAGTGGCTGGCCGTTTTAGTTATGTGGAGAGCAGGCAGAATGAAAGTGGCAAGATGGAATGTCAGGGCACTGTTTGGCCGCAATAGCAATGAGGTGCGGGGACGTTATGGGCTGAAGGCCCTGCTGTTGCTGGGAACATTGTGGGTCGCTCTCCCCGTATCAGCCGACGAAGAGCAGTTGCCGGCCGAATATCGCCCCTTTGTGCAGCAGTTGGTCGATGCGGCAGAAGGCCGGGATCATCAGGCCCTTGCCAACCAGATGAAGTACCCCTTCAAGCAGGAGTATCCCATTCCTGCCATCAAAACCCCGGCGGAGATGCTGACCCGTTTCGACGAGGTATTTGATGACGCCATATTAAAAAGCATCGCTACCTCCCGGGTCGGGCAGGATTGGCAGACTATGGGCTGGCGCGGCATCATGCTGGGCAGTGGCGAGGTCTGGATGGATTTTGATGGCAAGGTCATCGGTATCAATCATCAGACGGCGCAGGCCGCCAAATTGAAAGCCGAGCTTATCGCCAGGCAGAAGAGCGGTCTGCATCCCAGTGTGCGGGAGTACAAGAGCCCCGCGTTGATGTGGCAGACCGAGAAATTTACCATCCGCATCGACGAGCTGGACGATGGCCACTATCGCTACGCCTCCTGGGCCAGGGGCAAGACGCTCGCCGACAAGCCGGATCTGGTGCTGAAAAATGGCACCGTCAGGGTGGAGGGGACGGGGGGAAATCATACCTACCTCTTCACGAGCGGCCCCTATCGCTACGAGTGCGTCGTCACCGTGCTGGGTGAGCGAGGCGTGCCACCGGGTGAGCTGGTGGTCTATAAAGACGACGTCGAGATAGTGCACCAACCGGTGATCAAGGTGCTGTGACAGCAAATCCACATAAAGAGAGATCAAAGAGCGGCCAGGTGCCGCTCTTTTGCTTTCACACACAGAGGGATGAGCTGCGCTAGCTTTGCGGCACCCTGACCCCTTTATCGAGATAGAGGCTGCTGTAGTTGGCCCTGTGGGTGACAAACATCACCTGATGGCGGCTACCGTCGGAGAGGATAAGGAAATCGCCCGCCTGGGCAGGGCTTTGCAAGGAGACCTCCTGCTCGGGGGCGGTCAGGCGGTCGACATCATCCTTGAAGGTGAGGGTGTAAGAGAACATATGGCGCTCCACTGCTGGCTCATATCAAACACTCCGTTGAAGGTAGTTGTTGGCAAGGGGGCGCGCGGCGCCCGATTGGCGCTGTTAGACCAAATAGCGGTGATGAGAACGTGCGTGGTTTCAGCTGGGTTGTTCTGCTGAGTTGCGCTTGAGGCGTTTACATCAAGGTCATTGGTATCAAAACGATGGTAAAGGGGCGAAAAGGAGGATGAAAAAACCGCCTTTTGGCGGTTTCTCTTATGCGATGGGCCCTACTTCAGGGCCTTCTTCAGCTTCTTGATCTTGCCTTCATGCTTGGCAATTTTCTCAAGACGAGCGGCGATCTTCTTCTTGATCTCTTTCTTGCTTGCTTTGGCCATCGGTGGCGCTCCTTTGCAGTGGGGACACATGAGGTGTCAGTGTGGGTCTTCCCTTTGACCTCCCAGAGTGCCACAGGGCTCCTTTGTGAACCAGCACTCTGTTGCTTTAATAGCCAGCGCGTTATAGCTGCAAGGGGCTGAGCCAGCGCAGTAGTTGCTGGCCAACCTGCGGGCTGGCGAGCAGGGCCATATGACTGGTGCGATAGACAATCAGGGTATGGGCGGGCAGGAAGGCAAGCTGATGGCGCGCTTCGTTGTGCTGGCCGAGGGCGCTGCGTAGCGGCACCAGTCCATCGCCAATCAGCCGGTCGGCCAGCAGGCTGCGCTTGGCGGCAGTGGTCGCGGCAATGGCATAGCAGTTGACGCCACCGGGCAAGGGGAGTGGGATGCGGGGATCGCGCAAGGGCGCGGCAAGGTCGGGTTGGGCGAGCGTCTCGATCACCTTGCCGTGGCGCAGATCCTTGATGCCAGCACTGCGCAGCCGCGCCAGTCTGACGAAGGGCTCGCTGTAGGCGGTGGTGGGCAGCAACTGCTCCAGCCAGTGACCGGCATGTTCGAGCGGCGCGCCGTGGTGTGGTGTGCCGAGAAATATCAGGTTGGCAAGGTGCGCAGGCCAGGTGAGCCCGGCCACGCCGGCATGGTGGCAGGTGCTGCGTGCAACCAGTCCCCCCATGCTATAGCCCATTATCGTTATCTCTTTGAGCTCTCCCGGCCAGTGGGCGAACAGCTGTTCCAGCAACAGGGCCAGCGCCTGCCCGTTATGTGCGATAGGCAGGCCCGAGTTGTAGCGCAGGTAAAGAGGCTGATAGCCAAGCGCGTTGGCAAGTTGCTCCCCGTGATTGATCGGCTTGCCTTGATGCTCGGTCTGCCACTGCAGATCGTTCATGCAGAGGCCATGGATCATCAGCAGCCCCCGTCCCTCACGGGGTAGATCCTTCGGCATCGCCTGCCAATCGAGGGGCTTGCCCTGATAGCGCAGGGTCATGGGGGTGGCGAGAGCATTGTGGTGTTCGACCAGCTTGTCCCCCAACACGCCGTTGAGCGTGGCGATCAGGGCCGCACGTTTCGGGGTTTCGGGGATCTGGTGGGGCGGCGGTGTGGCTGGCAGGCGGCTGAGCAGTTGGTTGATGCCGCTGCTTAGGTTGTTGGCGGCGCCATGTACCCCCTTGTAGACCAGCCCGGTGATCCCGGCTGTTTTTCCCTCATCCCGTCCCTTGAGCCCCATACCGCTCAGTACCGCCTGATGTACCGCTTCGGTGATCTCTACCGCGGCGGGCAGCGCCAGAGTCAGCAGGTGCGCCAGCTCGCGGATATCCGAAAGATGCCAGGAAGAGGATGGCGATGGGTCTGTGGCGTCGGTCATGGCAAGCCCTTGTGAAAGCGGGTGTCGCGTTGTCGTGCCGCGAAGAGCGCAGCGTATCTCAATATCAAACCAGCTTGCGCCCTTTGTAGCGGGTTTACCAGTACGGGCCATGCATGGCGGGGCTGATAAGAACCGCTTGCGAAGCCGGTCACGGTAATGACAGGGAAAATCACCTCTACTTCGTCATATGAAGCTACATGGAGAGGTGAGGATGTCGCTGTTTGATGAGATGCGGGTACAGGATTTGTGTGCACGGTTGCTCGATAGCCAGAACGAGAAGGGCTGCTCCCTTGAGAGTCGGCATGGCCGCGAGTTGAAGGAGTTGCTGCAGGCTGTGGGCGGAGTCGAGTCAGTTGGGCGCAGTTCCCGTCATATATTGACCGACGCGGGGCGGACTTTTCTGACCGGACAACTGGCACGGGCTGCGCCCCCCGAACCGGACAAGGGGGAGCAGCTGCAACGTCTGGGAGTGAGTTTGCCTGCACGGCTCAATCAGGCCTGCTTTTATGCCCTCTGGCATGGGGACAGCAAGCATCCGCGATCAGCATCCCTTGCCGCGCCACAGCTTGCGGACTTGACGCTCACGCAAGATGAGGTGATCCGCATCCGCACCCTCGAGCCGCTCTCACTGGTCGATCGGCAAGGCCAGCAGCACGATATGACGGTAATGATGGCGCTGCTGGGAGAGTTGGCGTTGCCGGAGCGGACTCTGGGCATGCTGGCGGCCATCGGCTGGCAGGGGGAACGGGTCATTACGGTGGAGAACAAGGGGGCCTTTGTTGACTACCCGCTGCAACCCGGGCAACTGCTGCTCTTTGCTCCCGGTCGCAATACCTCCCTGGCCAAACAGCTGATCCCGCTGCTGCCTGCGGGCGTGCAGTGGGCACATTTCGGTGATCTCGATCAACGGGGTATCGATATTGCCGTCGAGCTGGCGCGCGAGCTAAATCGACCGGCCATGCTCTGGCTTCCCTGTGAGCTGCAACCTTATCTGGATCACTATGCCCGTCCGGTACGCACCTTTGCGACGGACAGTGGCAAGGTGCCCTGGCGTGTGACTAAGCAGGCTGATCAGGTCGATAGTCATGGCGCGTTGGCAGGCGTTCCCTGGCTCGATAAACTGATCACAGACGGGTCTTGGCTGGAGCAGGAGGTATTGATTCTGGCGCCTCACTGGTGGAGCTGGTCATTGGAAGCGATGGGCAATCAGGTGTGAAACGGGGAGCCTGTGCTCCCCGTCATTTCGTGGTCAGCTGCTTACTTGGCGTTGATGGGCCCCTTGGTGCCGGCATCATTATCGACCCAGCCATCTTCACCCTTGATGCGGCGATCCCCCTGAATGGTGTAGATGACCATGCCATCCTTGAACACCAGCGCGCCATCGGATTTTTTGGCATTGACCTTCTTGTCGTTGACCCACACCTGATCCTTGCCATCGATGCGGATATTGGCCACGGTGGCGCCGGTTTGGGGGAAGGTGGCGATCCAGTTGCCCGTATAGGGGCTGCCGCTGGTTGCCGCGGCCGGAGCATTGCCAACACCGGCAGCCGCGTTCTCAGCCTTGGTTTTGTTGATATCGCAGCCATTGAGCTCGCTCACCTGAGTGCAACCCGAGCGCTCCAGCTTCTGCTCATAGCTCAGATTCAGACCGCCCTCCGCCGCAGGGGCAGCCGTGCCAAATCCCGCCTTGGCATTTTCCGCTTTGGTTTTGTGAATGTCACAGCCCTGCGCCTCGGTAACCTGGGTGCAGCCGGATCGCTCCAGTTGCTCGGCATATTTGGCGCTGATGGCGTAGGCAGGGGCGATCCCGAGCAGGGTCAGGGTGATGAGCAGAGCGGCATTCCTGGACATAGATAATCCCTCAAAGATGTAAGTCATGCAGGTTCTTCCGCGCAGTTGCGGCAGTGAACGTCGGGCTCTTCTGAGCATCCGAGACAGATGCGCAGCTGGCGTATTCACGTTAGCACCTTGGGCCAACCGCGCCCAGCGATGTGGCCGGAAGATAAGGCGAGAGGCGATACGGGAGTGCAGGGGAAGCGAGATAGCAGCAGTGTCAACGCTGGAGAGATCATTCCAAGAGAAAAGGTGTTGCGGGCATTATCATAATGATAACAACAGCCCCGTCGATATCATTTCAGCCCCTGAAACTGACCTTTGATGATAATTCTCACCGATGCCGAGATATCGCCTCTGATTATTATCACTCGGCTATTTTATGGCTTGGCTGATCCGCTCACCTTTTTATGGATTAAATCGCTGAAATAGCCGCTGATTTTGTGGGTGGCATCACACACTTTTGCCATTTATTAATATCTGCCTGCATTTTATTGGTTTGGCACGGTTATTGATTGCCTCATATCGACGCTAACCGACGCGCTCACCCACAACCGGGATGCTGGTGACATCGTGAGTGAAAGGGGAGCTATCCATATCTCATCCAATGATTGGGGCGAACGATGAAAGCAGTTAACGAATTAATCAAAGAGATCAGAGCACTCAAATCCAACCTGCATGAAAAAGATTTTCTGCTGACCTGGGAGCAAACTCCTCAGGAGCTGGAGCTGGTATTGAAACTGGCCGAATCCCTCAAGACCCTGCGCGCCGAAAATATCTGCACCAAACTGTTTAACAGCGGGCTCGGTATCTCGGTTTTCCGCGATAACTCCACCCGAACCCGCTTCTCTTACGCCTCTGCGCTGAACCTGCTCGGCCTGGCCCAGCAGGATCTGGATGAGGGCAAATCCCAGATCGCCCATGGCGAAACCGTCCGTGAAACCGCCAACATGATCTCGTTTTGCGCCGATGCCATCGGGATCCGTGACGACATGTTCCTCGGTGCCGGTAACGCCTATATGCGCGAAGTGGGCGCCGCACTGGATGAAGGGTTCGAGAAGGGAGTGCTGCCCCAGCGTCCGGCGCTGGTCAACCTGCAGTGCGACATTGATCACCCGACCCAGTCGATGGCTGATCTCGCCTGGTTACAGGAGCACTTCGGTAGTCTGGAGAGCCTCAAGGGCAAGAAGATTGCGATGACCTGGGCCTACTCCCCCAGCTACGGCAAGCCGCTCTCCGTGCCCCAGGGCATCATTGGTCTGATGACCCGTTTCGGTATGGACGTGACCCTGGCCCACCCGGAAGGGTATGACCTGATCCCGGATGTGATCGAAGTGGCCAAAGAGAACGCCAAGGCCTCCGGCGGCAGCTTCCGTCAGGTCACCTCCATGGAAGAGGCTTTCAAGGATGCGGATATCGTCTATCCCAAGTCCTGGGCCCCCTTCAAGGTGATGGAGCAGCGCACCGAGTTGCTGCGCGCCAATGATCACGCCGGCCTCAAAGAGCTGGAGAAACACTGCCTTGAGCAGAACGCCAAGCACAAGGATTGGCACTGCACTGAGGAGATGATGAAGCTCACCAAGGGGGGCGAGGCGCTCTATATGCACTGCCTACCGGCCGATATTTCCGGCGTCTCCTGCAAAGAGGGCGAAGTGACCGAAGGGGTATTCGAGAAATACCGTATCGCCACTTACAAAGAGGCGAGCTGGAAGCCCTATATTATCGCCGCCATGATCATGGCCCGTAAATTTTCCGCCCCGGCAGAAACTCTGGAAAATCTGATTAAAGAGGCGCAAAAGCGGGTGAAATAAATAACGGCAGGGCAGGGTGAATATTCATCCTGCCCATACTGTCGAATTCATTATTTCGAGTTTTCTCCCCGTGGTATCTGAATAACGGATCTCCCGGCGAGGCAGCTCTTTGTCAGGTAACGCCTAGTGAGGTAAGCATGTCCCAATTTTCGCTGAAGATGGATATTGCCGATAACCGCTTTTTTACCGCCGAGCCATCTCCGCTGTTTTCTCGCGCCGAAGCACAAAAGGCTCGCGCTTTTCATAAAAAACTGGCCGGTTATGAACCGACCCCATTGTGCGACCTGAAAGATCTGGCCGCCTATATCGGGGTGAAAAATATATTGGTCAAGGACGAGTCAAAGCGCTTTGGCCTCAACGCCTTCAAGATGCTGGGTGGCGTTTATGCCATCGCCAACTTGCTCTGTGAAAAATACGGGGTGGCCATCGAGGATTTCTCCTTCGATCTCATCAAACGCACCATCAAGGAGCCGATGACATTCGCCACCACCACAGATGGCAACCACGGTCGTGGCGTTGCCTGGGCCGCCAAACAGGTGGGTCAGCATGCGGTGGTCTACATGCCCAAGGGCTCGGCCCAGGAGCGGGTTGACCACATCCTCAATCTCGGTGCCGAGTGCATCGTCACCGACATGAACTATGACGACACCGTGCGCCTAACCATGAAGATGGCCGAAGAGCGCGGCTGGCACATAGTGCAGGACACCGCCTGGGAGGGCTACACCAAGATCCCGACCTGGATCATGCAGGGTTACTCCACCCTGGCCGACGAAGCGGTCGAGCAGATGCAGGCCATGGGCATCAAGCAGCCGACCCACGTGTTGCTGCAGGCTGGCGTTGGTGCGCTGGCGGGCGGTGTGCTCGGTTATCTGGTGGACTGCTTTGGTGCGAAAAACCTGCACAGTATCGTGGTCGAACCGGATCAGGCCGACTGCATCTTCCGCTCCGGTGTGGCGGGGGAGATGGTCAACGTGGGGGGCGACATGCGCACCATCATGGCCGGTCTCGCCTGCGGTGAACCCAATCCCCTCGGCTGGCCGCTGCTCAGAAGCTGCACCACCCAGTTCATCTCCTGTCACGACAAGGTGTCGGCATTGGGCATGAGAGTGCTCGGCAACCCCCTTGGCAATGATCCACGCATCATCTCCGGTGAGTCCGGCTCGGTCGGTACCGGCGTGCTGGCGGCAGTACGTCACCACCCGGATCGCGCAGCGCTGATGGCGCGCCTCGGGCTAAGTCGCGACTCCGTGGTGCTGATCATCAACACCGAAGGGGACACCGATGTGACCCACTACCGGGAAGTGGTGTGGGAAGGCAAACATCCTGCCTGCGATTAACCCCGGCTGTGAGTAACCCCTGCGAGAGCAGAGAGACGAATTGAAGAACTGATCGCGCCTCGCCAACGGGGCGCGGTAACGGGCACAGGGCGCTGCCGACGAACAGGCCGCGCACTCTCAGTTGTTATGGAGAATCACAATGAGCAAGCAAATTCCGTTTGAAATGGTGTTGGAGAAGGCCTACCAGTACAAGGCCGAGATGAGTCAGTTCCTGCGCGACATGATCGCCATCCCGAGCGAGAGCTGCGATGAAGAGCGCGTCGTGCTGCGCATCAAGCAGGAGATGGAGAAGGTTGGCTTTGATAAGGTCGAGATCGACCCCATGGGCAACGTGCTGGGCTATATCGGCCACGGCCCGCACCTGATCGCCATGGATGCCCACATCGATACCGTGGGCGTCGGCAACATGGCCAACTGGAAGTTCGACCCCTATGAGGGGATGGAAGATCACGAGATCATTGGTGGTCGTGGCGCATCTGACCAAGAAGGCGGCATGGCCTCCATGGTCTATGCGGGCAAGATCATCAAGGATTTGGGGCTGGAAGATCAGTACACCCTGCTGGTGACCGGTACCGTACAGGAGGAGGATTGCGATGGCCTCTGCTGGCAGTACATCATCGAGCAGAGCAAGATCCGCCCCGAGTTCGTGGTCAGTACCGAGCCGACCGACTGCCAGATCTACCGTGGCCAGCGCGGCCGCATGGAGATCCGTGTGGAGGTGCAGGGGGTGAGCTGCCACGGCTCTGCGCCGGAGCGCGGTGACAACGCCATCTTCAAGATGGGCCCCATCCTTGGCGAGCTGCAGGAGCTGAGCCACAACCTCGGCAACGACGACTTCCTCGGCAAGGGCACCCTGACCGTCTCGGAGATCTTCTTCACTTCGCCAAGCCGCTGCGCCGTGGCGGACAGCTGCGCCGTCTCCATCGACCGCCGCCTCACCTGGGGCGAAACCTGGCAAGGGGCGCTCGACGAGATCCGCGCCCTGCCTGCGGTGCAAGCCGCCGGTGCCGAGGTCTCCATGTACCAGTACGATCGCCCGGCCTACACCGGTCTGGTCTATCCGACCGAGTGCTACTTCCCGACCTGGAAGGTGGAAGAGGATCACATCACCGTCAAAACCCTCTCCAAGGCTTATCGCGAGCTGTTCAACAAGGAGCCGGTGGTGGACAAGTGGACCTTCTCGACCAACGGGGTCTCCATCATGGGTCGCCACGGTATTCCGGTGATCGGTTTTGGCCCGGGTAAAGAGCCGGAGGCCCACGCACCGAACGAGAAGACCTGGAAAGAGCATCTGGTCAAGTGCGCCGCCATGTACGCCGTGATCCCCATGCTCTATCTGGCCGAGCTGGACAAGTAAGGGGTCTGCCGGGTGGTGACTCTCATCACCGCCCGTCTGTCGCAAGTGTGGCAAGTGCCCCGTCTCCATTGAGGCGGGGCTTTGCTGTTTGAAGTGATGTTCGAGGTGGTGGGGATGAAACGGCTGATCAAAAACGGTGTGCTGGTCGATGCGCAGGGTGAATATCGTCAGGATCTGCTGATCGAGCACGGGGTGATCCGCGCGCGCGCCGCCGATATCGAGCCCGATGGCGAGACCGAAGTGATCGATGCCAGCGGCTGCTATGTGATGCCGGGTGGCATCGACGTCCATACCCACTTCAACATCGACGTGGGCATTGCCCGCAGTTGCGATGACTTTTTCAGCGGTACCCGTGCCGCCGCCTGTGGTGGCACCACCACCATCGTCGATCACATGGGATTTGGCCCAGCGGGGTGCAATCTGCATCACCAGCTGGCCCGATATCACGACTATGCCGCCGATCAGGCGGTGATCGACTACAGCTTTCATGGCGTGATCCAGCATGTGGATGACGCCATCCTTAATGAGATGGCCGCCATGGTGCAGGAGGAGGGGATCAGCAGCTTCAAGCTCTACCTCACCTACCAGTACAAGCTGGGGGATCACGATGTGTTGCGCGCGCTGGCCCGCCTCAAAGAGGTGGGGGCGCTCGCCACCGTCCATCCCGAGAACGATGCCGCCATCGCGGCGCGCCGTGCGGCCCTGCTCGCCGCCGGTCACCATGAACCCTGGTATCACCCGCAAAGCCGCCCACTGGAGTGCGAGGCGGAGGCGATCGCCCGGATGATCAATCTGGCGGGGCTCGCTGGCAATGCGCCGCTCTATATCGTCCACCTCTCCAACGGCTTGGGGCTGGAGTATCTGAAACTGGCGCGCCGTCAGGGGCAGCCGGTCTGGGTGGAGACCTGCCCGCAATATCTGCTTTTGGATGATTCCTGCTACTACCGGGAGAACGGGGTCGACTATCTGCTCAGCCCGCCGCTGCGCTCGCGCCGCGAGCAGGACAAGCTGTGGGTCGGTATCGCTGCGGGCGACATCGACACGGTGGCGACCGATCACTGCAACTTCTCCCACGCCCAGCGCATGACCCTCTCAGGCGGCGATTTCAGCCGCTGCCCCAACGGCTTGCCCGGGGTCGAGAACCGGATGCTGCTGCTGTTTGCCCACGGGGTGCTGGGGGGGCGCATCTCGCCGTCCCGCTTCGTGGCCCTCACCAGCGCCAACCCGGCGCGCCTGTTTGGCCTCTGGCCGCGCAAGGGCAACTTGCAAGCGGGGTCTGATGCCGATCTGGTGCTGATGGATCCCTGTGGCGAGACCCTGATCCGTCACGCCGCGCTGCACGACAACGGAGACTACAGCCCCTATGAGGGGATGCGCTGTCCCGGCCAGATCAGAATGACCCTCAGTCGCGGCGAGATAGTAGCCCGCGACGGCGAGTTTCTGGGGCGGCGTGGTCATGGCCGGTTTTTGGCCAGAGCGCCCTTTGATCCGGCGTTGGCGCCGGATCTGCACTCGCCTTGCCCCGCGGCTGCAGGCTGACAATCCGTTCGAAACACGCAGAGCAGCAAGGTTATGTGAACAACGAAAGGTGGGCCGGTATCGCGCCGGCTTGTCCCATCACTGGAGATAACAAGATGAAACAGAGAATCGTACTGGCCCTTGGTGGCAATGCGCTGGGCAACAACCTGCCCGAGCAGATGAAGGCGGTGCAGAGCACGGCAGGCACCATTGCCGACCTGATCGCCCAGGGGCATGAAGTTGTGGTGACCCACGGCAACGGCCCGCAGGTGGGGATGATCCAGCAGGCGTTCGAGGTGGCGGCCCGTCACGACCCCAAAGCGCCCCATCTGCCCATGTCGGTCTGCGTGGCCCTGAGTCAGGGTTATATCGGTTATGACCTGCAAAACGCCCTGCGCGAGGCACTGCTTGAACGCGGCATCCACAAGCCGGTCGCCACCTTGGTGACCCAGGTTGAGGTGGATAAAAACGATCCCGCCTTCCTTGACCCGAGCAAACCCATCGGCGGCTTCTTCAGCAAGGAGGAGGCCGAAGCATTGATGGCCAAGGGGGAGCGGCTCAAAGAGGATGCTGGTCGCGGCTATCGCCGGGTGGTGGCATCCCCCAAACCCGTCGATATCATCGAGAAAGAGACCGTCTCTGCCATGCTGGCTGCCGGTCAGGTGGTGATCACCGTCGGTGGCGGCGGCATTCCGGTGCTGCGCGAGGGCAATCACCTGCGCGGTGCCAGTGCGGTGATCGACAAGGATTGGGCCAGTGCCAAGCTGGCGGAGCTTATCGACGCCGACATGCTGATCATCCTCACCGCGGTGGAGAAGGTTGCCATCAACTTCGGCAAGCCCGATGTGCAGTGGCTCGATCAGCTGAGCGTGGCCGATGCCAACAGCTTTATCGCCCAAGGGCAGTTTGCCAAAGGATCCATGTTGCCCAAGGTGGAGGCAGCGCTCTCGTTCGCGACCTCCATGCCGGGGCGAAAATCCCTCATCACCCTGCTGGAAAAGGCAGCCGAGGGGATCGCTGGCAAGACCGGTACCGTGATCAGCCTGTAGCGTGCAACGCGATGACGGGGTGATAGACAGGGGGCCTTGGCCCCCTGATGTTTTTGGCTCGGGCGCTACTGTTGCTGAGGTCGATTTCCCACAGATCGTGGGCAGCCCGCCAGCACAGGGGTAAGATAGCCACCCCGATAAGGGTTGGCCCATCGGAACAAAAGGCGAAAGGCAGAGCTATGCGTGGTGAGAGATGAGTGGAAAGATCAATATGGCGGCGCTGGGGGGATTGATCCTGCTCACCGCCATCTGGAGTTACAGCTGGATCGTGATGAAGCAGGTGATGCTCTACGCGGGGGCTTTCGAATTCACCGCCCTGCGCTGCTTGTGTGGTTCATTGGTGTTGTTGCTGGTATTGGCTCTGCGCGGGCGCCGTTATCTCAAACCCACCCCGTTTCGCTATACCCTGGCCATCGCCCTGTTCCAGACCTGCGGCATGGTGGGGTTGGCCCAGTGGGCGCTTATCAGCGGCGGAGCGGGTAAGGTGGCCATTTTGAGTTACACCATGCCGTTCTGGGTGGTGATCTTCGCGGCGCTCTTTCTCGGCGAGCGGATGCGCAAGCTGCACTATCTGGCGGTCGGAGTGGCGGCCTGCGGGCTGCTGTTGGTGATCCAGCCCTGGTTGCTGCATCTTGAATCCCTCAAGAGTGCGCTCTTGGCGATCCTCTCCGGCATCTGCTGGGGGATCAGCGCCATCATCGCCAAGCGGATGTATGCCCGCCATCCCGGGGTGGATCTGATGTCCCTCACCACCTGGCAGATGATCTACGCAACCATAGTGATGGCGCTGGTGGCGGCGCTGGTGCCGGAGCGATCCATCGACTGGCAACCCTACGTGATGGGGGCGCTGGCCTATAGCGCCATCTTCGCCACCGCCATCGCCTGGAGTCTCTGGCTGTTCGTACTGAAAAAACTGCCGGCGGGTATTGCCAGCCTCAGCACCCTGGCGGTGCCGGTGACCGGTGTGCTGCTCTCCTGGTGGCTGCTCGGCGAAAATCCGGGGCCGGTGGAGGGGAGCGGTATCGCCCTTATCGTGCTGGCACTGCTGGTGATTAGCCGCAAGGGCAAGCGTTCCGTGGTGTCGGTGGCGGGGGAAACCCGTATCAAGCACGGTTGAGCCGATTGCCAGCGAAGAGATAAAAAGGGCCTGCCATCATGGCGGGCCCTTCTGGTTTTAAGAACACTCTCTTATCTGCGCTGGGCCAGATGCATCATGGCCTCCAGCACGGCGCCGCCGATGGCGCGGGCCTTGTCAGAGACTGTGGTGGCATCTGCGCGCTCGCCACGCGGGTCGATATCACCAATCTTGAAGCCGACTGGCACTTCGATGCCATCGCTGAGCAACCCTCGCACCATGCCAGAGAGGGGCGCGATAATGGGGGTATCCCCTACATGGGCGATCACATCCCCTTCCTGCACCAGATCGCCGAGCTTGATAAGGCTCTTCATCACCCCGGGGGCGGGGGCGCGCACCACCCGGCGGGCGGAGTGCCCCTCGATCACCCCGGGAATGCCGGTATTGGGCTGGGCGGGGCCCTGATAGATGACCCGGCCCAGATGGTGGCCACGGTTGGTCTCGATCACCGCATCGCAGTCGCGCCCCGCCTCAAAGCCCGGGCCAAGGGCTACCGTAATGGGGGCCATCTCCTTGTGGGTGCCGAGGTTCTGCTTGGCGAGGATGGCATCCACCAGATAGCGGGGCTTGAGCTCGGCGAGGGTGGCACAGTCGGGGTCAACCAGCAGCGGAATGATGCCCCGATCCAGCTGCTCGAACGCTTGCTCAACGCTCTCGACCCGCTTGGCGCGCACACCCTCGACACTGGTTTCACCATCGAACATCCCTTGCGCGAAGGCGACGGTGCGGCGGATCACCGTGGGTTTGTCGAGATCCAGCATCACCACCTTGAAGCCGGCATTGTGCAGGCGCAGCGCCACGCCGGTAGCGATATCGCCGGAGCCGCGCATAACCACCAGCTGATCCCGCTTGAGGCGCACATCATCCTGCATTAGACCGCCTGCCTTGCCGTTTTTCACCTGCAACAACTCGGCGAGAATGCTGATGGCGATCTCCTCGGGGGTCTCGGCGCCGATGTTGTAGCCGATGGGGGCGTGCAGCTGCTGCAGTTGCTCCTGGCTCACCCCTTGCTGGCGCAGCGCCTGGGTGAAGGTCTGCACCTTGCGCTTGCTGGCGAGCAGCCCCAGATAGGCGAGGGGACGGCTGATGAGCCGATCCAGCGCCTCCTTGTCCTGATGGTTGGTAGCGATGATGACGAAGTTGGCGGGCTCGATGGCCAGCGCCTCGATCACCGCGCTGATGGTATCGGCCTGTTTGAGGTGAGTGCCGACGGGGAAGAGATCGGGATTGAGGCTCCCTTCAAAACAGTCACCCACATGGATATCAAAACCCAGTGGCGCGGCGGCATGGGCCAGCGCCCGGTTGACGTGACCGGCACCAATGAGCACCAGCCGTGGCCGCAGGCCATAGACATCGATATAGACCGACATGGCGCCACCACAGTCCGACCCGACCGCATGTTCGCCGTTGCGGGCCATCCGGCCGTGGAAGATGCGCGGCTTGCGCTCGGCAATGGCGGCCATCGCTTCCTCGATCACCAGCCGCTCGATCATGCCGCCGCCGATGGTGCCTAGGATCTGGCCATCGGCCATTACCAGCATCTGGGCCTGATGGCGGGGGGTGGAGCCACGGCTCTCGATGATCTGGGCCATGGCAAACGGAGTGTTCTCCTGTTCCAGTCGGGCTGCGTGTGCAAACAGATTCATAAGGTACCTCTTTTCATCCTTAAAACGTCAGGGGTGAGGCTAAAGCGCCTCCCCGTGCGGAGCTGTGCAGATCAGGTGACGGATGGGGGGGGATTCGCGCACGGCCCCCTGCCAGATGGCGTGGATCTCGGGGTGGCGGCTCTGCAGCTTTATCAATTCCGCCAGCCACGACGCCTCATTTTGATAATCGCCATTGATAAACCAGATCCGGCGCGCCCCGGGCGGGGTGCCCTTGAACACCCCCTCGGGGTGGGAGAGCAGCCTGTCAAACAGTGCCCAGTCAAGTGGCTCACCCGCCGCAATCCCGCACAGGGCTTGCAATTCAGCCCAGCGGTGGATCTGCGCCGGTTCGGCATTTGCTCCCACCATGGCGCCGCCCAGCAGGGCGATCACCCAGTCACTCTGATGTGGAATGCAAGGTTCGTGCAAAGCGGGCACTTTCAATAACTTGTGATGGGCTCCATCCGCTTCGACCAGGATGAGATCGAAGCGCTGCTGTCCTTTGAGCAGGTCGATTTGGCGCAGCTCCGGCCCTGCAACCTTGCCGGTGCGCTCGTCGAGATGGCTGAACAGGGCAACCAGGGTCGGGCCATCCGGCAGAGCCTGACAGCGGGTAAGTTGACGAACGGGATCCGTCTCGATAATCAATTCCCGATAGTGTGACGGGGCTGGCAGAAACATCCGGGTGGTGGTGGTAATTAGCACCCTTTTACCCTGCTTATAAAAATATTCCGCCAGCCAGAACAGGGTGCTGGTTTTTCCGCCGGCACCACAAAGGCTAATTAGCGTGGTATGGTTGTCACTATTTTCAAGCAGTGGATTTAAAAGCGAACCAATATCCGGAAACGCGTGAATAACAGAGTGTGGCAAGGACATGGCAATGACCGAAATAAATAGCGAGGTGAATGAAAAGGTGCAGGCTCGGGGGCGTGAACAGTGTGACTGTATAATTACCGCAGCAGGTTTGTCATCCCGCATGGGGGCATGGAAAATGATGCTACCTTATGGCTCGGGGACAATTCTTGATGCAAGTCTCAAAAATGCCCTGGCCTTCTGCTCCCGGATTATTTTGGTCGTGGGTCATCGCGGGGCGGAACTCGCTGCCTGTTATGGGAATCGCCCCGACATTCTCATCGTCCATAACCCTGACTATGAGCAGGGGTTGGGTAGTTCCATCCGCTGCGCTCTGGCGGCCAGCGATGCTGACTACCTCTTTATCAGCCACGGGGATCTGCCCTGTATCCCGCGCGAGGTCTATCAACAGTTGTGGCAGACGCGCGGAGAGTTCGCTCTGCTCCCGAGCTTTGAGGGGGAAGCGGGCCACCCGGTCTTGCTGCCAAAATCCCTCGCAAGGGAGCTGGCTGCCGCGCCGGCACAGGGTTCGGTGCGCCGCTGGTTGCTGCAACGCCCACACCGAAGCATACCGGTCGAGAGTCCTGCCATCCTCTTTGATATCGATACCCCCGAGCGATATCAGGCGCTGATCCGCGGCGAACTGGAGCTGCGTTCTGCCGACGAGTTTACGACCGAGCAGGGCTGAGTCGCATCGTTGGAGCCCACTTCCCTCTGCGTGCAATGGCAGCCAGCGGGGCGGTAACACCGAGTCATCTCGCAGCCTTTGGATAAACCGAAATAGCGACGACCGCCTTTTATATAGCAGTGACTTTTAAGCAAACCCCGGCCATATTGGCCGGGGTTTGCTTGCGATAATGCTGGATGATTTTTACCCTATCAAAGTGATATTTATCGCTGCCGATTTGATACTTTTCATTTTTCTCTGGCATTGCCTTGAATAAAATTTCAAGTGAGTGAGAACCACTCTCATTAATCATAATGGCGACATGCCAAACCGCCTTCATTAATTCGAGCCATCTCACGCTTTTACCGTAAAAAATAGTTTTGTAGCTCGTTTTGTAACTGTAGTGGCCTGATAGTTGCTCTTCTCCTTGCCAAGGGGGAACACCCGTGCGGGATACCCCATTTATTCATGCTGCCAATGGGCAGAACAGCTGCAAGGAGATAGCCATGGGCGATATTATGCGACCCGTTCCGTTCAAGAACCTGCTGACCCGTATTTTCGCGGAATATAAAGAGAGTCAGAGCATTTTTGGTATTCCCGCCGCGCAATTCTATCGCAAGCAGGACGAGCGCAAGATCAAGGTGTTCGGTGAAACCTGCGAGACCCCCATTGGCCCGGCAGCCGGCCCCCATACCCAGTTGGCCCAGAACATCGTCACCTCCTGGCTGACCGGCGGGCGCTTTATCGAGCTCAAGACGGTGCAGATCCTGGACCGTCTCGAACTGGAAAAGCCCTGTATCGATGCCGAGGATGAGTGCTTCAATACCGAGTGGTCTACCGAGTTCACCCTGCCCAAGGCATTTGACGAGTATCTTAAAGCCTGGTTTGCCCTCTACCTGCTGGAAGAGGTGTTCGATCCGCGGCTCGACGGAGAGGCCAAGTCCTTCATCTTCAACATGAGCGTGGGGTACAACCTCGATGGCATCAAACAGCCACCGATGCAGCAGTTTATCCACAGCCTGATGGATGCAAGGCAAAGTCCGAAGTTTGCCGAGTACCAGCAGGTGCTGCGCGAGCTGGTGGCCGACGAGCAGTTTATCGCCGAGCTGGGGCTGGGGGCGCGCCGCGATCGTCTGCAACAGCTGGTGGATCGCATCCCGGCCGAGCTGGTGCACGGTGTCACCCTCTCCACCATGCACGGCTGCCCGCCGAACGAGATTGAGGCCATCTGCCGCTACATGCTGGAAGAGAAGGGGCTCAACACCTTCGTCAAACTGAACCCGACCCTGCTGGGCTACCCGCGGGTGCGCGAGATCCTCGACACCTGCGGCTTTGATTACATCGGTCTGAGCGAAGAGTCGTTCGATCACGACCTCAAGCTGGATCAGGCCAAGGCCATGCTGACCCGCTTGATGGCGCTGGGGGCCGAGAAGGGGCTCACCTTCGGGGTCAAGCTGACCAACACCCTGGGCACCATCAACCGCAAAGGGGCGCTGCCGGGTGATGAGATGTACATGTCCGGCCGTGCGCTGTTCCCGCTCTCCATCAACGTGGCGGCCGTGCTGTCCCGCGCCTTCGATGGCAAGCTGCCCATCTCCTACTCAGGTGGTGCCAGCAAGTTCAATATCGCGGAGATCTTCGAGACAGGTATTCGTCCCATCACCATGGCCACCGACCTGCTCAAACCGGGTGGCTACCTGCGCCAGATCGAGTGCCTCAAAGAGATCGATGCGTCGGGCTGCTGGGGCATGAGTCAGGTAGATGTGGCCAAGCTGGAGGCGCTTGCCGCCAAGGCGCTCACCATGGATTACACCCAGAAGGAGTGGAAGTCCGACGATCGTATCGAAGTGGGTGGCGGCCTGCCGCTGACCGACTGCTACGTGGCGCCCTGTGTCACCGCCTGCGCCGTGCATCAGGATATCCCCGAGTACATTCGCCTGATGGGCGAGGGGGAGTATGTCGCAGCCCTTGAGCTTATCTATCAGCGCAATGCCTTGCCCGCCATCACCGGCCATATCTGCGATCACCAGTGCCAGTACAACTGCACCCGTCTCGACTACGACAGTGCGCTCAATATCCGCGAGCTGAAGAAAGTGGCGCTGGAGCGCGGCTGGGAAGGGTACAAGGCGCGCTGGCACAAGCCGGCAGGCAGCGGTGACAAGCACCCGGTTGCGGTAATAGGTGCAGGCCCGGCCGGTCTCTCCGCCGGTTACTTCCTGGCCCGTGCCGGTCATCCGGTCACCGTGTTCGAGCGTGAAGCCGATGCCGGTGGCGTGGTCAAACACATCATCCCCGAGTTCCGCATTCCGGCCGAGCTTATCCAGCACGATATCGACTTTGTCGCCGCTCACGGGGTCAAGTTCGAGTTTGGCTGCGATCCGGCGCTCACCGTCGACAAGCTGCACGCCCAGGGCTTTACCTATGTCTTCGTCGGCATCGGCGCCGACAAGAATGGCGGCATGCGCCTCGAAGGTGGACATGATCGGGTCTACAAGTCCTTCAACTTCCTGCGCAGCTTCAATCAGGGCAAACCGCTGCCGCTCGGCCGCCATGTGGCGGTGATCGGCGCCGGTAACACCGCCATGGACTGCGCCCGCGCCGCCCTCAAGGTGCCGGGTGTCAGCGATGTGACCGTTATCTACCGCCGCAGCGAAAAAGAGATGCCCGCCTATCGCGAGGAGTATCTGGAAGCGGTGGAGGATGGGGTACATTTCTGCTTCCTCACCAATCCGGAGCGCTTTGAGAAAGATGGCAAGCTCACCGTGCGGATGATGGCGCTGGGGGATCCTGACGAGCAGGGCCGCCGCCGTCCGGTGCCCACCGAGCAGACCGAAGTGATGCAGATGGATGCCCTGATCACCGCCATCGGCGAGCAGCCTGACTGCGAGGTGCTCAAAGCCATGGGCATTCCTCTTGGCAGCGATGGCTGGCCCGAGGTGGATGGCCAGACCGGCGAAACCAGCCGTCGCAACGTCTTCCTTATCGGTGACGTGCAGAGCGGCCCATCCTCCATCGTCGGTGCCATCGGTGGTGCCCGCCGTGCCGCGGATCTGGTGCTCTCTCGCGAGCATATCGCCAGCCAGCAGAGTGAAGTGACCATCCAGCCATCGGGCAAGGATGAGATCTACCGCCGCAAGGGGAGCATCGCCGTCACCCTGGTCGACAAGAGCGAGCGGGAGGCCTTCGTGGCGCAAGAGGCGCACCGTTGCCTCGAGTGCAACTACCTCTGCAGCAAGTGCGTGGATGTCTGCCCCAACCGGGCCAACGTCGCCATCGCGGTGCCGGGCTTCAAAGACCAGTTCCAGACCCTGCACCTGGATGCCTACTGCAACGAATGTGGCAACTGCGCCCAGTTCTGCCCGTGGCAGGGCAAGCCCTATCAGGAGAAGGTCACCATCTTCAGCCTGCCCGAGGATTTCGACAACAGCCGCAACCCCGGTTTCTATCTGGCTGACGGTGGCGAACTGCGGGTGCGTCAGGATGGCGAGACCTATCGCCTGACCATAGACGCCCAGAGCCGGATCAAGGATGCGCCAGCGGCCCTTGGCGACATGTGCCGGATCATTAGCCATGTCCACGCTCATCACCACTACCTGCTGGGGGCCGTCGAGGCCTGAACGAACAACGAATAAGCGAAGGAGCACACCATGTTTATTCTGAAGAACGTCACCGCCGTCCAGCTGGAGCCGACCCGGGTGCTGGAAGGGGTGGATATCGCCATCGAAGGCACCCTTATCAAAGCGGTGGGGCCCAATCTGCGGGCCCTCTACCCGGAGGCCAACTATCGGGAGATGGGCGGCAAGCTGGTGATGCCGGGCATCGTCTGTGCCCATAACCACTTCTACTCCGGCCTGTCGCGGGGGATCATGGCCAATATCGCCCCCTGCCCGGACTTTATCTCCACCCTGAAAAACCTCTGGTGGCGGCTCGATCGGGCGCTCGATGAGGAGTCGCTCTACTACAGCGGTCTCATCTGCTCGCTGGAGGCGATCAAGAGCGGCTGCAGCGCGGTGATCGACCACCACGCCTCGCCCAACTTCATCAAGGGCTCCCTGAATGTGCTGCGCAAAGGGTTTGTGGAAGCGGGTCTGCGCGGCATGACCTGCTTCGAAACCACGGATCGCAATAGCGGTCTCGCCGAGCTGCAGGCCGGGGTAGAGGAGAACATCCTGTTCGCCCAACAGATCGATGCGGCCAAGGCCAAGGGGAATGAACCCTATCTGGTGGAGGCCCATATCGGTGCCCACGCCCCCTTCACCGTACCTGACGAGGGGCTGACCATGCTGCGCGAAGCGGTGCAGGTCACAGGTCGCGGTCTCCATATCCATGTGGCGGAAGACCGCTACGACATGGCCCACGGCCACCACCACTATGGCAAGGAGCCCATCGCCCGGCTGGACGAGTTTGGCCTTATCGACAGCAAGTCGCTTGTCGCCCACGGCATCTACCTGAGCCCGGCCGACATCGAGCTGCTCAACAGCCGCGATGCCTTCCTGGTGCATAACGCCCGCTCCAACATGAACAACCATGTGGGCTACAACATGCACCTGCCTGAATATCGCAATCTGGCGCTTGGCACCGATGGTATCGGCTCCGACATGCTCGAAGAGCTCAAGTTTGCCTACTTCAAGCACAAGGATGCCGGCGGAGCGCTCTGGCCCGACAGCTTTGCCCGCTTCCTCTGGAATGGCAACACCCTGCTGGAGCGCAACTTCGGCGCCAAATTTGGCCGCCTGGAGCCAGGTTACAAGGCCGACCTCACACTCTTCGACTACGCCGCACCGACTCCGCTGGCGCCGCGCAACCTCGGTGGCCATCTCGCCTTCGGTATGGGCTCATCCTCGGTCAACAGCGTGATGGTAGAGGGTCGCATGGTCTATCAGGATCGCGAGTTCGCCTTTGACGTCGAGCCCATTTATCAACAGGCCAGCAAGGTGGCGAGCCGCCTGTGGCAACGGATGGATCAGCTGGCCTGAGGCCACCCTCCGCACGTTTGGACTGGATTGCCCGCCCTGTGGATTTGCCCGGCGGCGGGCTGCAAGAGTAAGGACGACACATGATTGAGCAATTCTTCCGACCCGAGCAACTGGGTCAGGCTTTGGAACTCAAGGCCCGCTTTGGCAACGACGCCGTCTACATGGGGGGCGGCAGCAAACTCAACGCAGCCCCGACCCGCACCGACAAGAAGGTCGCAATCTCGCTGGACAAGCTCGGACTTGGCCAGATTGAGCAGCAGCATGGTCAACTCCATATCGGCGCCACCGTCACCCTGCAAGCCCTCAAAGATGACCCCCGTACCCCGGCCGCCCTGTGCGAGGCGCTGGGGTTTGTCTACTCCCGCCATGTGCGCAATCAGGCCACCCTTGGCGGCGAAATTGCCTGCCAGCAGCAGGACTCCCCGCTGTTGCCGGTACTGCTGGTCCTCGAAGCCGTGGTAGTGCTGGAGAACAACCAGCTGCAACCCATCGACGCCTATCTGGCCGGCCAGCGCAAGGAGCTGGTGTTGGGGGTGGTGCTGCCGGAGCCCGCGCTGCGCTGCGCCACTCGCCGCATCAGCCGCAATGCCGACGGTCTGGCGGTAATGACCGCCGCCGTGGCCCTCGATGCCCTTGGCGAGATGCGGGTCGCCGTTGCTGGCGTTACGCCGCAGCCGATGCGCCTGCGTGATGTGGAGCGCCGCGATCTGCACGATGCCGCGCTGGAGGCGGCCGTGAGCGAGCTGGTTGCTCCGCGCGAGGATCTCGGCGGCAGCGTGACTTACAAGCGCTATATCAGCGGGGTAGTGGTGGCGGATCTGCTGGTCGAGTGCCAGCAGCAGGAGGTGCAAGCATGATGGAACTCAACTTTACCCTGAACGGTGCCCTGCGCACCGTCATCACCCCGGCTGGCGAGAATGCCCAGCGGGTGCTGTTCAACCAGTGCCGGATGCACTCGGTGCGCAACAGCGACGACGGCTTTGGCTTTGCCGGCTCCGACGCCATTCTCTTCAACGGCAAGGTGATCAACGCCTCCTTGCTGATCGCCGCACAACTGGATGGGGCGCAGGTGCGCACCGCCGAGTCGCTGGGCAGCTGGAACCAGCTCAGTCTGGTACAGCAGGCGATGGTAGATGTGGGCGTGGTGCAGTCCGGCTACAACGATCCGGCTGCAGCGCTCATCGTCACCGACCTGCTTGATCGCCATCCCAACCCCACCCGTGATCAAATCGACGACGCGCTCTCGGGTCTCTTTCACCGCGATGGCGGCTACCAGCAGTTCTATCAGGCTATCGAGCTGGCCAGTTCACGGATGAAGGATCCCGATTACCTGTGCCAGATCGCCCCCGAGTTTCGCGATGATTTGCGCCATATCGGCAAGAGCTGCCCGAAAGTGGACGCCGCCAAGATGGTGCAGGCCAAGCCCTGTTATGTGGAGGATCGGGTTACTGAAGATGCGTTGATCATCAAGATGCTGCGCAGCCCCCATCCCCATGCGGTGATCACCAAACTCGACGTGAGCCGCGCCGAGGCGCTGCCGGGCGTCGTGCATGTCATCACCCACCTCAACTGCCCGGATGTGTTTTACACCCCGGGTGGTCAGAGTGCTCCCGAGCCGTCACCGCTCGATCGCCGCATGTTCAGCCGCAAGGTGCGTCACGTAGGTGATCGTGTTGCCGCTGTGGTGGCCGAGAGCGAAGCCATCGCATTGGCGGCCCTCAAACTCATCGAGGTCGAGTATCAGGTTCTGCCTGCGGTCATGACTATCGATGAGGCGATGGCCCCCAATGCTCCTCTCGTGCACGACGAGCCCATTGTCTACATGGCCGGTGCCCCTGCGGATCTGGAGCAGCAGAACGCCTGCTCGGTACGCCGTGGCGACGAGCACATGATCATCAACTTCCCCATTGGTTCCCGCCCGCACGAGAACCTGGCCGCCAGCGTCCATGGCCAGATCGGTGATGTGGCCAAAGGGTTTGCCGAGGCGGATGAGATTGTCGAGCGCACCTACGAATCGACCCAGGCCCAGCAGTGCCCGACCGAGCCGCACATCTGCTTCACCTACATGGATGGCGACCGTCTGGTTATTCACGCATCTACCCAGGTGCCCTGGCACGTGCGCCGTCAGGTGGCGCGTATCGTCGGCCTCAAGCAGCATCAGGTGCACGTGATCAAGGAGCGGGTAGGGGGCGGCTTTGGCTCCAAGCAGGATATCCTGCTGGAAGAGGTGTGCGCCTGGGCGACCAAGGTCACCGGCCGTCCCGTCACCTTCCGCTACACCCGTGAAGAGGAGTTCATCAGCAACACCTCCCGCCACGTGGCCAAGGTGAAGGTGAAAGTGGGGGCCAAGAAAGATGGCACCATCACCGCTATCGAGATGGATTTTCGTGCCAACACCGGCCCTTACGGCAACCACTCATTGACGGTGCCGAGCAACGGCCCGGCGCTCTCCCTGCCGCTCTATCCGTGCGACAACGTGCGCTTTACCGTCAACACCTACTACAGCAACATCTGCCCGACCGGTGCCTATCAGGGCTACGGCGCGCCCAAAGGCAACTTCGCGCTGACCATGGCGATTGCGGAACTTGCCGAGAAACTGGGCATCGATCAACTCGACATGGTGGAGCACAACCGGGTGCATGAAGGGGACATCCTCAAGGTGCTGGGGGCCATCGGCGAGGGCAAGATGCCAACTTCTGTGCCCCACGCCGCCAGTTGCGCCCTCGAACCCATCCTCAAGCAGGGACGCGAGCTGATTGCCTGGGATAGCCCCAAACCCGCTTACGGGGATTGGCGCATCGGTCGTGGCGTCGCCATCATCATGCAAAAATCGGGGATCCCGGATATCGATCAGGCCAACTGCATGGTCAAGCTGGAATCTGACGGCACCTTTATCGTCCACTCCGGTGGCGCCGATATCGGCACCGGCCTCGATACCGTGGTGGCCAAGCTGACCGCCGAGGTGCTCGGTTGCCCGCTCAGCGATGTGCATGTCATATCCGGCGACACCGACCATGCGCTATTCGACAAGGGGGCCTACGCCTCGTCCGGTACCTGCTTCTCCGGCAATGCGGCCAAGATGGCGGCCGAGAACCTCAAGGCGAAGATCCTGTTCCACGGCGCCGCCATGCTGGGCGAGCCGGTCGAAGACGTAGAGCTGGTTCACCCGGGCATGGTACGCGGCAAGCAGGGGGAGGTGAGCCTCGCCAAGCTGGCCCACAAGGCCGAGACAGGTACCGGCTTCGGCATTCTGGTGGGCACTGCCAGCTACATCACTTCGGAGCTTGCCTTCCCGTATGGGGCCAACTTCGCCGAGGTGGCGGTCAACGTCAGAACCGGCGAGATCCGCCTCGACAAGTTCTACGCCCTGCTCGACTGCGGCACCCCCATCAACCCGGAGCTGGCGCTCGGCCAGATCTACGGGGCGACCATGCGGGCCATCGGCCACACCATGACCGAGGAGATCTGCTACGACAGCAAGGGCATCCCGCTCACCCGGGATCTCAAGAGCTATGGCGCGCCCAAGATTGGCGACATTCCCCGCGATTTTCGGGCCTTCCTGGTACCGAGTGACGACAAGGTCGGCCCTTACGGCGCCAAGTCCATCTCGGAGATCGGGGTCAACGGCGCGGCGCCCGCCATCGCCACCGCCATCCATGACGCCTGCGGTGTCTGGTTGCGCAAGTGGCACTTCACGCCGGAGCAGATCCTGCGCGAACTGGGCAAGCTGGAGCAAAAAGTGTCGGTATAACAAAAGAAAAGGTGAGGGGCGGGCGCCAGCTCGCCCCCAGCGCCTGACGGCGGAATGAGTACTCCGCCTACATTCTGTGTGATGGGACAAACATGATGTCTAAAACAACACGCAAGCACTCGGATCTCATTTACGAGCTGGAAGACAAACCTCCGTTTTATCAAACCCTGATGGGAGCAGTGACCCATCTGCTGGCTATTTTTGTCCCCATGGTGACCCCGGCGCTGATCGTCGGCGGCGCCCTGGGCCTCTCTACCGAGATCACCGCCTATCTGGTCTCCATGGCGATGATCGCCTCCGGTATCGGCACCTGGCTGCAGGTGAACCGTTATGGCCCCATCGGTTCGGGGCTGCTCTCCATCCAGTCGGTCAACTTCTCCTTCGTCACCGTGATGATCGCCCTGGGCGGCGCCATGAAAAAAGATGGCATCCATGAGGAGCTGATTGTCTCGACCCTGCTCGGGGTCTCCTTTGTCGGCGCCTTTCTGGTGATGGGCTCCTCCTTCGTGCTGCCCTACCTCAAGCGGGTGATCACCCCGACCGTGAGCGGTGTAGTGGTACTGATGATTGGCCTGAGCCTTATCAAGGTGGGGATCATCGACTTTGGCGGCGGCTTCTCCGCCATGAGCAGCGGCACCTTCGGCAAATACGAGAACATCGGGTTGGGGCTGCTGGTGCTCTGCGTCATCGTCGCCTTCAACTGCAGCCGAAGTCCGCTGCTGCGGATGAGCGGCATTGCCATCGGCCTGATGATGGGCTATGCGGTGGCCCTGATGCTCGGCATGGTGGATTTCTCCGCCCTTGAGAACCTGCCGCTTATTACGGTACCGATCCCGTTCAAGTACGGTTTCTCTTTCGATTTTCACGCCTTTATGTTGGCGGGCACCATCTATCTGTTGAGCGTGCTGGAGGCGGTGGGAGACATCACCGCCACCGCCATGGTCTCCCACCGGGATATTCAGGGGCCTGAATTTCAAAAACGGCTCTCCGGCGGTGTGCTGGCGGATGGGTTGGTCTCGGTCATTGCCTCGGCCCTCGGCTCCCTGCCACTCACCACCTTTGCCCAGAACAACGGCGTTATCCAGATGACCGGGGTGGCCTCACGCCATGTGGGCAAGTTTATTGCCGTCATTTTGGTGCTGCTGGGGCTCTTCCCGGTGGTGGGGCGCTTCTTTACCACCATACCGTCACCTGTGATGGGGGGCGCCATGGTCATCATGTTCTCCATGATCGCCATCGCTGGTGGCCGCATCATCATCAGCCACGGCTTCGATCGGCGGGAGACCCTGATTGTCGCCACCTCCCTGGGTCTGGGGCTTGGTGTCTCCTATGACCCGAACGTCTTCAAGGTGCTGCCGGCGGGTATCTACATGCTGGTGGAGAACCCCATCTGCGCCGGTGGTATCACCGCCATCATCATGAATCTGGTGTTGCCGCAAAGCCGCAAACGCAAGGCGGCCATCAAGGATGTCGAGGCGGTGGAGGTGATCCAGCTGAGCGACAAACCGGACGTGACCTTCACGGCCCGTCCTGTCAGTACCGCGAACCGCCGCGATGAAGAGGCGCTGGCCGATGCCAAACCGGTCGCCGCCGTCCAGATCGAACGGATTTGATGGTCACAACAGAACAATAAAAAGTAGGGGAACGAGGTATGAAATACGACAACTCCGTCAAAGCCGTGCGCGGCAGCTTCTTCGACATCACCCGGGTGGTGGATCAGCCCGAGGAGATTGAGTCCAACGCCCGTCTTATCGAGGATGGTCTGCTGATCATTCGCAACGGCTGCATCGACTGGTTCGGTGAGTGGGAGGAGGGGAAAGATCGCATTCCGGCCGAGGTGCGGGTGCGCGATTATCGCGGCAAGATGATAGTGCCGGGCTTTGTCGACACCCACATTCACTATCCCCAGAGCGAGATGGTGGGGGCCTATGGCGAGCAACTGCTGGAGTGGCTCAACCGCCACACCTTCCCGGCCGAGCGGCGCTACAACGATCTCGAGTATGCCCGCGAGATGTCCACCTTCTTTATCAAGCAGTTGCTGCGTAACGGCACTACCACGGCGCTGGTGTTCGGCACCGTTCACCCCGAGTCAGTGGATGCCCTGTTCGAGGCGGCCAGCCGTATCAATATGCGGATGATCGCGGGCAAGGTGATGATGGATCGCAATGCCCCCGATTATCTGCTCGATACCGCCGAGAGCAGCTATGTGCAGAGCAAGCAGCTTATCGATCGCTGGCACGGCAACGGTCGACTGCTCTATGCCATCACACCACGATTTGCACCCACCTCGACACCCGAGCAGCTGGCGATGGCGCGGAGACTGCGCGAAGAGTTTCCCACCACCTATCTGCACACCCATCTGTGCGAGAACAAGGACGAGATCGCCTGGGTCAAATCCCTCTTCCCGGCGCACAAGGGTTATCTCGATGTCTATCACCAGCACGGCCTCACCGGCCACAACTGCGTGTTTGCCCACTGCGTCCATCTGGAAGAGCAGGAGTGGGATTGTCTGAAAGAGACCAACTCCACTATCGCGTTTTGTCCCACCTCCAACCTCTATCTCGGCAGCGGCCTCTTCAAGCTGCACAAGGCGTGGCGCAAGCAGGTGAAAGTGGGGATGGGCACCGACATCGGCGCCGGTACCACCTTCAACATGCTGCAGACCCTCAACGAGGCCTACAAGGTGATGCAGTTGCAGGGTGAGCGGCTCTCGGCCTATCAGGCCTTCTATCTGGCGACCCTGGGCGGCGCACATTCGCTCGGGCTGGATGAGAAGATCGGCAGCTTTGCGGTGGGCAAGGAGGCGGACTTCGTGGTGCTCGACCCGGTCGCCACCCCGCTGCAGCAGCTGCGTTATGACAACTCCACCACCTTGCGGGACAAGCTCTTTGTGCTGTTGACCCTGGGGGATGACAGATCCATTTATCGCACCTACGTGGATGGCCAGCTGGTGCATGAACGGGGGTAGGGGCTGGAGTGGGCTGCCGCGGCGCAGCCCCAACGAATACGGCGGCTGGCGTGCCCCACAGGGGCGCCAGTCTTGCCGCACGACAGGGGATCTCCCCGCATAGAACGTGAAATGGCCCGGTTTTTTTGACCAGCAAGGCAAACGTTTGAGTCAAGGCTGCCTGCCCTGGTCTGTCTGTCGCATCCTCTGCCACCATCGCCTGTTTCTCATCAGACTGGCGCTCGGCAGACCCGCAGATCCTGTCGCCATTTCGTCATGAAACATTCAGGCGCGTGTGAAGGAGTTGGGTATGACCCAAGCAAACAGCAGGATAAACAGCGTGGAACAGCTGGCCAATAATGACGCCAGCCAGAGCGCAGCAAAGCAACAGCCGCTCACGGCTCTTGATCGCTACTTTATGATCAGCGAGCGGGGCAGCAACGTCAGACAGGAGGTGCTGGCGGGCCTCACCACCTTCCTAGCCATGGTCTACTCGGTGATCGTGGTGCCGAGCATGCTCGGCAAGGCGGGCTTTCCTCCCGGCGCCGTGTTTGTCGCCACCTGTCTGGTGGCGGGGTTCGGTTCGCTCTTGATGGGGCTCTGGGCCAAGCTGCCGATGGCTATCGGTTGCGCTATTTCCCTCACGGCGTTTACTGCATTCAGTCTGGTGCTGGGGCAGCAGATCCCCATTCCGGTGGCGTTGGGGGCCGTCTTCCTGATGGGGGTGCTGTTTACCGCCATCTCGGTGACCGGGGTGCGTAGCTGGATCCTCGACAACCTGCCGATGGGGATTGCCCACGGTACCGGCATCGGGATCGGTCTCTTCCTGCTGCTTATCGCCGCCAACGGGGTGGGGCTGGTGATCAAGAACCCGCTGGAGGGGTTACCGGTGGCGCTGGGGGCCTTTACCTCTATGCCGGTCATCATGTCCCTGATCGGCCTTGCGGTGATCTTCGGGCTGGAGAAGCTGAGAGTACCGGGGGGGATCCTGCTGGTGATCATCGCCATCTCCATCTTCGGCCTTATCTTCGATCCGGCGGTCAAGTATCAGGGGCTGTTCGCCCTGCCGAGCCTCTCGGACGCGCAGGGTCAGTCCCTGATCTTCAGTCTGGATATCATGGGGGCGCTCTCGCCGCTGGTGTTGCCCAGCGTGCTGGCACTGGTGATGACCGCAGTGTTTGATGCCACCGGCACCATCCGCGCCGTGGCTGGGCAGGCCAATCTGCTCGATAAGGATGGTCACATCATCAACAGCGGCAAGGCACTCAGTGCCGACTCGGTCAGCAGCATTTTCTCCAGTCTGGTGGGGGCGGCCCCCGCTGCCGTCTATATCGAATCGGCGGCGGGCACGGCGGCGGGAGGCAAAACCGGCCTGACCGCTACCGTGGTCGGCGGCCTGTTCCTGCTGATGCTGTTCCTCTCGCCGCTCTCCTATCTGGTGCCCGCCTATGCCACCGCACCAGCCCTGATGTATGTAGGGCTCTTGATGCTGAGCAACGTCACCAAGCTCGATTTCGATGACTTTGTCGGGGCCATGTCCGGGCTGGTGTGCGCCGTCTTTATCGTGCTCACCTGCAACATTGTCACCGGCATCATGCTTGGCTTCAGCTCGCTGGTGATCGGCCGCATCTGCTCGAAGGAGTGGCACAAGCTCAACGTTGGCACCGTGGTCATCGCCCTGGCACTGGTGCTCTTTTATGCTGGGGGGTGGGCTATTTAGGGATAACCCGCCCGTTTGGGGTCGCACTGGCGGCCCCATTTTTATGCCTGTTTTTTTTAGCCCGCCCACGCAGGCATCACGCCTAGGCCGTCTCCGAAGTTGGGGGGGCATCGCGATACCATTTTGATAAATCCCCCTACCAGATTGATAGGCTCCCACCCTTGCTCTCCTCTCTCTGCCGCTTTTTTCACCGCTGATGTGCCCCGTTTGCTCAGGGGCTGCCCCTGGCTTGTCGCTTCGGGCAAACAAAAGCGGGCTAGATGGGATCCCCTTCACACTTCTCCCCATTGTCCTGACGATGGCGGGAAACAGGCGCATATCTTGCTGTTTTTTATGCCGGTTCCAGATTTTTCCCTTCGAAAAAAGGACTTGCATATGTCCATAGGATTACCGCTCAAGCGGGTGGATGCCGAGGCCAAGGTGACCGGCAGCGCCCGCTATACCGATGACAACATCATGCTCGGGATGCGCCACGCCAAGTACGTGCGAAGCAATATTGCCCACGGCAAGGTGCTTGCCATCGATGCGACCGAGGCGCTGGCCCTGCACGGGGTCGAAGCCGTGTTTACCCACGAGGATGTGCCCACCACCTGTTTTCGCACCGCCGGTCACGCCTGGTCTCTCGATGAGGCGAAACGGGATGTGAAAGACCGCCGTCTGCTCACCGATCATGTGCGCCACTTCGGCGATGGGGTCGCCATAGTCGTGGCGCGCGATCCGCTGGTCGCCGAAAAAGCGGCCGCGCTGGTCAAGGTGACTTACGAGCCGCTGCCGGTGATGACGGATGCCGAAAGTGCGCTGGCCGAGGGTGCCTATCCCATTCACCCGAGCGGCAATCTGCTGCGCCAAAGCCAGCTTCGCGCCAATGACCCGGAGCAGGCCATTGCGGCGGCCGATCTGCAGTTTCAGGGGCACTACCGGACCCCGGTGGTGCAGCACTGCCATCTGGAGACGGTGACCTGCTACGCCTATATGGATCAGCCGGACCACATCATCGTGGTCAGCAGTACCCAGATCCCCCAGATAGTGCGCAGCCGGGTGGCCAAATCTCTCGGCCTGCCCTGGTCGAGCGTGCGGGTGATCAAACCCTATATGGGCGGCGGCTTTGGCAACAAGCAGGATGTGCTGGAAGAGCCGATGGCGGCGTTTCTGAGCTACAAGCTTGGCGGTGTGCCGGTCAAGGTGACCCTGAGCCGGGAAGAGTGCTTTTTTGCCTCCCGCACCCGCCACGGCTTTGCCATCGACGGCAAGATGGGTCTCAACCGCGACGGCACCCTCAAGGGCTATCAGCTCGACGTGCTCTCCAACACCGGCGGCTATGCCTCCCATGGCCACTCCATCGCCAGCGCCGGTGGCAACAAGATCAGCTACCTCTATCCGCGCAGCGCCTTCGGTTATGACGCCAAGACCTTCTACAGCAACCTGCCCACCGCCGGTGCAATGCGCGGTTACGGCGCGCCCCAGGCGATTTTTGCCCTCGAGTGCATGCTGGACGATGCCTGCGCCGAGTTGGGTCTGGATCCGCTCGAAGTACGCATCGCCAACGTGGCGCGCGAGGGGGATGTCAATCAGGTCAACCAGAAGACCATCTACAGCGCCGGGTTGCCGGACTGCCTGCTGCGTGGTCGCGAGATGTTCGAGTGGGATCGGCTCAAGGCCGAGTGCTTGGGGCAGGATCCTGCGAGTCGGGTGCGCCGTGGCATCGGGGTGGCCTGTTTCAGCTACGGCTCCAACACCTATCCGGTGGGGGTCGAAATTGCCGGCGCCCGCATGCTGCTCAATCAGGATGGCACCGTCAATCTGCAGATCGGCGCCACCGAGATAGGGCAGGGGTCGGACACCGTCTTTGCCCAGATGGCGGCCCAGACGTTGGGCATTCCGTTTGAGCAGATCCGGGTCATCTCGACTCAGGATACCGACATTACTGCCTATGATCCTGGCTCGTTCGCCTCGCGTCAGAGCTATGTGGCGGCCCCCGCCATCCATCAGGCGGCGCTGCAGTTGCGGGCCCGCATTTTGTCGCTGGCGGCCCAACTCTGCCATCAGGATGTAGGATCGCTGACCCTGATCGACGGCTACGTGGTGCTGGCCGGTGCGCCGGACAAGGTGCTGATCAGCGTCGCCGAGGTGTCGGTCAACGCCTACTACCACCTCACCATCGGTGGCCAGATCACCTCCGAGGTCTCCCACAAGACCACCACCAACCCGCCCAGTTTCGGCTGTACCTTTGTCGATCTCAGCGTCGATATCGATCTCTGCAAGGTGACCATCAATCGCATCATCAACCTGCACGATGCGGGCAAGATCCTCAACCCGCAGCTGGCGGAGGGACAGGTGCACGGCGGCATGGGGATGGGGATCGGCTGGTCCCTGTTCGAGGAGATGATCATCGACGCCAAGAGCGGCGTGGTGCGCAACCCCAACCTGCTCGACTACAAGTTTCCCACCATGCTGGATTTGCCAGAGCTTGAGTGCGACTTCGTGCAGACCTACGAGCCCCAGTCGGTCTATGGCCACAAATCCCTGGGGGAACCGCCCATCATCTCGCCGGGCCCTGCTATTCGTAACGCCATTCGCATGGCGACCGGGGTGGCCATCAACGAGCTGCCCATCACCCCCAAAACCCTGTTTCGGGAGTTTGTCGCGGCGGGTCTGATTGGCGAGGGAGCAGGGGAGGAGCAACACCATGTTTGATATTGCCCGTTACTACAAGGCGCACAGTGTGGCCGAGGCGGTCGCCCTGCGTCAGGCTGACCCCGAGGCGCGCCTTCTGGCCGGTGGCACCGATGTGATGATCCAGCTGCATCACCTCAACGCCGCCTATCGCCATATCGTCGATATTCACGACTTGCCCGAGCTCAAAGGGGTGAGCGAGCTGCCTGATGGGTCGATCCGTATCGGCTCCGGCACCACCTTTACCGAGCTGATTGAAAACGAGCTGGTGCAGCGCCGCCTGCCGATGCTGGCCGAGGCGGCCGCCACCATCGCCGGCCCGCAGATCCGCAACGTCGCCACCTATGGCGGCAATATTTGCAACGGCGCCACCAGTGCTGACTCGGCGGCGCCGACCGTCGCGCTCGAGGCCGAGCTTGAGATTGCTGGCCCTAACGGTACGCGCCGCATACCCATCGCCGGTTTTCACACCGGTCCCGGCAAGGTGGCGCTGCAACCGGCGGAAATTCTGGTGGCATTCCACTTTGCGACGGATTCTCACCCCCATGTGGGCTCCCACTACTTCAAATACGCCATGCGCGATGCCATGGATATCGCCACCATCGGCTGCGCCGCCTACTGTCAGATTGAGAATGGTCACTTCAAGAGTCTGCGGCTGGCCTATGGGGTAGCGGCCCCGACACCGGTGCGCACCCCTCACGCGGAAGCTGCGGCCGAAGGGCAACCGCTGACTCGCGCCACACTGGCAGCGATTGCCGAGGCGGTGGTGGCCGATGTGGCGCCACGATCCTCCTGGCGGGCAGAGAAGGAGTTTCGCCTGCACCTTATCAAAACCCTGGCGCAGCGGGTGGTCGCCTGCGCAGTCGAACGTGCCGGAGGCAAGATCCTATGATGCAACCGCAAAGCTGTCCCGCAGTGGAGATCCAGTGCGAGATCAACGGCAAGCCTTACTCCTATGCAGTGCCGCCCACCATGTCGCTGCTCCACTTTCTGCGCGGGCAGGGGTTTATCAGCGTGAAAGAGGGGTGCAGTGTCGGTGAGTGCGGCGCCTGTACCGTGCGGGTGGATGGCACCGCTATCGACAGCTGCCTCTATCTGGCGGTCTGGGCCGATGGCAAATCCATTCGTACCGTGGAGGGGGAACGCAAAGGTAACGAGCTCTCTGATGTGCAGCAGGCCTTTATCGACGAGGGGGCGGTGCAGTGCGGTTTTTGCACCCCAGGCCTCGTGATGGCGAGCGCCGCCCTGCTCGACAAGACCGAGCGCCGTCCGCTGACCGATGCGGAGATCCGCCGCGGGCTATCGGGCAACCTCTGCCGCTGTACCGGGTATCAGAACGTGGTACGGGCGGTGAAGAAGTGCTGCAAAGGGTGATAGTTCGGGTGCCGTGAGTGGTGCGTGCCGTTGTTTGAAAAAAGGAAATCAAGCCGCCCAAAAACACAGGCCCGCCTCGAAAGAGGCGGGCCTGCTGCTGAGTGGGGTCTGGAGACATCACACTTTTGGCTGGTCGATCACCAATTTGCCTTCCTTGACCGGAATGGTGGCACCGGGGGCTTGCTTCATGCGGATCACCCCCTCCTGACCTGCGAGGCGATAGGTCACGTCATAACCAATGGTGTTGACGCTCGTATCCTGCACGGTCTTGCAGCGCTGCTCGGTGGTGGTGTAGGTATCGCCCGCCTGCATATTGCCCTGCACCTGATTACCGGCATAGCCACCCGCGACCGCCCCGGCGGCGGTAGCCACCTTCTTGCCGCTGCCGCCGCCAAACTGGTGGCCGACCACGCCACCCAGCGCCGCGCCCACCACGGTACCGAGGATCTTGTGCTCATCCTGTACCGGCTTGCGGTGGGTCACGGTGACGTTGCGACACTCCTGTCGGGGAGTCTTGATGCTCTCGGTGATCGGCTTGCTGGCGATCACCTCGGCAAAGGTGGGTTGGGGTGTAAAGAGGGAGCCGCTGGCCGCCGCCGAGAGTGCCAGGGCCGAGGCGATGCCAATACCGATACCTGTCATCATGGATCTGTTCATTTTATGGTTCTCCTGCATACCCATACGGGCTGTTCCAATCTGGCGCCATCTTGTCATAACCGGTTGGCCGGACAAGGCGAGGGGGATGGGTCTGCGACAGGCGCTGGCAAGGTCAAAAAACAGCCACCATGAAAAAGTGTCTGACTTTGGCGACAACGGACTAAAAGTGACCAGTTTCCGGCGCATGGCGGGCTTTGCCAGTGTGATAAGGAGCAATTCGAGTCGCAATTTGCAAGGCGGGCGGTGAGCAGAATGCCAGAGTGGCAAAGTGCTGACGGGGGCAGGTCAGGGGAGAGGTTTTGAACGGCGTGCTGTTCTTTGAGATGGCCACGCAAGTGGTTGATAAATGGCTCCAGCCCCATCGGATGTTGGCCGATAAGAGATCACGGCAAGCATTTTGCTTTGATTGGGTGAAGCAGAGGGTGAACGGGTCGGCAGACAACTGCGTAAGGCCTGAAATGAAGACGTTCGCCCGAGATCACCGGATCAACGAGGGGGAGATATGTCAATGTTACCCAGCTGGATCACCCCGGCCATCCAGGCCAACATCATCACGGTGCAGCAGGCCGAACGTCTGCTCTCATCCCTCTACCGGCCCCTGGCCGAGCAGGGAGAGGAGCTTCCTGCCGATATCGCCGACATCAGCCTCAAGCTCTACTGCTTCCGCCAGCAGGGGCGGGTGCGCCACTAAGGCTGACAAAAGAACACCCCGTGCCAGGCTCGGGGTGTTGTCACTCATATATCACAGGCCTATCAGGCCAACATCACTTGCGCCACCAGCATCAGGGCGCCAAATCCCAGCACAAAGCCCACCATGGGCAGCACGAACTTGACCCACTTGTTGAACTGGATGCCGAGCATCTGCAGGGTGACCAGCACCAGTCCGGTGGGGGCCAGAAACAACATGGCGTATTGGCCCCAGTTGTAGGCCGATACCACGATATAACGGGGGATCATCACGGTATCTGCCAGCGGCGCCATGATGGGCATGGAGAGCACCGCGAGCCCGGAGGAGGAGGGCACCACCAGCCCCAGCAGGGTGAACACCAGCATCTGCGCCACCGCGAACACGGCGCCATGCATGCCGGAGACCAGATCGGAGGCGTAGGCCAGAATAGTGTCCGAGATCATCCCCTGATCCAGCACCAGATTGACCCCTCGTGCCAGCCCGATGATGAGCGAAACGGCCACCAGCTCCGATGCCCCCTGAGTAAAGGCCTCGACAGCCTCTTTCTCTTTGAGACCCGAGATAAAAATGATGATGATGGCGATGGTCAGGAAGGAGGCCGCCATCTGCGGGAACCACCAGCCGGCCATGGAGACGCCCCACACCATCAGCGGGAAGGCGAGGATAAACAGGGTCAGAATGATCTTGCGGCGAAGGGTGAAGGGCACCCCTTCATCCATGGCGCCCTCTTTGAGAAAACGGGCGCGAAAACTCTCTCTGTCCTCATAGGTGTAGGAGAAGGCAGGGTTGGCCTTGATCTTCTTGTAGTACCAGTAGAGATAACAGATCACCACCAGGGTGCCCACCAGACAGCCAATGGCGCGAAAGATCAGCCCCTCGGTAAAGGGAATGCCGGCGGCATTGGAGGCGATCACCACCGAGAAGGGATTGATGGTGGAGAAGGTGGTACCCATGGAGGCGGCGAGGAAGATGGCCCCTACGCAGACGATGGAGTCATAGCCGAGCGCCAGAAAGATGGGCACCAGTATGGGGTAGAAGGCGACCGCCTCTTCCTCCAGTCCGCAGGTGGTGCCTCCCAGCGCCATTACGAAGCAGACCAGCGCCACAAACAGGAACTCGTTGCCCCGGGTTTTGCGCGACAGCGCCACCAGCCCCGCACTGAATGCGCCTGTCTTGTTGATGACGCCGATCAGCCCCCCGAGCACCAGAATAAAGACGATGATATCCGCCCCCTCTATGGTGCCCTTGACCATGCTGACTGCCACGTCACCGAGCCCCTTGGGCGCTTGCTCCAGCCGTGCATAGGTGCCGGGAATGGCGATGGGCTTGCGGATGGTGCCGTTGGTAAATTGCTCCACCGCAATATTGATATTGAGTTTTGCCAGAGCATCCTGGGTTGCGGGAAGTCGGCTTATTTCCCCCTGTGGGCTATTGACCATCAGGCTTTCACTGGCCGGATTATAAGAGAGCTTGGCATAGGCGCCCGCCGGAATTATCCAGGTCAGCGCAATGGCCAGCAACATAATAAGAAAAAGAATGGTAAATGCAGTAGGGAATTGTCTGCGTGGTGTGGTATTCGGCACGGCACACATAAAATGCTCCTTGATAAAGCAGGTTTGGGCTCGGCGGAATATCGGGTCGATAGGGTTTCTGCGTCATACATCCAAGGTACGCAAACTCACTGTGGATTGCGTAGTGATTGGCGAGAAATCTGGCCTGATATTGAACATCCGGTAGATTGTTTCACGTTGTAACCGTAACCCGTGCGCGGCTGGATGAACATGGCGCCATGCTCGCTTTATGGGATGGCTCACAGAATTTATTTGTCATGGATCTAATAGCTGATATGAAATAAAATTCATTATGCAATAACTATTTCAGCTTTCGTTTAACGTGGCTTGTCTTAAATAAATGCCATGAAAATAGTGTGCACCGAGATGAATGGAATGACATATAAAGCAGCTTTGGCGGAATAATATTCCACTATCGTCATTTTTCGTTATTCGCCAAAAACAGCCTGTGAAAAAATAGCACGCTTTCCCGTAATGAAATATTTTTTGCAACGAAAACAGGGAACCCCTGTTGGCAGCAGGCTGTTCCTGTCTAAGACGTTTTGCTAATACCTGCCGCCGCAGGCTCGCTGTTAGGCTGTCATCCCCATAAGAGACCAGTGACGGGCAGGATGCCCATGTCGCTTGCTGATCTCTGAATCATCCCGAAACTGCCCGTTTTGTGCCACCTGTGAGGAAGGAATCCGATGACAGTGCAGAACATCTATGAGCGCGACCTTGCCAAAACCGCCGCCAATTTCGAGGCCCTGACCCCCATCAGCTTTTTGGGGCGGGCGGAGCGGGTCTATCCCGACTATCCGGCGCTGATCCACGGCTCGCTGCGCCAGAGCTGGGGCGAGACCGCCCGCCGTTGCCGTCAGTTGGCCTCGGCCCTGAGGCTTCGCGGCATCGGGGAAGGGGATACCGTCTCCATCGTTGCGCCCAATATCCCGGCGATGGTTGAAGCGCACTTCGGCGTGCCCATGAGCGGTGCTGTGCTCAACACCATCAATACCAGGCTCGATGCAGATTCGATGGCCTTTATCTTCCAGCATGCCCAGAGCAAGGTGGTGCTGGTGGACAGGGAGTTTGGCCCTGTGGTGCGCAAGGCACTGGATCTGCTGAAGAGCCAGCCGCTGGTCATCGCCATCGACGATCCCCTCTACCGGGAGGGGGCGCTTATCAGTGAACTGACCTATGAGGCTTTTATTGCCACTGGTAACGGCGATGAGCCAGGCTGGTTGCCAGAGGATGAGTGGCAGGCCATCTCCCTTAACTACACCTCCGGCACTACCGGCAACCCCAAGGGGGTGGTCTATCACCATCGCGGCGCCCACCTCAACGCCATCAACAACGTGCTCTCCTGGGAGCTGCCCAAACATCCCGTCTATCTCTGGACCTTGCCGATGTTTCACTGTAACGGCTGGTGTTTCCCCTGGACGCTGGCGGCCACCGCAGGGGTGAGCGTCTGCCTGCGTCATGTGCAGGCTGCCGCCATTTATGAGGCGCTGCACGAGCACAAGGTGAGCCATTTTTGCGCGGCGCCCATCGTGCTCAATATGCTCAACAATGCCGATCCGGTGCTCAAGCGGGGGCTGGATCACCCCATCAAGGTGATGACCGCTGGCGCTGCGCCGCCCGCCACCGTGATCGCCGGTATGGAAGCGATGGGGATCGCCGTGACCCACGTATATGGCCTCACCGAAACCTATGGCCCCTGCGTGTTGTGCGAACCGCAAAGAAGCTGGCAAGGTCAGGATGCCACGGCGATCTCCCGCCTCAAGGCACGGCAGGGTGTTGCATCGCCTCTGCAGGGGGAGATGCGTGTTATCAATCCGGTCAGTGGCGAGCCGGTAGCCAAAGATGGCAAAACCATGGGGGAGATAGTGCTGCGCGGTAATGTGGTGATGAAGGGGTATCTGAAAAATCCGGCGGCCAGCGCCGAGGCGATGGCGGAGGGGTGGTTTCGCAGTGGCGATCTGGCGGTATGGCACCCGGACGGTTATGTGGAGATCAAGGACAGATCCAAGGACATCATCATTTCGGGTGGGGAGAACATCTCCAGTCTGGAGGTGGAGGACGTGCTTTATCGTCATCCCGATGTGGATGAAGCGGCGGTGATCGCCATGCCAGATGAGAAGTGGGGAGAGGTGCCCTGCGCCTTCGTGAAACTGAAAGAGGGGCGAGAGACCACCCAGGCGGAGCTTATCGCCTTTTGCCGTGAGCAGATGGCCCACTTCAAGGCGCCTAAGCGCATCATCTTCACCCCGTTGCCCAAGACCTCCACCGGCAAGGTGCAAAAATTCGTGCTGCGCAAACAGCTGGGGTAGCAGCCTGTTCGTAAGGAGCGAGCACAGCCATTCATAGAAGGGAGATTCGAGGGAGTTTGAGGGCTGCTGGCCCTCCCGTTGTATGGCTAGGGGGTCTTGCAGGCAACGCAGTTGCGGCCGCTCTGTTTGGCCTGATAGAGCATCTGATCGGCGCGGGCGTAGAGGCTCTCCATCAGCTCCCCTTCGCCATTTTCCACCAGTCCAGCGCTGATGGTGATGACCAGCTTATCTCCATCTGGCAGGGGCAGCGGGCTTTGCATCACCTGCAGGCGCAGTCGCTCGGCCAGGGATGCGGCGGCCGAGAGGGTAGTGTTGGGCAGTAAAATGGCGAACTCGTCGCCACCGATACGAGCCAGCACATCTTCGCTGCGCAGCACCGATTGCATCACCCTGCCCAGATGCATCAGCGCGCTATCCCCAAGGGGATGGCCGAAACGATCGTTGATGCACTTGAACTGATCCACATCCAGCACCATCAGCACCGAAGTGAGGTGGTGGCGCATGTCCAGACTGAGGTTCTTCTCGCACAGTTCGAAAAAGAAACGGCGGTTGTAGAGACCGGTGAGGCTATCGCGCACCGACTGCTGGTGCAGCTGCTCCTTGAGCTGGTGCAGTTCGGTAATGTCGGAGGAGATACCGATCAGGGTGGGGGTGCCATCCCCCAGCAGAAAGGGCACCTTGACCGACCAGTAGTAGTGCTGATTTCCCTCGGGATCGGTCAGCATCTCTTCCCCGGCTTGCAGCTCGCCGGTTTCGAATACCCGGTTGTCCAGTCGCCACAGCTGGCAGGCGCTGCCCGCGGGTATCACCTCATCATCTCGCCGGTTGATGATCTGCTCGGCAGGAAGGCCCAGCAGATCGGCGACCTTTTGGTTGACGTAGAGAAAGCGGTGCTGGCTGTCCTTCATATAGATATGGGCATCCACGTTGGCGAGGATGATTTCCAGCAGCTGATGCTGCTCCGCCATGCGGGCCTCAATCAGCTTGTGTTCGGTGATATCGGTGGAGATGCCGCACAGGCCGATCAGGTTGCCATCCTTGTCATGGATGGGCTTTTTAACGGTCCAGTAGCAGCGCTTTTCCCCGGTGGATTTGAGGTAGTTGATCTCCTCCTGGGCGATGGCGAGCTGCTGCTCCAGTACCAACCGGTCGTTGCGTTGAATGGTGTCGGAGAATTCGAGATCAAAAAAGGCCCGATCATCCTGCCCCTGCAACTCGGCGAGGGTGCAGCCAAAGAGATCCAGCACCGCCTGATTGGCATAGGTGTAACGGCCCGCCAGATCCTTGGTAAACATGTAGGCGTCCGTCTCGTTGAAGATGGCTTTGAGGTGATCCAGCTCATGCTGTAACTGGATAGAGAAGGGCTCATCCTTCATGGGGCTAACCATCCTTGGTTAAGGGCATCGTTGTATACAGCGCGAATATATGTACCAACGGTTTAAATTAAGCACTTCACAGGCCATGTTTCGCGTTTATTTCCGCAGGATCTGCGCCATGTCACACGATTGTCATCGTTGGTGTGGTCAAAGGAAATCAACTGAGTCCGTGGCTGTTCAGATAACCGTTTCCCCTGTATCGACCCAGTTTTGTGGGCCAGCAGCAAAGAGATTGCCCAGCAGTCAAATACGCCACTCCGAACGGCAGAAAGGGCAACAAACAGGTCTTTAATCAAACTATTTTCACTGTGTCCTTGATATCATCCTCAGCAACGCAATATGGAGAGATACGAGATGGCAGTGGCACCGTTTAATTGGGATGACGCAGTTCAGTGGGACGGGCCGGGGGCCATTGCGGGTAGCGAAGAGATCTTGAGTGCCGATCGGCTGGATCGCGCCCGCTATGCCGAATTTCTGACTAAATACCTCGCCGCCGAAGGCAAGCAACGCAACTATGTGCTCAACCTCAATGCCGAGTGGGGGGCGGGTAAAACCTGGTTTATCAAGCGCTGGTATATGGAGCTGAAAGCGCACTATCCCACCGTCTATATCGATGCCTGGCAGCAGGACTTTTCCGATGATCCCTTATTGACGGTTATCTCGTCGATTATCGATCAATTGAGAGATGCAACAGGAAATAAGGTTGCAATACCTGATGGCATCAAGTCCAAACTATTGGGTTTGCTCAAGGTGGGCGGAAAATTGGTACTCAAGTCAGCCATTAAAAAAGCTGGACTTGAAGATGGTGACTTTTCTATGGAAGGCGAAGATGCAGATAAGCTGGTTGATACACTGTGCAGCAATCACAAAGAGCGTTATGAATCTATCCAATATCTTAAAAATGAGATCCGGCAATGGGTTGAGGGAGCTGTTGGTTTAAGTGAAGGAGAACTGGACTATCCCGCATTTATTTTGATAGATGAGCTTGATCGTTGTCGTCCTTCCTATGCTGTGGAAATGCTGGAGACTATCAAGCATATTTTTGATATTCCCAAGGTGGTATTTGTGCTGGCAACAGATACCGAGCAGTTGCAGCATGCTATCAAGGTAATTTATGGAGAAGGATTTCATGCATCTGCTTATCTAAGACGTTTTTTTAGGCGGCAATTTTCCTTAAAGGAAATATCAAAAGCGTCATTCATTGAAAGCTACATGACTATTGATGATGCATCATGGGAGAACCTTTTCCCAAGATTTAAAACAATAAGCGAATTTTCATTGTTGCTATCCGTGCTCGCAGATGCCTTTGGTCTTCAGCTTAGAGATATTGAGCAATACATAGACAAAGTAAAGGCGGCAATATCAAATTTTAGTGATGATTTTGATTTAGTGATTTTTTCTATACTTCTTTTAGCCAAAGAGCATGAGCCTGACTTATATAGGCAGATAGTGAATTTAGAACTATCACTTCGAAATGATAATAAAAAACCAATATCTAATGTTGGGTTCTATGAACGATTTAAAGTGAATAGTATGTTGCAGTTTAACTTGCCTTCAGAGAGTAATGGCATAGATCTTTTAAAGACAGAAATAAGCATATCTAAATATATAAATTGTTTCTTTTATTCCATGAGACATAAAGCGCAATTAGTCGCAGAAAGGAACGCAATTGCGATAGGTGGGGTGTTGGGTCAACATCATATAGATGCATTCACAATTGCTAGCAAAGAAGAGACATTATTGGCTTATCACTTGGCGAATCAGAGTGTCAATATTAATGAGTATCAAGATCTTGTTGAGCTAGCATGCAACTTAAAATAGAAATGGGCATAAGCCCATCTCTAAATATGAATATTATTTTTGATGCCGCTCATAAAGCCGCTGCACCACATCCTGTAATCCCAGCCCCTCGTTTTGCAGCAGTACGGTCAGGTGGTAGAGCAGATCGGCGGATTCGTTGATGAGCTCTTCCCGATCCTTGGCCATGGCGGCCAGCGCCACTTCAACACCTTCCTCACCTACCTTCTGGGCGATGCGCTTGGTGCCTTTGCCGTAGAGGCTGGCGGTGTAGCTGGTGGCCGGATCGGCCCCTTTGCGGGCGGCCAGCACCTGTTCCAGCTCTGCCAGAAAACCGAGGGGTGGCAGCGGGTGACCGTGGAAGCAGGAGGTTGTCCCTTTGTGGCAGGTGGGGCCGACGGGGTTGGCGGCAATCAGCAGGGAGTCCTGATCACAGTCGGTGCTGATGGCCACGAGCTGGAGCACATTGCCCGAGCTTTCGCCCTTGGTCCAAAGCCGCTGTTTGCTGCGGCTAAAGAAGGTGACCTGACCTGTGGTCTGGGTCTTTTCCAACGCTTCGCGGGTCATAAAGCCCTGCATCAGCACCTCGCCGCTGGCGGCGTGCTGGATGATGGCGGGGATCATGCCGTCGCATTTTTCCCAGTCGAGTTGCTCGGCAAGGGGGCGCGCGCTGGCGGTTGTTTGTGTGTTATCTGAGAAGTTATTCACGGATGGCGACTCCTTCGGTTTTCAGCCAGCGTTTCAATTCGGGAATGGGGATAAGGCCCTTGTGGAACACGGAGGCGGCCAACGTCCCGTCCACATCGGCGAGGGTAAAAGCATCGCGAAAGTGTGCCATGGCACCGGCGCCGCCGGAGGCGATCAGCGGCACCTTGCAGACGCTGCGCACCAGCTTGAGCTGGTCGAGATCATAACCCTGACGCATGCCGTCCTGATTCATCACGTTCAGCACGATTTCGCCCGCGCCGCGTTTTTGCACCTCCTGCACCCAGTCGAGAGTGTGCCAGGCGGTGGTGCGGGTGCGGCTCTCGTCACCGGTAAACTGTTTGACCTGATAGTGGCCCGTGTCGGCGTCGAAGTAGGAGTCAATGCCCACCACCACGCACTGCACGCCAAAGCGCTCGGCCAGTCGGCTGATAAGCGTCGGGTCGGCAAGGGCAGGGGAGTTGATGGAGACCTTGTCGGCGCCAAATTCGAGGATCTGGCGGGCGTCTTCCACGCTTTTGATGCCACCGGCGACGCAGAAGGGGATATCGATCACCTCCGCTACCCGGCTTACCCAGCTCTTGTCCACTACCCGCGCATCGCTGGAGGCGGTGATGTCATAGAACACCAGCTCGTCAGCGCCCTCTTCGGCGTAGCGGCGCGCCAGCTCGACAATGCCGCCCATCACCTCGTGGTTGCGAAATTGCACCCCTTTGACCACCACGCCATCTTTCACGTCGAGGCAGGGGATAATGCGTCTTGCCAGCATCAGTTGCCTCCTGTGGTATCAAATGCGGGGGCTTGCCAGCAGGCGATGGCGTCACCTACCGAGAACTTGCCTTCCAGCAGGGCACGGCCAAGGATGATCCCCTTGACGCCGGAGCCCTTGAGCGCCTCGATATCCGCGATGCCGCCAATGCCGCCGGAGGCTTGAAAGGCGACGCTCGGGTAGCGGGCGCAGAGATCCCGATAGAGCTCGACGTTGGTGCCAGCCAGGGTGCCGTCACGGCTGATGTCGGTGCAGAGCACATGCTTGAGCCCGGCGGGGAGGAAGCGCTCGATCAGCGCCTCGATGGTCACACCGCTGTTCTCCTGCCAGCCTGCCACCGCGATATGGCGATTGCCCTGCTCATCGATATTGACGTCCAGCGCCAGCACGATCTGCTCGGGGCCATATTTCTCCATCCAGCTGGCTACCAGATCCGGGGATTTGACGGCGGTGGATCCAATCACCACCCGGCTGGCACCGGCGGCCAGCAGATCCGCCACATCCTGTTCGGTGCGCACGCCGCCGCCGACTTGCACCGGCGCTTCGGTGGCTGACAGCAGTTGGGTCAGCAGGGGCAGCTGGCGCGCCTTGGCATCCTTGGCTCCGTCCAGATCTACCAGATGGAGCTGCACCGCCCCCTGGGAGACATATTCGTCGAAGCGGGCCTGCGGGCTGCTGCTGTATTCGGTCTTCTGCTCGTAGTCCCCCTGATAGAGGCGAACTACCTGACCATTGATAAGGTCAATTGCGGGAATGATCATGCTAGTCACAGCTCCAGAAAATTTTGCAGCAAACGGGCACCGGCTGCGCCTGAGCGCTCCGGGTGGAATTGGGCGCCAAAGAAGTTGTTACGGGCGACAATCGCGGTAAAAGGCTTGCCATAGTCGCAGGTCGCCAGCGTCGCTTCGGTTACCTCCAGCGCATAGGAGTGAACGAAATAGAAGTAGCTGCCGCTCGGGATCCCCTTGAGCAGAGGATGGGTCTCGTCGTGTTCAATCTGGTTCCAGCCCATATGGGGCAGGCGCAGATTACCGACCTCCATCAGGCGGATCTTGCCCGGCACTATGCCAAGGCAGTCGATAAGCCGCTCTGACGAGTCATCCGTACCCATGCTCTCTTCGGAGGCCTCCGCCAACATCTGCATACCGAGGCAAAAGCCCAGCAGCGGCTGTTTGGCGGCGCGAATAAGGGGCACCAGTCCCCGTTCATTGAGGTTTTTCATGGCGGCCACCGCAGTGCCGACACCGGGCAGGATCAGCTTGTCCGCCTGCTCGATATCGGCGGCCTGGCTTGAGACCAGCGGCTGCACGCCGAGGCGCTCGAATGCCATGCGCACCGAGGCCAGATTGGCACAGCCGGTGTCGATGATGACAAGTTTTTGATTGTTCATCGTCTGCCCTTACTCATATCGATTGGCGAGATTCGCACCATCAATGCGGTGTCGATAATGACCAGCTTCTGCTTGCTCACATCCATCACAGCACTCCCTTGCTGGAGGGAAGCTCGCTCCCTTCCACCCGAATGGCCTGACGCAGGGCGCGGCCAAAGCCTTTGAACAACGCTTCCACCTGATGATGGGTGTTGCCGCTGCCCACCTTCATCTGCAATGTGATGGCCATGGCATCGGAGAGGGAGCGGAAGAAGTGGGGCACCATCTCGGTGGCCATCTCACCCACCTTGTCACGGCCAAAGCCGCTCGGGCAGTCAAACACGAAGTAGGGGCGGCCGCTGAGATCCAGCGCAGTGCTCACCTCCTGCTCGGTCAGCGGGCGCGCATCGATCACTGCCTGCACTTCATCCATCGCCAGCACGAAGCCGAAACGGCCGATGCCGCGCTTGTTGCCAAGGGCCTGACGCAATGCCTGACCGAGGGCCAGACCGACGTCTTCCACCGTGTGGTGATCGTCGATATGCAGGTCGCCGCTGACGTTCAGCTTGAGCTGGAAACCGGCGTGGGTGGCGATCTGATCCAGCATGTGATCAAAGAAGCCGATACCGGTGGCGATCTGGTTGCCGCCGCTCTTGTCTAAGTCCAGCGCCACCTGGATGCGGGTCTCCTTGGTGTAGCGTTCCACCGAGGCTACGCGGCCTTTGCATAACAGCTGATCACGGATGGCGAGCCAGTCGTGATCCTGCGGGTGGTAGCGAATACCGCCAATGCCCATATTCTCGGCAAGCTGCAGATCGGTCTGGCGATCGCCAATCACGAAGGAGTTGGCAAAGTCGATACGACCGGAGGCGAGATACTCCTTCACCAGTCCGAGGTGGGGCTTGCGGCAGCTGCAGCCGTCGGTGGGGAAGTGCGGGCAGATCAGCACCTGTTCCCACTTCACCCCTTGCGATTCAAACAGGTGCATCATCAGATCATGGGGGGGCTGGAAGTTCTCCAGCGGCAGGCTGGCGGTGCCCAGCCCATCCTGATTGGTCACCATCACCAGCACGTAACCGGCGGCCTGCAACTCGCGCAGCACCGGAATGACCATGGGCTCGAAGCGCAGCTTGGCGAGGCTGTCCACCTGCTTGTCGGTCACCGGCTCTTCAATCAGGGTGCCGTCGCGGTCGATAAACAAAAACGGGGTCTTCATCGCTACATCCTTGTCTTAAAAAGAGGGTGAGGGCAGGTCACGCAATACCGCCAGCACGGCATCCATCTCGCCCTGATAGCCGATGGTGATGCGAATGCTGTTGTCCAGACCCGGCTTGCTGGAGAAATCCCGCAGAATGATGCCGGCGGCCTTCATGGCGGCAAAGACGGTGGCGCCATCCACAAAGCGCACCAGCACGAAGTTGCCCTTGTCCTCGAATACTTCCTTCACGCAGGCAAGCTTTGTCAGCTCTGCCTTGAAGGCGGCTTTTTGCTTGTTGAGCTCTACCACTCGCTCGCGCATCAGCTCCAGCCCCATGGGGGAGAGGGCCTGCGCCGCGATCTGGGCGATGGGCTCGGGGATGGGATAGGGGGCGATCACTTTGGCCAGCATGGCGATCACCTCTGGGCTTGCCAGAGTAAAGCCACAGCGGATACCCGCCAGGGCAAAAGCCTTGGAGAGGGTGCGGGTCACCACCAGATTGGGGAAGCGGGCCAGCAGGTCCACCACGGACGCCTCGGGGCAGAACTCGATATAGGCCTCGTCCACCACCACGATGGCGCGATCACGCGCCTTCTCCAGCAGGGCGATGAGGCCGTCGCGACCCACCAGATCCCCGGTGGGATTGTTGGGGGAGCAGAGAAACACCAGCTTCACGTCACTGAGGCGATCGGCAATGGCGGGCCAGTCGGGCTGACGGTTGGCGGTCAGCGGCTGTTCGACGATGCCCACGCCACAGGTCTCGGCGCTGATGGCGTACATGCCGTAGGTGGGCGGGCAGATGAGGATCTGATCTTCACCCGCTTCACAGAAGGTGCGGATCAAGAGCTCGATGGCCTCATCGGCGCCGCGGCTCACCAGCACCTGATCCGGATTAACCCCGGCGTAGGCGGCATAGCCGTTCACCACCTCGGCCGGTTGGCACTCAGGGTAGCGGTTGAGACGGCTCCCCTCGATGGTGAAGGGATAGGCCTGCGGCGCCTCGTTGGCGTTGAGCCAGACGTGGCCCTTGCCGCCGATGCGGCGGGCGGATTGATAAGGGGTGAGGGCCCGCACCACGCGGCGCGCCAGATTGGCAATGCTCATGACAAATCCTTCTGCTGTGCTGTTGGTTGGGGCGCGGTGGCCAAGGCATTCAACCTGAGGGTGACGGCATTTTTGTGGCCATCGAGCCCCTCGGCCTGGGCGATACGCTCGACGATAGGGCCAAGGCCCTGAATACCGCGCTCACTCAGCTCCTGCACCGTGTAGCGGCGCTGATAATCGGCGAGGCCAAGGCTGGAGCAGGTGCGGGCATAGCCGTAGGTAGGCAGAGTGTGGTTGGTGCCGCTGGCGTAATCGCCGACCGACTCGGGGGTCCATGCTCCGAGAAAGATGGAACCGGCGTTCTCGAGTTTATCCAGCAGATCGCGGGGGGCTCGGGTCTGCACGATCAGGTGCTCCGGCGCATAGGCGTTGGAGATGGCACACGCCTCGGCCAGATCGTCACAGAGGATCACCAGACTGCTGCCGAGCGCCTGCGCGGCGATATCGCGGCGGCTCAACTTGGCCAGCTGGCTCTTGATCTCCCCTGCGATGGCATCGGCCAACAGGGGCGAGGTAGTCACCAGCACCACCTGGCTGTCGGGGCCGTGCTCGGCCTGGGAGAGCAGATCCGCTGCCACGAAGGCGGGGTCGGCGCTCTCGTCGGCAATCACCAGCACCTCGGAGGGGCCAGCGGGCATGTCGATGGCAGCACCGCGCCAGTCGCGGGATACCTGCCCCTTGGCTTCGGTCACATAGGCGTTGCCCGGGCCGAAGATCTTGTCCACCTTGGGAATGCTCTCGGTGCCGTAAGCCATCGCCGCGATGGCCTGGGCGCCGCCGATGGCGAACACCTTCTCGACGCCGCAGGCGCGGGCGGCAAACAGGATCTCGTCGCTGGCCGGAGACGGGGTGCAGAGCACCACTTCACGGCAACCGGCGATAGCCGCCGGAATAGCCAACATCATCACGGTGGAGGGGAGCGGCGCGCTGCCCCCCGGCACATAGAGGCCGACCCGACTGATGGGCTGGGTGCGCAGCTCGCACACCACACCGGGTTGGGTCTCCACTCTTACCACCGGCTGCACTTGTGCGGCATGGAAGGTGCGAATGTTGGCAATGGCCGCTTCGATGGCGCTTTTTATCTCGTCATCCAGTCGTGCGCAGGCTTCCTCGATTTCGGCTTCGCTGACGCGCAACTGCTCACGGGGGGCGCGCTCGAAGCGCAGGCTCAGCTCGCGCAGGGCCTCATCGCCACGGCTACGCACCGCGGCGATGATATCCCGCACTACGGCGCCAATATCGGCCTCGTCATTGAGGGCGGGCCGAGTCAGCACGTCGGCCTGCTGGGCGGGGGAGAGGGTCTTCCAGATCAGGGTCTGCATGATATCCCTTCCTTATTCCATCATTTTTTCGATGGGCAGCACCAGAATGGAGCTGGCACCGAGGGCCTTGAGCTGCTCCATGGTCTCCCAGAACAGGGTCTCGCTGGAGACGACGTGCAGGGCCACCTGATTGGTGTCACCGGCCAGTTGCATGATGGTGGGGCGCTCGGCACCCGGCAGCAGATCGGTGATGGCATCGAGCTTGTCTTTGGGGGCGTGCAGCATGATGTACTTGCTCTCGCGGGCCTGCTGCATCCCCTGAATGCGGGGCAGCAGTTTGTCGATGAGCTTCTGCTTGGCATCGGACAAGGGGTTGGGGGCCTGTACCAGTACCGCCTTGGAGCGGTAGATCACCTCCACCTCTTTCAGGCCATTGGCTTCCAGGGTCGCGCCGGTGGAGACCAGATCGCAGATGGCATCAGCCAGGCCCGCGCGGGGCGCCACTTCCACCGAGCCGCCCAGCATCACGCTCTTGAAGCCGAGCCCCTTGTCGTCAAAGAAGCGCTTGAGCAGCCCGGGATAGGAGGTGGCGATGCGTTTGCCGGCAAGGCTCGCTGGCCCTGTGTAGTTCACATCTTCCGGCACCGCCAGCGAGAGGCGGCAGCCACCAAAGTCCAGCTGCTTGAGGGTTTTGACCTCGAATGGCAGGCCCTGTGAGGCGCGAATAAGCTGCACCTCTTCCAGCACGTTTTCGCCGATGATGCCAAGATCGACCACCCCTTCCATCACCAGACCCGGGATGTCGTCATCACGCACCCGCAGGATATCGATGGGCATGTTCTCGACATGGGCGATGAGGCGCTGCTCGCGCAGGTTGATTTTCAGGCCACAGCTCTTGAACAGGGCTTGGGAGTCCTGGCTCAGACGACCGGACTTTTGCATGGCGATACGCAGGCGTTGTGTTTCCATTGCTCGATTTCCTTCTAGTCAAAAACGAAAAAACCCTCGGAAGTGGGTGCTTCCGAGGGTTTATGAATCTTGCGGTCCTTTTGGAAGTCACCAGTTAAGTGTCTTCCAGCAGTCAACCTCCTGAAAGACTAGTCGGGATGATGATGGTGGTGATGAGTCTTCAGGGTGGTGAACTTCATGTAATCAATCCTTTACAAAATAAGATGTCGTAATTGACGCCTGATTTAAACTACCTGCCTTGACAGAAAATGCAACCCGAAATTGTGATTTGATCGATTAAAGTGGCGAAAACGGTTTTCTGGTCGATAACTAGACAATAATCCCTGCAGGAGTCGCTATCATGCCCAGCCAGGACCTGTTGTTCCCCATTTTGCCCCGGGCGCCCGCTGCGCCCGGCAGCGAAGAGATCAAGCGGGAAGTGAACCAGATCAGCAAAAAGCACCAGCTGCGCAAGACCAGCACTGACAACAGTGACTCCCAGCAGCGCCAGCAGGCATATAACACGCCCGCCAAACGTGATCAGCCAAAGGCGGAGGAGGACGATCACAAGCCGGACCCCGAGCATCAGATCGATCTGTTCGTCTAGGCAGATTATCTGTCCCGCTTTTGCCGCGCTTTTGGCATAATGGCTGCTTTTGCTGCGGGACGCCCTTTTGACCATCCAGACCCTGTTCAAGCCAGATGGCCCTCTGGCCAGCCATATCGACGGTTTCAAAGCCCGCGCTCCCCAACTGGAGATGGCCGAAGCGGTCGCGCGCGCCATCAAAAGTAGTGGCCGTCTGCTGGTTGAGGCGGGGACCGGTACCGGCAAGACCTACGCCTATCTGGTGCCTGCGCTGGAATCCGGCAAGCGGGTGGTGATCAGCACCGGCTCCAAAAATCTGCAGGAACAGCTCTTCTATCGGGATCTCCCGACCATTACCGGCGCGCTCTCCTACACCCCGCCTGTGGCCCTGCTCAAGGGGCGCAGCAACTATCTCTGCATCGAGCGGATGAACCGGCTCTTGAGTGAATCTCATCTGCAAAAGCCTGAGATCCTGAACGATCTGGTGAAGGTCAAATCCTGGTCCACCGCCACCGATAACGGCGATGTGGGGGATATTCCGGGATTGCAGGAGAACGCCGAGATCCTCGCCCACGTCACCAGCACCAACGATAACTGCCTCGGTCGCGACTGCCCCTATTACGACGACTGCCATCTGGTGGTGGCACGACGCCGCGCTATGGATGCCCAGGTGGTGGTGATCAACCACCACCTCTTCTTCGCCGATATGGCGGTGAAAGACACCGGATTTGGCGAGTTGGTGCCACAGGCGCAAGTCTATGTGTTTGATGAAGCCCATCAGCTGCCGGAGATCGCCACCAACTACTTCGGCAAGTCGGTAGGCAGCCGAACAATTCAGGATTTGGCGCAGGATATCCAGCTGGCCTATCGGGCAGAGGCCCACGACATGGCCCAGCTCGGCAAGGCGGCGGACCGGCTTGCTATCGCCAGTCAGGACTTGCGTCTCGCCTTCGGGGTAGATGGCGGTCGCGGCAATACCCGCGACATGCTGCGCCAGCCGCTTTGGGGGCAGGCTTTGGCTCGTCTCAACGACGCCATCGGGCTTTGCTACGAAGTGCTCAAACTGGCTCTCGGCCGGGGTGAGCAGCTGGATCACGCCTTCGAACGGATCAGTGAACTGCGCACCCGCCTGGGTGAAGTGCTGGCGGTCAACCAGACCGGTTTCTCCTACTGGTACGACTGCTCACGGCTTCATTTCACCCTCAATCTGACGCCGCTATCGGTGGCCGAGCGATTCAGTGCCGAGGTGCAAAGACCGGAAGTTGCCTGGGTCTTCACCTCCGCCACCCTGACGGTGGATATGCGCTTTGATCACTTCAAGGCCGAGCTGGGGCTGGCAGGCAGCGCCGAGCTTATTCTCGACAGTCCGTTCGACTATGGCGAGCAGGCGCGGCTCTGTGTGCCCCGCTATCTGCCGGAACCCAACGCCTTTGGCCGTGGCGAGCAGTTGGCCAATCTGATGCTCCCCCTCATCAACAAGACGCCGGGTGGCTGTTTCTTCCTCTGCACCAGCCATCAGGTGATGCGTCAGGTAGCCGAGGTGCTGCGCCGGGAGATTGGCCGCACCGTCTTGTTGCAGGGGGAGGACAACAAGCAGCGGTTGCTCAAGGAGTTTGTCGAGAATGGCCGCGCCGTGCTGGTGGCGACCAGCAGCTTCTGGGAGGGGATCGACGTGAGAGGGGCGGCGTTGTCGTGTGTTATCATCGACAAGCTGCCGTTTGCCAGCCCCGATGATCCGCTGCTCAAGGCGCGGGTGGATGATTGCAAGCTCAAGGGGGGGGATCCCTTCGCCGAGCTGCAGTTGCCCAAGGCGGTGATTGCCCTTAAGCAGGGGGTGGGGCGGCTTATTCGTGATCGCACTGATCACGGGGTGCTGGTGATATGTGATCCCCGCATGGTCAACAAACCTTACGGTGCCACCTTTATCAAGAGTCTGCCCGCCATCCCTCGCACCCGGGAGTTGGGAACGCTGGGGAGTTTTTTCGATCGCACTGAACGCGGTGAATAAGTGTGCCGTCAGCTAACAGATTTGAACAACGGGTGAGCATATCTCGCTTGCCGGTTATGTAATTGACTGATTTTATAGAGATTGGAAAGCATGAATGAGTTGAAGATCCTGGCCGTAGATACCGCCACCGAAGCCTGCTCCGCCGCCTTGCTGGTGGGTGACAAGCTGTTCTCCCGCTGGGAGGAGGCGCCACGGGATCACACCCGAAAAATCCTGCCCATGGTTCAGGCTGTGTTAGAGGATGCCGGGATAAGTTTGAGTGACCTCGATGCCATCGCGTTCGGCCGTGGCCCGGGCTCCTTTACCGGCGTGCGAATCGGCATCAGTGTGGCGCAAGGTCTGGCGTTTGGTGCGGGTGTCCCGCTGATCGGCATCTCGACCCTGGCCGCCATGGCGCAAGGGGCCTATCGACTGGATGGCGCCGAGCAGGTGCTGACCGCCATCGATGCGCGGATGAACGAGGTCTATTTCGGCCGCTATGAGCTGATTGATGGCCGCATGCAGCTGGTGGGGGACGAGGTGGTGAGCGAGCCCGCGGCACTGGTTGACGTCCGTGGCAAGCTGGCGGGCCCTGTGACCTGCGTCGGCACCGGCTTTGAAACCTATGGCGAGACCCTGAGTGGTCTGGCCGATGAGCTGGCGGTGAGTCAGGTACGCTTCCCGGCGGCAGAAGACATGCTGCCGTTGGCCCGCGCCGCTTGGCTGGCGGGGGAGGCGGTACCGGTTGAACAAGCAACACCGGTCTATTTGCGTGACAAGGTGACCTGGAAAAAACTGCCGGGTCGCGAATAAGGGCAGGAGCGCTGACGTCATGTCGCTCTTGCCGCTCATCAGCTGCAATAAAAGCGGATGGCCCGACGGCCACGCCAGCAACAGGAGAGTGACATGATGCGTAATAGCAGAAGCGACATGATGAAACGCGGGATGGTGGTCGGGGCGCTGGCCCTGCTGCTCGGGGCCTGCAGCTCGGTTCCCAAGGAGCTGGCCTATGAGCCAGAAAACCAGCTGGTGGCCTATCAGCCCGCCCTTGGCGGAATGGAGGGCAAACCGGCCCGCTGGAGCGGCGTTATCTCGGCGGTGCACAACAAGGCGGATCAGAGCGTTATTGAAGTGGTCTATCTGCCGCTCAAGTCCAACGGTGTGCCGGAGCAGACCGAGCAGAGCCCGGGCCGTTTTCTGGCCATCATGAAGGGCTTTGTCGACCCGACCCTCTATGCCAAGGGGCGCAGCCTGACTGTGCTTGGCACCATAGGCAAACCGGTTGATAGCCAGATTGGCGAGCACAAGTACCGCTTCTCTGTGCTCAATGTGACGGGCAGCAAGCTGTGGCCGCCAGTCAAGGAGGTGGAGGTACGTTATATGGACCCCTACTTCTACGACCCCTTCTATGATCCCTTCTGGCCGAGACGGCCGCTGCGTCGCTAAGGCTTGCCATGATCAACAGCATCAAAAGCACTCTGCACGAACGTCTGCTGACCTTGGCAGATGGGCGGCGGGTAGCCCTGCTGGATAACCAGTCTGCGGAGCATGATCAGCAGGGCAAACCTCTGCTGATCGCCCTGCATGGCTGGCTCGACAATAGCGCCAGCTTCTTGCCGCTGGCGCCGCATCTGGGAGATTTTCACCTCATCTTTGTCGATCTGCCGGGGCACGGTCACTCCGATCACAAGACCCCCCCTTATGTCTTTGTCGACTGGCTGGACGATCTCTACCAGATCGTGCAGGCGGCGGGCTGGTCACGCTTCACTCTGCTCGGTCACTCCCTCGGGGCGTTGATCGCCTCGGCCTATGCCGGGGTGTTTCCCGAACAGGTGGAGCGGTTGATCATGCTGGAGGGGCTGGGCCCGCTCAGTCAGCCCGATGAGGAGGTACCTGCCCAGCTGCGACGTGCGATTTTAAACCGCAGTCGCACCCGGGAGCGCAGTGCCAACGGCTTTGCTTCCATCGATGAGGCTGTCGCCGCCCGTTGCAAAGTGGCGGATATCACGCCGCAGGCGGCGCGCCTTATCTGTGAACGGCAGCTTGAAGAGCGGGCAGGGCGCTGGTACTGGCGCAGCGACCCCCGCTTGCGGGATCTTTCACCCCTGAGAATGAGCGAAGGACAGGCTCGTGCATTGATGGTGGCTATCCGTTGTCCTGTGCTGTTGATTCAGGGGGAGCAGGGCTTTGCTGCGCTTGAAGCCCAATGGCAGGCCCGTCAGGATGCCTTCCAGCAGATCGAGCGGGTCATATTGGGTGGAAACCACCATTTTCATATGGAAAATTCGGTTGATACGGCCGTTTGTATCGTAAAGTTTTGTCAAGTTCGGTAGAATCGCCAGCTTTCAATAATTCCAGGTTTGTTTTCTCCCTCACATTTTTCTGTTGTTAATTTGCTGTTAATTGATGTTGCGCTGTGTAAATATGTGCGGCATTAGAGCATCAGCTTAAAACAACCGATTAAAATGGATGTGAACCGGGACGGAGGCAACACAGTGAGCGCACAGGTGCTAGTTATGCAGGAGAAGTTTGTGGAAAAAGTCTGGCTGAAACGTTATCCGGAAGGGGTCCCCGCCGAGATCAATCCAGACCAATACAGCTCCCTGGTCGAGATGTTCGAGTCCTCGGTAACCCAGTTTGCCGATCAGCCTGCCTTCGTCAACATGGGCCAAACCATCACCTACCGCCGGCTGGAAGAGCAGTCCCGCGCCTTTGCTGCCTACCTGCAAAACGAGCTGAAGCTGGAGAAAGGGGATCGGGTTGCGGTGATGATGCCCAACCTGCTGCAATATCCCATCGCCGTGTTCGGCATCCTGCGCGCCGGCATGATAGTGGTCAACGTCAACCCGCTCTATACCCCGCGCGAGCTGGAGCACCAGCTCAAAGATTCCGGTGCCAAAGCCATCGTCATCGTCTCCAACTTCGCCCATACCCTGGAAAAAGTGGTCTACGACACCCCGATCAAGCACGTTATCCTGACCCGGATGGGGGACAACCTGGGGCTGGCCAAGGGCACCCTGGTCAACTTCGTGGTCAAGTACGTCAAGAAGCTGGTGCCGAAATACAATCTGCCCCACGCTACCACCATGCGTCAGGCCCTCTCCAAGGGGCGTTTCCTGCAGTACATCAAGCCGGAGATCACCAACGACGATCTCGCCTTCCTGCAGTACACCGGTGGCACCACCGGCCTCTCCAAAGGGGCCATGCTGACTCATCGTAACATGATTGCCAACGTCGAGCAGTGCCTCGGCGTCTACGGCCCCATGCTGGAACGTGGCAAGGAGTTTGTGGTTACCGCATTGCCCCTCTATCACGTCTTCGCCCTTACCGTGAACTGCCTGCTCTTTATGCGTATCGGCGGTTACAACCTGCTGATCAGCAACCCGCGCGACATCCCGGGCTTTGTCAAAGAGATCAAGAAGTACCCCTTCACCTGCATTACTGGGGTTAACACCCTGTTCAATGCGTTGGTCAACAACGAAGAGTTTCAGGGCATCGCCTTTGACAAGCTCAAGCTCACCATCGGCGGTGGCATGGCGGTGCAGCGCGCGGTTGCGGAGAAGTGGAAGACGCTGACCGATACCCCGTTGCTGGAAGGCTATGGCTTGACCGAGTGCTCACCGCTGGTGAGCGTCTGCCCCTACGATCTGACCGACTACAACGGCTCCATTGGTCTGCCGGTCTGCTCTACCGAGATCCGGCTGGTGGATGACAACGGTCAGGTGATCCACGCCCTCGGCACCCCGGGCGAAATGCAGGTGCGCGGCCCGCAGGTGATGGTGGGCTACTGGCAGCGCCCGGAGGCGACCGCCGAAGTGATGCAGGATGGCTGGCTCTGTACCGGTGATATCGCCGTCTGCGACGAGCAGGGCTTCTTCAAGATCGTTGACCGCAAGAAGGACATGATCCTGGTCTCCGGTTTCAATGTCTACCCGAACGAGATCGAAGATGTCGTTGCCCTGCACCCGAAAGTGCTGGAAGTGGCCGCTGTCGGCGTGCCGCACAAGGTCTCCGGCGAGCTGGTGAAGATCTTTGTGGTCAAGAAAGATGCAAAATTGCAGGAGGACGAGATTATTGCCCACTGCCGTAAACATCTGACTGCCTATAAGGTGCCGAAACTGGTAGAATTTCGTGACGAACTTCCCAAGACCAATGTGGGCAAGATCCTGCGCCGCGTACTGCGCGACGAGGAGATTGCCAAGCAATAACCGGACTGTGGCTGCAGAAGCCTCTGCAAACCAGCACCGTCGTTATGCAAAACCGTGGGTCATCCCACGGTTTTTTCTTTTTGGCCCTGATCAACCGCGCAGGCACAGATGCACTATCAACTTATCACTCAGCAAGACGAACTTGAGCAGTATCTCGCTTCTCTGGCCGACGTTCCCCTGGCTATCGATACTGAATTCGTTCGCACCCGTACCTACTATCCCCAGCTTGGCCTGTTCCAGATCTATGACGGCGAGCATCTGGCGCTGCTGGATCCGCTTACCCTGGATCTCTCCGCCCTCTGGCAACGACTGGGCAGGGAAGGGCAGATCGCCATCCTGCACGCCTCTGGCGAAGATCTGGAGCTTATCCAGCATCAGGCTGGCCACCTGCCCAACCAGATGCACGACACCCAGCTTGCTACCGCCTTTCTCGGTTACGGCGTTTCGGTCGGCTTTGGTGCGCTGGTGAATGAATTCCTCGGGGTCGAGCTGGAAAAAGATCAGGCGCGCACCGACTGGCTGGCACGCCCGCTTACACCGCGTCAGCTCGAATACGCGGCGGCGGATGTCTTCTACCTGATGCCGCTCTACGAGAAGGTGATGGCCAAACTGCGGGAAAGCGGCAAGTTTGCCTGGTTCGAGCAGGAGTGCCAGAACCACTCCGCCCGCAAGACCCAGGGTAGCGATCCCCGTCAGGCATATCTTGACATCGTCAACGCCTGGCAACTGGGTCGCCGCGAGCTCGCCATTCTGCGCGAGCTGGCCGCCTGGCGCCAGCAAGAGGCGGTGCGCCGGGATCTGGCCCTCAATTTTGTGGTGAAAGAGCTGCACCTGTTCAAGGTGGCGGAGCGTCGTCCTGCCTCCCTGCGGGATCTCAACGAGCTCGGCCTCTCGCCCATCGAGATCAAGATCCACGGCAAGCGGATGCTCGATATTGTCGCCAAGGCGCAGCAGAGCGATCCTGACAGCTGGCCCGAGCCCATTCGCCGGCTCGTGGACTTTCCCCAGTACAAGGCCGAGCTCAAGCGCATCAAGGCCATGGTGGAAGAGAAGGCCAAGGCGAGCAATATTCCGCCCGAGCTGATTGCCAGCAAGAAGATCATTCACCAGTACTTCACCTGGAGCTGGCGGATGAACGACGAAGAGCGGGCCCGCAGCGACAAGCCGATGTTGCTGCAAGGGTGGCGTCATGAGCTGGTCGGTCACCTGCTGGCACAATAAGCCACCTTACGGTTGCACTTATAAATCAATCCTCACCCTCGGGTGGGGATTTTTTATTTTCAGGGGATATTTATGATTTAAAATGTCAGAATATCTTGCGGTCGCTTATCAAATAATTGTGGCTCAAGAACAAGAGGTAGAAATAAACGCGCTTATTTTTCATGACTGTGATGGCAATAAAAAGTTATATATCATTAATTGTCTTATTGAACTTAATAGTGAAAATTCTTACAAGATAGATAGAGGTAAGTCCGCTACCAATAAGACTGCAAACATGCAGATATGGTGATGCTTCAATAATTCCATTTCGCATGGCAGATGGGCATACTATAAAAATAGTCAACAAGAAGCACATAGGGATATTGATTGTATGCTGTCTATTTATTGCATTTCTATCATCTGGCCATATGAAAAAACCATATCTATATGCCATAACTAAAAAAATGGTGATCAACAATAGGTAGTATATAACTTGAGGCAGTACATAGGTTAGTAAGCTGCTGTAACTGGCCTGAATGGGGACAAACTCAGCTCTATATATTATTTCAAATGCAATATTAACGAGTAGTATTATTATCCCATGAATGGTTGTTGGGCGTTTGTAATCTCTGATTCTATATCTGGCTCGTGACTTCTTCAGGAAAAAAATAAATAACAATATGGCAATAGCTAAAGCAAGATACATTTTTGTTCCCAAGTTTTGATGGTCAGAGACAAATCATGGTGAATTATAAAGACTCGCTTGTACCTATAGCAATGAGGACTTCAGAAAAAAGGAAAAGGCAGCGGAACACCGCTGCCTTTTTTGATCACCAGATAGGCTGGGTCAGGTAGGGGTTGCTCACCTTCTCGCGGCCGAAGGTGGAGCTGGGGCCGTGGCCCGGGATAAAGACGATCTCGTCACCCAGCGGCAGCAGGGTCTCGGTGATCGACTTGATAAGCGTGCCGTGATCGCCACGGGGGAAGTCGGTGCGGCCTATGCTACCGGCAAACAGCACGTCGCCAACCCAGGCGAGTTTTTCGGCCTGACTCAGCAGCACGATATGGCCCGGGGTGTGGCCGGGGCAGAAGTAGACCTCCAGTTCGCACTGGCCAAGCTGCACCTTGTCACCCTGCTCAAGCCAGCGATCCGGCGTGAAGGCGGAGGTATGGGCGAAGCCGAACATCTGGCTCTGCTGGGGCAGCATGTCGAGCCAGAAGGCGTCCTCCTTGTGGGGACCGGTAATGGCGACGCCGGTCTTTTCCCGCAGCTCGGCGGCGGCACCCACATGATCCAGATGACCGTGGGTCAGCAGGATATGGGTCAGGGTCAGGCCGCGCTTGGCGATGGCCGCCAGCAGTTTGTCCGCTTCGCCGCCCGGATCGATCAGGGCCGCCTGATGGGTCTCGTCACACCAGATGAGGGAGCAGTTCTGGGCGAACTGGGTGACCGGGATCACCTCGAATTTCAACATAGAGTTCCTCTCTTGGGATGGGTCAGCCGCGCAGCGCGTTGGCATGCTGCTCGGCGAAATAGTCGAGACAGGCCTGTTTGTCACCGCGAAACACGATGCGCTCCTGCTTGTTGCCAAGCTGATAGAGATACATGGGGTCGTAGTAGCGGGTCAGCAGCAAGGTGATCCAGGCCAGATGCAGCGCGGTATCACCGCTCTTTTCCTGCTCGGTCAGGGCGGTCTGCATCAGGGCATCCAGCTCGCGGTGGGCCAGATCGCCAAGACGGCGCTTGAGGCGGGCCAGCGCATCGGTGAGGTAGGCGGCAAACAGTGGCCAACCGGCTTCCTGGCCATACATGGCTTGATAGCGCAGCCAGAGATCGTGCACGTAATCTTCGCGGATCTGCTCGGCCCGATCGATTTGCGGAACATCTACCACCACCAGCGGTGCCTGACTCATGGCCTCATGGAGGGAGAGGGGCAGGCAGCAGCGGCCGATCAGGCGACTCTCATCTTCGACCACGAAGGCATGCTCGCCCTGATGGCGGCGCTTGAGCAGTTCGATGGCCATGTTGTTTTCAAAGTTGATGTTGCTGGGCTGGCCGCCGGGCAGCTGACCAAACGACGAGCCCCTGTGATGGGCGTGTCCTTCCAGATCGAGCGCCTGGGCCACATGGTCCAGCATATGGGTCTTGCCGGAGCCGGTCATGCCGGTCAGCACACTCCAGTGACACTCTGCAGAGGCCTTGTCCTGGGTGTCGATCAGGAAGCGGCGCAGCTCCTTGTAGCCACCGGCGACGCGGGGGCGAGTCACCCCGGCATCAGCCAGCCACTGTTGTACGGTTTGCGAGCGTAGACCGCCGCGAAAGCAGTAGAGCAGGGCATCGGGCTGCTGGCGCAACTGCGCCAGCCAGCCTTCGAGTCGTTCGGCACGCACTGCTCCCCCCACCAGCTTGTGTCCAAGCTCAATGGCGGCGGCCTGACCCTGCTTCTTGAAGCAGGTCCCCACCTGGGCGCGCTCATCGTCTGTCATCAAGGGCAGGTTGGTCGAGCAGGGGAAGGCCCCCTCCTTGAACTCGATGGGGGCGCGCACATCAATCAACGGCACATCGCCTAAAAAAATCTGGGCGTAGTCCGTGGCCAGTGGCAATTCACTCATTGGACAATCTCGATAAAGCGGGAGCCCTCAAGGGGCTTGATCTGACCGATGGGCGAGAGTTCTAGGCCAGCTTCTTGCGCGATGGCGAGCAGCTCGGCTTCGCTCTCTTTACCCACGGCGACCAGCAGGCCGCCGCTGGTTTGCGGGTCGCACATGATGTTGCGGGTGCGATCGTCCATGGCATCCAGCTTGTGGCCGTAGGAGTCGTGGTTGCGCAGGGTACCGCCCGGAACGCAGCCCTCACTCAGGTAGTAATCCACCTCATCCAGCAGTGGCAGTGCCTTGAAGTCGAGGCGGGCGCTGACATTGGATCCTTCGCACATCTCCAGCAGATGGCCCGCCAGACCAAAACCGGTCACGTCGGTCATGGCGTGGACACCCGGCAGCTCGGCAAAGCGTTGACCGATCTTGTTGAGGGTGCACATGGCGTTGGGGGCCAGTTGCTCGTGTTCCGGCTTGAGCTTGCCCTTCTTCTGGGCGGTAGTGAGGATACCGATACCAAGAGGCTTGGTCAGATAGAGGGTGTCACCCACCTTGGCGGTATCGTTCTGCTTGATGGCGTCCAGGGGCACGATACCGGTGACCGCGAGGCCGAAGATGGGCTCGGGGGCATCGATACTGTGGCCACCGGCCAGTGAAATGCCCGCTTCGTGGCACACCTGACGGCCGCCGTCGATCACCTGCTGGGCCACTTCCGGCGCCAGGGTATTGATGGGCCAGCCGAGGATGGCGATGGCAACGATAGGCTTGCCGCCCATGGCGTAGATATCGCTGATGGCGTTGGTGGCGGCGATGCGGCCAAAGGTGAAGGGGTCATCGACGATGGGCATGAAGAAGTCGGTGGTGGAGACAATGCCCTGACCGTTGCCGATATCGACCACGGCCGCGTCATCTTTGCTGCTGTTGCCAACGATCAGGGTCGGGTCGTTGAAGCCCGGGATCTGGCTCTTGAGGATGGTGTCGAGTACCTTGGGAGAGATTTTGCAGCCGCAGCCAGCGCCGTGGCTGTATTGGGTCAGACGAATGGAAGACATACTTACCCCTTTTATTTGCAAACAGAGCAGAGGCTCTGTGGAGCCGTCTTGGTCAATGGGCGGCCTTGTAGTGAGGAAGACAAGAAGCCGCAAATATGGGTGGCCTCGGTGCCAACAGGGGCAGCGATGACTGGCAGTTATGAAAGACCGCCAGGCCGGACGGGGAAGAAATGGGCGACAAGGTACGCCAGCGCAGCCCCGCCAAGGGCCACAGGACGGGGCATTATGCCACATTTGCCCCTTGGGGTTCGAACAGGAATTCACATAAACAGCAGGGAATTGCCCGCACTTGCCTGTCATCGGTCTGGATCCGGCGCTGGCTGATTGATTGCAGTACAGATGCAGCAAAAAGAACGCCAAAGAGACCAACAGCACGCAACCGCCGATCTACAACAGGAGAGCTTAGTGACCACCACATTTTTGGTTAACCACCCCATCACCACGGCGCAGTTTGCGGCGTTGTTGGCGCAGACCTCGTTGGGGGCGAGACGGCCGCTGGACCATCCGGCCACCCTGCAGGGCATACTGGATAACGCCAATTTGCTGATCACCGCCTGGCAGGGCGAGACTCTGGTCGGGGTGGCCCGCTCGGTGACCGATTTTCATTTTTGTTGCTACCTCTCGGATCTGGCGGTGGCCGAGTCGGTGCAGGGGCAGGGGATTGGCAAAGCACTTATTCGCGAGACATTCTTGCAATTGCAGCCGGGCTGCAAGCTGATCCTGCTGGCCGCGCCGCAGGCGGTTGCATACTACCCCAAGCTTGGATTTAGCCAGCACCCGAGCGCCTGGGTGATGAGCAATCTGGATGAGCTGGTACTGGATGAGTTGGCATAAAACCGTCAACTCATCCAGGCAGGGCGAGATTAGCTTATCCGGCTTGCTCCAGCGCCGGTTGCCGTGACTTGCCCCAGCGGCGCAGGCGCCGTTGCAGTGGTCGCTCCAGCAGGTTGTAGCTCAAGGCAGAGAGCCCGATCAGCACCGCCAGCATCAGCAAGGTTGCCACTACCCCCAGCAGCGGATTGGTCTGGCCATACCACCACTCAGTGAGCACCGGCGCCAGATAGTGGATGAGTTCGCAACCGGTGAGCAGCATTAGCGCATGGAGCAGGTAGATGGAGTAGGAGAGATCTCCCAGCCAGTTGGTGAAGCGGTTATCCAAAAGGCGCAGCAGCGGACTCCGGCGCTCCCCCTGGGCGGCGGCAATCCAGATCAGCAGCACGTAGGAGGCGATCAGCAGCAGTGTCAGCTGCGGCGTCATGGCGAACTGCATCAGCGCGAAGGGCAGCACAAAGGCGATCAAGAGCGGCAGATCATGCTTCATCATGGGCGAGCCTTTCGCGGCCTTCACCCTCGGCAGCAGCCAGAGGCCGAGCACAAATTCACTTACCCCGCGCCCCACCGCCAACGCCCCGCTGGTGACATCCAACGTGCCGCGACTGTGCACGATAAAGGCCAGCACCGTCAGCGCCAGCAGGGGGGCGAGATGGCTCCAGCGACTGCGGGTGACTGCGAGGGGAATCAGCAGCGGGAACAATAGGTAGCTGATCCACTCTACGCTGAGGGACCAGGCGGCGAAGTTCCAGGTCAGCCCGTGATCGGTCACCACCTGCAGCAGCAGGAAGGCGCTTGGCAGCGCCTCGGCCGGGGTGAAGGGTGAACCGAAGGGCGGCATCCCTTCCCACTCCCACATCTTGAACAGGGGGCCAGCATAGAAGCCCACCCCGTGCTGTGCCTTGTAAAGCTCCCAGCCAACCAGCAATAGCAGGGTCACCAGATAGAGGGGGTAGACGCGGGTCAGCCGCAGCCAGAGAAAACGGCCATAGCTCACGGTGCGGGGCGTGCGGGTGAAGGCCTCGCCATAGACATGGGCCAGCACCACGCCGCTCAAAATAAAGAACAGGTCGACCCAGAGGTAGCCATTCTCGATGAGCTGGGTGTGGCCTGCGATCGACTCCATCCACTGGGGAAAGAGCAGCAAGCGGGCATGGAACAGCACCACCATCAGGGCAGCGATGCCCCGCAGCGGCGTTAACAGCGGCAATGATTGATTCATAACGGGATCCTTTGTGATGTTCAGCTTGGCCTGACATCGGTTTTTGTTGTTGTACCGTCCATCACTCCTGATGGGACGGTTGCCCCGGCTTGGCTGCCGCAGGCGGGATCACACTACGGAAAAGAGAGTCATACGGGTGTGATTTAAATCATAAATGTGCAGTTATTGTGCAAAGAAATTTAAACAGATAAAGACGTGGGACGCAGGCAGGGAAAGAGGAGGAGAGAGAACACCCATAAAGCAGAGAGGGTGGTCAACGGGGCGAGCGTCAGGCTTAGGCCTATAGGACGCGATGTAAAACAATCAGGCCCGCAAGGGGCCTGATTGATCACAAGGGGAGGGTGGTTGCCGATCAGCGGGCGCGTACCACCAGACCCTTGAGGTAGAAGCCTTCCGGATAGGCGGTACCGATGGGGTGATCAGACGCCTGGGAGAGCAGCTCCAGGATCTGGGCATCGCGACCGGCATCGAGCGCCGCATCGGCAACGATCTTCTGGAACAGGCTCTGCTCCATCAGGCCGGAGCAGGAGTAGGTCAAGAGCACGCCACCCGGTGCCAGCAGCTGGAACGCCAGCATGTTGATGTCCTTGTAGCCACGGCAGGCACCCAGCAGCTGCGCCTTGCTCTCGGCAAATTTAGGCGGATCCAGCACGATGACGTCGAACTTCTCGCCCTTTTCGCGGTATTCACGCAGCAGCTTGAACACGTCGTGACGGACAAACTGGGTATTGCTGGTATCCAGCCCGTTCAGCTCGGCGTTCTGGCGGGCGATATCCAGCGCATTCTGGGAGAGATCGACGTTGACCACTTCCTTGGCGCCGCCCTTGAGGGCATAGACGCCAAATCCACCGGTGTAGCAGAAGCAGTTGAGCACCCGCTTGCCTTCGGTGTACTTGGCTGCAGCCTGACGGTTGTCCCGTTGATCCAGATAGAAGCCGGTTTTGTGGCCGTTGCGAATGTCTACCTGGATCTTGACGCCGCCATTTTCCTCAATGACCACCGGCTCGTTCGGGGTCTCGCCATAGATAACGCCGGTGCGCTCTTTCAGCCCTTCCTTCTTGCGCACTGCCACATCGGAGCGCTCATAGATGCTGCACTCGGGGTAGAGGGTACGCAGTGCCTGCTTTATCAGCTCGCGCTGGAACTCGGCACCGGCAGAGAGAATTTGGCACACCAGAAAATCGGCATAACGGTCGATGGTCAGACCCGGCAGGCCGTCGGATTCGGCGGCGCAGAGGCGATAGCCGGTGAGGCCCTGACGCTTGATCAGCGGATCGCGAGACTCCTGCGCGTATTTGAGACGACGGATAAAGAAGTCGAGATCGACGGTCTCATCCTTGTCGAAGGTCCAGACCCGGGCACGGATCTGGGAGCTGCCTGACCAGGCGCCACGGGCGAGCCACTTGCCATCGTTGGCATAGATCTCGACGGTATCGCCGTCAATGGGGTTACCCTGAACCCGCTCAATCCCCTTGGAGAAGATCCAGGGGTGGCGACGCAGCAGGGATTTTTCGCGGCCTTTGACGAGATAGATGGAAGCGCTCATGGATGTTTGCCGATGGTAGAAAGAAAAGGGGCCACATTCTATGTGTAATAGGGCGGCTAAGCCAGCCTTTGCTGGTATATGGCGGAGTGACGAATTGTACGTCTGGACAACGACCGAGTGTTGCATATGCAGGATTTGCAGAATCTCAATGTTGGCGTTTCACGCTGCTTATCTTATATGCCACAGCTGGTTATGCTTGTTTTGCGTTCAATACTGGTTGTCATGTGCGCAAAATGTAGTCAGAAAAGCGTTTTAACCTTACTTTATAGTGATTTTCGCTAAAGAGTCATTTGATGATGTCGATAGTGGGGAAGACCATTTTGAATCTTTCCTGTATCGAGCTGTCCATGTCCCTCTCCATCGCTACCAATATTTCTGCCGTTAATGCTTCTCGCCATCTTGGTCAATCATCCAACACGCTGGATTCGGTATATCGACGACTCTCATCCGGCTTGCGCATCAACAGTGCCACTGATGATGCAGCCGGTTTGCAGATCAGTAATCGCCTCACCAGTGAAGTGAACGGGGTCAACACCGCTATTCGCAACGCCAACGATGGGATCTCGGTGATCAACGTGGCTGATGGTGCGCTTGATGAGTCGATGAACCTGATGCAGCGGATGCGCACCTTGGCGCTGCAGTCGGGAAGCGGTGCCAATACGGCAGAGGATCGTGTTGCTCTTAATGCCGAATTCAAGCAATTGCAGTTGGAGATGGACCGGATTGCCACAGGCACCCGGTTTGCCGGGCAGGATCTGCTGGCGGGGAGTTACAAAGGCATCTTCTCGGTTGGTGCCTATGCAGGGCAGAATACCGTCATTACCGATCTCAATGCCCAGACCAAAAATCTGGGGGAGATGGAGTGGCAAGCGCGCAGTCCGGCAGGTAGCAAACCGGGGGCATATGAGATTGCAGATCTCAAGCTGTCATCTCAGCCGGTCACCCTCAATGGCGTGACCTTTGACAAGGACTATTCCACCCTGGAAGCGTTCGTGGCAGATATCAACGGGACTATTTTCCCTAATAATCAGGGGCCGGTAAAAGCGCAACAACTGCCATTTTCAGTCGCCTCCGCAGTCGATTTATCCGCATTACCCTCCTATATCGATGTGGCGGGCCACTCTGTGGATTTGACCACGGGCATTGATATGACCGGATGGGATCCGGTCAATCCTACGCCCGAAAACGGCGATCTGATGAGGGAGGTGGTTCGGCGTATCAACAATACTGCGCAATCGGCAGGACTGGGTTTTTATGTGAGTGCCTCCAACAACAGCAATCCCGCCAACAATGAACTGACCATACATAGCTCTCAGGGAAACAGCCTTGCACTGGCCAATGGCACAACCCCTCCTGCGCAACCCGCACCACCGGCGCCTCCGGTGATCAGCAATTCCTCTCTAACCTCTCTGTTGCCCGACGTCACACCGACGACATATATCGGTCAGATGGAGCTTCGTTCATCAGGCGACAAGTATTCCAATATTGATATGCAGGGATCGAGTTTGAATGCGCTTGGTTTTTATCAAGAGGACAAGAAGAAATACACCGTTGATAACATTGATGTCCTGAGTGACGACAACGCCAGCAGGGCCATCAAAACCCTGGATGTGGGTATGAAACAGCTGGGTGTTCAGCGTTCTCGGCTCGGGGCCCAAGCCAACGCGCTGGATTCAAGGGTACGCAATCTGGCTAATGCCAATGAGAACCTCAGCGCTGCCCGCTCAAGGATCCGGGATGCCGACATGGCGCTAGAATCGGCGCGTTTGGTCAGCACTCAAATCTTGCAGCAGGCGAGCTCTTCGATTTTGAGTCAGGCAAACAGTCGCCCCAATGCGGCCCTGAGTTTGCTGCAATCCTGAGCGGTGCTGCCAGCCAGCATAGTAATTGGTCGCCATCCATTAGCACCATCAATAAAGAGAAGAGGCCACCCAGCGGGTGGCCTCTTCTCACATTGCCGCTTTTTACCGGACTTATTGTGGCAAGCGTCAGAGAGTGATCCCCTTGAGTGCCTGGGTCAGCTCGGTGGCAGTGGCTTTCAGTCCCTGAGTACCGGCTACCGAGGCGCTGGCAGACTCTTCCACCTGCGCCGCTTCATGGCGTACCTGATCGAGATTGTGGGTGATCTCGGCGGCCACCGAGCTCTGCTCTTCGCTGGAAGTGGCGATCTGGGTACTCATCTCCAGCACCGCATCGCTGTGGTTGCTCAGTTTTTCGATATCGAGCCCCACCTCGCTGATGAGTTGCTGGCTGCTGGCGGCGCGACCCACGGTTTTCTCCATGATGTCGTTCAGCGCTCCGGTGCCGGCTTGCAGCTCTTCGATCATCTGCTGGATCTCCACCGTTGCCTGCTGGGTGCGGCTGGCGAGGGTACGCACTTCGTCGGCCACCACCGCAAAGCCGCGTCCCTGCTCACCGGCGCGGGCCGCTTCGATGGCGGCGTTGAGGGCCAGCAGGTTGGTCTGCTGGGAGATGGCGTTGATGACGCTTACCACCTCGTTGATGCGGTTGGCATTGTGGGTCAGGCGCTCTACCGCACCGGAGGCATTGCCAATCTCGTCGGCTAGGGTGCGGATCGCCTCTATGGTACGGGCCACCCGGTTGGCGCCATTGGCCGCCTCTTCGCTCGATTGACGGGTCTGCTGCAGGGTGTCGTTGGCATTGCGCGCCACTTCGCGAATGGCGGCTGACATCTGTTCCATGGCGGTGGCCAGCGAATCCATGTGCTGGCGCTGGGCGCGCGCCATGTTTTCGCCTTCACTGGCGTGGTCGCGAAACTCGTCGGCGGCCATGGTCAGCGCCTCGGCAGACTCTTCGACCAGCTTGACGATCTGATGCTGGCGGTCGGTAAAGCGGTCGATGCTGCCCGCCAGGGTAGAGAACTCGTCGCGTACCGGGAAGAAGTTGAGGCGGAAGGTGAGATCACCGTCGGCCACGGTTTGCAGCGCCTTGTTGGTGGAGTAAAGGGCGCCGGAGACAAATGTCATCATGTAGTGGATCACCAGTGCCATCAGGGCCGCCAGCGCGCCAATCATGGTGAGCGTGGTGCCCTGATCATCCCACATTGAGGAGGTGCTGGTGTCGAGCTCGCCGGTCACATAGCCAGCCTGACCCGCTGGTGCGGTGAAGCGGTAGCGATCGCCCTGCTGTTCGAGCCCGCTCACCCCTTGTGGCTGGATGCGCAGATCGGCTGGCAGAGTGAGCGTTGGCTGCTGGCTGACCAGTTGCGCCGTGGTCTCGACCCGCTGCTGCAACTGCTCAACCTTGAGTTTTATCTCCTGCTCGTGGCTGTTTGCCAGCAGATACCAGCTGAGAAAGGCGATGATCAGCAAGGGAAGCCAGAAGGCGATGTGGAATTTTTCACTGATGGTGAGGTGAATGAGATAGCGGTCAACCCACCGGAATTTAACTTCTTTCATAATGGAGCTGCATCCTGCAGAGATAGAGTGTCGGGCACATTATCGTCTCGGGAATTTTTTTCTTAAGCAGAAGGTGTGAGAAATGGGAGAGCAATCGTTTGTCATTCGGGTGTGGGGGCAGGTGCAAGGGGTCGGATTTCGCTACTTCACCCGCGAGCGTGCCTTGCAGCTGGGGCTGCGCGGCCATGCCTACAACCTGGAGGATGGGTCGGTGGAGATCCTCATCAGCGGGCCGACGCAGGGGGTACAGATGATGCTGGGCTGGCTGGAACATGGCCCGCGCACCGCCCGGGTGACCCGGATGGAGTATGAAGAGGCGCTGCCGCCAAGCGGCCAGGGCTTTCATACCAACTGATCTGCCGGGGACATAATGGTTGCCGATACGCGTGATCCCTTGCTGGCGCAGGCTCGGGTGCTGGTTGCCAGCTACCGCCATGCTGCTCGCGCGGTGCGCCGTGAAGCGAGCGAAACCCATGTCCATGGTTACCGCATCGCAGCGCGCCGCATGCAGGCGCTGCTCGCATTGTGGCGACCCGCCCTTTGTCATCCAAAACTGGAACGACGGCTGCAGCGGGCCATTGGCCGACTCTCGGCCCTGCGCGATGCACAGGTTTACGCCGCGCGCTTTGGCGCGTCATCCACAATCGTCTTGCCCAAGGTGACGGTTCCCCTTTTTTCGGGCCTGCTTGCCCACTGGCTGTATGAATTAGAGCAAATTCCCGATACCTCAGGGCTGGCTCGTCACTACCGACGCCACCTTGCCCGTCGCCTCGATGGGGCATTGAGCCGACTTGATGAGCACCCGGCTGGCAACGTCTCCCATCGCCAGCAGCTGCGTCGCTGGCATCATCTGCGCCTTGAGATAAAACAGGCTCGTTATGGCGCCGAGTTACTGCTGGAGCTGGGGGCGGGGGAGGCACAGTGGGTCAGCGCCTTTAGTCATTGGCAGGAGCGGCTCGGGCAGTTGCAGGATTGGCGTCAGTGGCGGCGCGCCCTGAAAGGAAACAAACAGCAACGCAGAGTAAGGCGCAAACTAAAGCGCAAGATAGTGACGCAGTTACGCCGCCTCGATTGCCAGCAGGCTGAACTGGTGGGGCTCAAGGTGGCGATGCTGAATAGCCCGCTCTAACCATCCTGCTGTATGGTCAATGGGAGCAATCCGCAGAGTCGCAGAGACGAAAAGAGTGCAGAGACAAAAAAAGAGGCCCAGAGGCCTCTTTTTTATCGGTTCGATGCGCTTACTTGACGCGCATGCCCGGCTGGGCGCCTTCCTGCGGCTCCAGGAGCCAGAGATCCTTGCCGCCCGGGCCTGCGGCCAGCACCATGCCTTCGGACATGCCAAAGCGCATCTTGCGCGGGGCCAGGTTGGCCACCATCACGGTCAGCTTGCCTTCCAGATCTTCCGGGTTATAGGCGGACTTGATACCGGCAAACACCTGACGGGTTTCGCCGCCGATATCCAGTTGCAGCTTGAGCAGCTTCTCGGCTTCCGGTACCGCTTCGGCCTTCTTGATCAGCGCCACGCGCAGGTCAATCTTGGCGAAGTCGTCATAGGTGATGGTTTCGCTGATGGGGTCATCAGCCAGCGGGCCGCTCACTTTCGGTGCCTGCTCTTTGGCCAAATCTTCCTTGGATGCCTCGATCATGGCTTCAATCTTCGCAGGCTCGATGCGGGAGAAGAGGGCCTTGAACGGCGCAACGGCATGGTCGACCAGCGGCATCTCGATGCCATCCCAGCTGAGGGTTTCGGCCAGGAAGGCTTCGGCACGCTCGGCCAGCAGCGGCATGACGGGCTTCAAGTAGGCCATCAGCACGCGGAACAGGTTGATGCCGACAGAGCAGACAGCTTGCAGCTCGGCATCTGCCCCTTCCTGCTTGGCGATGACCCAGGGAGCCTTGTCGTCCACATAGCGGTTGGCCTTGTCGGCCAGCGCCATGATTTCGCGGATGGCGCGGCTGAACTCGCGGCTCTCATAAGCCTCGGCTATAGCGGTGCGGGCGTTGGCAAACTCGGCGTAGAGCTCGGGTTCGGCGCAGGTTGCCGCCAGCTTGCCGCCAAAACGCTTGGCGATAAAGCCGGCGTTGCGGGAGGCGAGGTTAACCAGCTTGTTGACCACGTCAGCGTTGACCCGCTGCACGAAGTCTTCGAGGTTCAGGTCCAGATCGTCGATGCGGCTGTTGAGCTTGGCGGCGTAGTAGTAACGCAGGCACTCCGGATCCAGGTGGTTCAGGTAGGTGGATGCCTTGATAAAGGTGCCCTTGGACTTGGACATCTTGGCGCCGTTGACGGTCACATAGCCGTGTACGTTGACCTTGGTCGGCTTGCGGAAGTTGGCACCTTCCAGCATGGACGGCCAGAACAGGCAGTGGAAGTAGGCGATGTCCTTGCCGATGAAGTGGTAGAGCTCGGCATCGGAGTCCGCTTTCCAGTAGCTGTCAAAGTCGATGTCGCCGCGCTTGTTGCACAGGTTCTTGAAAGAGGCCATGTAACCGATGGGGGCATCTAGCCAGACGTAGAAATACTTGCCCGGGGCTCCCGGAATTTCGAAACCGAAGTAGGGGGCGTCACGGGTGATGTCCCACTGCTGCAAGCCGCTCTCGAACCACTCCTGCATCTTGTTGGCCATCTCTTCCTGAATGGCGCCGGAGCCGCGCACCCACTCAGAGAGCCATTTTTCAAACTGCGGCAGGTCGAAGAAGAAGTGCTCGGAGTCCTTCATTACCGGAGTCGCGCCGGAGACGGCGGATTTCGGATCGATCAGTTCAGTCGGGCTGTAGGTAGCGCCGCAGCTGTCGCAGTTGTCGCCATACTGCTCCGGAGACTTGCACTTGGGGCAGGTTCCCTTGACGAAACGGTCCGGCAGGAACATGGATTTTTCCGGATCGAACAGCTGGGAGATGGTGCGGCTCTTGATAAAGCCACCATTTTTCAGGCGGCCGTAGATTAACTCCGCCAGCTCGCGGTTTTCTTCGCTGTGGGTGGAGTGATAGTTGTCAAAGCTGATGTTGAACCCGGCGAAATCTGCCTGGTGCTCCTTGGAGACAGCAGCAATCATCTCTTCCGGGGTGATCCCCATCTGCTGTGCCTTGAGCATGATCGGGGTGCCGTGGGCATCATCGGCACAGATAAAGTGCACCTGATGACCGCGCATTCGCTGATAACGAACCCAGATATCGGCCTGGATATGTTCCAGCATGTGGCCAAGGTGAATGGAGCCATTGGCATAGGGGAGGGCGCAGGTTACCAGCATTTTACGAGGATCAGTTGCCATATTACGTTCTTGATGTGCTTGTTGGGATGATAGAGTGCCGTGCATGTTACCCGAATTGGGGGTAGCCTGCCTAGGGTTGTGGCTGTGCCAACCTTGGCTGCACCTGCTGTTACGATGGCAGGCAAGCCACTGATTTGTGTGCGGTAACCGTTCACCTCAAGATAATGACAAGATAATGAGGAGTTAATGGTGATTGATTCAGTAAAACAGATCCTCGCCGAATTTAAGCCAGCAGGCTGGCACAAGGATCTGGTGGATGCCGGATTCGTTCGCGAGATCATCAATCAGGGTCAGGGGCTTACTATCCGGCTGGTATTGCCGTTTGCAGGTCTCTCGCTGCTCGATCAGCTCAAAGAGAACTACGATGCCAGACTGCGCAGTGCCACCGGTGCCGCCCGTATCGACTGGGCTCTGGAGATTGACGTCGCCAGCATGCCGAGGGCGCAGGGCCTCAATGCCGTGCAGGGCATTCGCAACATCATCGTGGTTGCTTCCGGCAAGGGGGGGGTAGGCAAGTCCACCACCGCGGTCAATCTGGCGCTGGCCCTGCAAAAAGAGGGGGCGCGGGTCGCTATTCTCGATGCCGATATCTATGGCCCTTCCATTCCCACCATGATGGGCACTCTCACAGAGCGCCCGGTCAGCCATGACGGCAAGCTGATGGAGCCGGTGATGGCCTGCGGCCTCAAGAGCAACAGCATCGGCTATCTGGTCTCCGAGCAGGATGCAACCATCTGGCGTGGCCCGATGGCGAGCAAGGCGCTGGCGCAGATCCTCCATGAGACCCGCTGGGGCGAGGTGGATTATCTGGTGGTAGACATGCCGCCGGGCACTGGCGATATCCAGCTCACCATGGCCCAGCAGGTGCCGACTTCGGCGGCGGTGATTGTCACAACCCCGCAAGATGTGGCGCTGGCCGATGCCCGCAAGGGGATCGCCATGTTCAACAAGGTCAATGTGCCGGTGCTCGGTATTATCGAGAACATGAGTTATCACGTCTGTAGCGCCTGCGGTCATCATGAGCCGCTATTCGGTACCGGTGGCGGCCAGAAGATGGCAGAGCAGTATCAAGTGGCACTGCTTGGTCAATTACCGCTGCACATCGATATCCGCCAACACATGGATGATGGCTGCCCGACGGTGTTCGGCGCACCGGAAGGAAGCCTGGCTCAGGCCTATTTGAAGCTGGCGCGCAGGGTAGGGGCTGAACTCTTTTTCAGCGCAAAACCGATTGCGACCCCGCTTTATACTGTCGCGCTGGATGAATAATCAGCTGTCGGTTACCTGATGGGGATTTGAGGGTGGGCATGGCCCACCCTTTTTCATATAATGGATCGGTTTAAACAATCCCCACTGCTCTTCTCTTTTAGGTATTTGTCATGTCTGATACTCAACATTCGTGTGTGATCATCGGTATTGCCGGCGCGTCCGCGTCTGGCAAAAGTCTTATAGCCCAGACCATTTATGAAGAGCTGGTGGCAGAACTGGGTGCAGGTCAGATTGGTGTGATCACCGAAGATTGCTACTACCGTGATCAGACCCACCTGACCATGGAAGAGCGGGTAAAAACCAACTATGACCACCCCAATGCGCTGGATCACGACCTGCTGGTTCAGCACCTGAGTCAATTGCTGAAAGGGGATGCGGTAGACATTCCCCAGTACTCCTACACCGAGCACACCCGGATGAGCGAGGTAACTCCGTTCGCCCCGCGCCGCGTGATTATTCTGGAAGGTATTCTACTGTTGACCGACAGCCGTCTGCGCGACCTGATGGATGCCTCCATCTTTATGGATACCCCGCTCGACATCTGCCTGTTACGCCGTCTGGTGCGTGATGTGCAGGAGCGTGGCCGTACCATGGACTCCGTGCTCAAGCAGTACCAGAAGACGGTACGTCCGATGTTCCTGCAGTTTATCGAGCCGTCCAAACAGTATGCCGATGTGATCGTGCCCCGTGGTGGCAAGAACCGCATCGCCATCGACATGCTCAAGGCGCGTATCCGCCACATGTTGATCGGTTAAGATGAAACAAGCCGGGTGATGCCCGGCTTTTTTAAAAGCACAATTTGTCAGGAGAGTCGCCCAATGCGTCTGTGTGATACCGATATTGAACGCCATCTGGATGAAGGCAAGATCGTCATTGAGCCACGGCCCGGGGTAGAGCGGATCAGTGGTGTCAGTGTCGATGTGCTGCTGGGTAACGAGTTTCGGGTGTTTCGCGATCATACCGCACCCTATATCGACCTGAGCGGCCCGAGCAGCGAGATGGCCGATGCCATCGATCGGGTGATGAGTGACGAGATCCACATCCCCGATGGCGAAGCCTTCTACCTGCACCCGGGTCAGCTGGCGCTGGCGGTGACCTACGAATCCGTCACCCTGCCTGCCGATATCGTCGGCTGGCTGGATGGCCGCTCTTCATTGGCGCGCCTGGGTTTGATGGTGCACGTGACCGCGCACCGGATCGATCCGGGTTGGTCCGGTCGCATCGTGCTGGAGTTCTACAACGGCGGCAAACTGCCGCTGGCACTGCGCCCGAAGATGAAGATCGGCGCCTTGAACTTCGAGATGCTCTCCGGCGTCGCGGCCCGTCCCTACAACAAGCGGGAAAATGCCAAGTACAAGAGCCAACAGGGCGCCGTTGCCAGTCGTATCAATCAGGACTGATAACTGGCAACACGGCAACGATGCAAGGGAGCACAAGGTGCTCCCTTTTTGCATCTGGAATCAAACGGATATGGGGCTGATGGTGCTGGTCGGATGAGATTGACGGGGCAGGGACGTTTTATCACCACTTTCGCCCGTTTTTCTGTCATAAAAACGTCATAAAAATGAAATTATTGGCTTAATTGTCAGCTATTTTTGCCCTTTCCCGCAATCATTGATGGCTTTAATTAATCGATGGCAAGCCGCATGAAGACTGGCTCTAGGATATTTTTTTCCAAAAAGCTCTTTTTTTTTATGGCTGAAATATTTCAATGGTGGCTATGGTGTTGGCCGCCATCTGGCATAATCCGCCGCAACTCATAAACAGGCTTTTTTTTATGTTTGAAATGTTTAGTGGTTTGGGTTTGTGGTGGTCAATCGGTTTGGTATTGGCCGTTTTTTTTGTGCTTGCCTATGAATTTATCAACGGCTTTCACGATACCGCCAACGCGGTAGCAACGGTTATCTATACCAAGGCGATGCCAGCTCACCTGGCGGTCGTTGCATCGGGGATCTTCAACTTTTTTGGCGTCATGTTTGGTGGGTTGGGTGTGGCCTATGCCATTGTCCATCTGCTGCCCATCGACCTGCTGCTTGGGATGGACTCCACCCAAGGGTTGATCATGGTCTTCTCCTTGCTGTTTTCCGCCATCGTGTGGAACCTGGGCACCTGGTTCTTCGGGATCCCGGCCTCCAGTTCACATACCTTGATCGGTTCCATTCTGGGGGTAGGCGGTGCCTATGCCTGGATCACCCATAAACCGGTGACAGAAGGGATTAACGTGGGCAAAGCAATCGACATCATGCTTTCCCTCATCATCTCTCCCACCATCGGCTTCATCATCGCGGCGCTGCTGCTGCTGGCGATGAAGCGCATCTGGACCAGCAACAAGATCCACAAAACGCCGGAAGAGCGCCAGCTGGTGGATGGCAAGAAACACCCGCCGTTCTGGGCGCGTCTGACCCTGGTGGCCTCGGCCATGGGCGTCAGCTTCGTGCACGGCTCTAACGATGGCCAGAAGGGCATCGGTCTGGTGATGCTGGTGCTGATCTGTATGGCGCCTGCCTATTTCGCACTGGACATGAACAGCCGTGCCTATGATCTGGACCGGACCCAGGATGCCAACCAGCGCATCATGGAGATCTACCAGCGCAACCAGTCTGCTCTCTCTGGCGTTATCAACTTCTCTGCACCGGCAACGGCTCAGGAAGAGCTGATGACCCACTGCTCCGCCGATGGCGTGCTGCAGGCGATGGCCACCCTGGATGCCCGTCTGGGTGCCGTGCGTACTTATGATCAGATGAGCCTGACCGACCGCCGCGAGGTGCGTCGTCTGCTGCTCTGTATCGATGACACTGCCCGCAAGGTTGCCAAGCTGCCGCTGCCCGCCAAGGAGCTGACCGATCTGGCCAAATGGCGCAAGGATCTGACCGCGACCGCTGAATACGCACCGACCTGGGTGATCGTCTCCATCGCGCTGGCGCTCGGTTGTGGCACCATGGTGGGCTGGCGTCGTATCGTTCATACCGTGGGCGAGAAGATCGGCACTACCGGCATGACCTATAGCCAGGGCATTGCGGCCCAGATCACGGCAGCAACCTCCATCGGGGTCGCCAGTCTGACCGGTATGCCGGTGTCCACCACCCATATTCTCTCTTCTGCTGTGGCGGGGACCATGATTGCCAATAAATCCGGCCTGCAGAGCCAGACTATCAAGACCATCCTGATGGCCTGGGTGCTGACCCTGCCGCTGACCATGTTGCTCTCCGGTGGCCTGTTCATCGTCAGCCACCATCTGTTTGGTTGATCTGCCGCGTTCATAACGCGCATCACAATGACAATGCTGCCCGGTCGAAAGATCGGGCGGCATTTTTTATATGCTGGATAGGTCTTGTCTCGTGAGCGCAGGAATATGGCTTGCAGGGATGTTAGGTGCGGGTCAGAAATCCCAGCCAGATTGCGGTATTGGCTCGGGTTGATCGCCTTCGCGAGCCTTGCGCCGCGCAGCCTCGACCCGGCGTTTGCGATCCCGGCACAAGCGCATCACCTCTTGTTGCTGGGCAGGGGTCATGGTGAGCCAGTTGAAACGCTCTTCGCGATTGCGCAGGCACCCCTTGCAGTAGCCTTTGTTGTTCACTTCGCAGACCCCGATGCAGGGGCTCTGCAGCGGGAATATTTCGAGCTGTTCCATCCATCACCTCTCACATCCTGTCACCTTGTTATAACCCAGCGGATCCCCTTTGGAGAAATCCTGCTTCAAGTGATTGATGTCGTTTGCTTTCCCCCTGCAAATTTGGCATCTTCCCCGCCGAGCATGGCTCTTGGCGTTATATGAGGACATATGAACAAACACGCGTACTGGCTGACCGCCGCAGTGCTGGGACTGGCCGGTTGTGCGGGCAACTCTGACAAAGCAGAAGTGCCCAAAAAACAGACCGACAACAGATGCTTTCTTAACTGCGAGGTGCCGGAAAATCTGGGCAAGCAGTATCTGGACGGGACCTTGCCAGAGGATCTGGTGAGGGTGGAGCGGGTCAATAGCCGTGCGCGTGCCGACTACAGCAAGTTTGGCCCGCAAAGCAAACTGGTATTGGAGCGCTCCGGCAAGATGACCCGCCGTTATGGCGAGCTCTATCACCAGCTCTCCCGCTGGGTAGCGAGCGGCGGCAATCCTGCCGACATCACCCGTTACGGTATCAGCCTGGCTCAGCTGGGCGGTGCTGATCGCATGGGTAACGTGCTCTTTACCGGTTACTACTCGCCGGTGCTGGAGGTGCGTCACCGCCCGGATGCCAAGTACAAATATCCCATCTATGCCATGCCCAAATGTGGCGGTCGCTGTCCGACCCGGGCCGAGATCCATCAGGGAGCCCTGGCCAACCGCGGACTGGAGCTGGGTTACAGCAAATCCCTTATCGACAACTTCCTGATGGATGTACAGGGCTCCGGCTTTGTCCACTACGGGGATGACGATCGGCTGCAATATCTGGGCTACAGCGGCAAGAACGGCCACGGTTACGTGAGTATTGGTCGGGTACTGATCGACCGCGGTGAAGTGCCCAAAGAGCAGATGTCGATGAAGGCCATCAAGGAGTGGGCCAACCGCCAGCCGGAGGAGAGCGTCAAGGAGCTGGTGGAGCAGAACCCCTCCTATGTCTTCTTCGAGCGTCGACCCACCAATGATGTGATCGGCGCAGCCGGTATCCCGTTGCTGCCGCTGGCGGCCGTCGCTGCCGACAAGACCCTGCTGCCGATGGGGACCCCGATCCTCGCTGAAGTCCCCTTGCTCGACAAAGAGGGCAACTGGACCGGCAAGCACCAGCTGCGGCTGTTGATTGCGCTGGATGTGGGCGGGGCGGTGAAGAAGGGCCACCTCGATCTCTACCACGGCATGGGCGAGAAGGCTGGCGTCGCAGCCGGTCACTACAAGCACTTTGGCCGGGTCTGGAAGCTGGGTCTGCACCACGGGCCGACTGCCGCCCCCTGGTTGTAATCCTCTGATGGGGTGGGCGTCTGTCATCGAGCGCCCGAGCAAACCCGAACAAAGATGAAGAGACAAAAAAAGCCGCCGGATTGCTCCGGCGGCTTTCTATTTTGTGAGAGTGGCAGCTGGTGGCTGCGTCAGCTCTTCTGGATATCCAGCCGGATGGCGCCGACCGGCTTGCAGCAGCAGGGGAGACACTCCCCCTGGGAGACAAAGGCGAGCGGCACATTGGGGTAGTGTACCTTGCCCGCGATGAGCGGAGTGCGGCAGGCGCCGCAATAGCCGCTGCGACACTGGAACTCCACATGATGACCGTGGCGCTCCAGGGTCTCCAACACACTTTCGCCGGGATGGGCGTGCAGCACGGCACCATCCCGGGTATGTACCCGTGGTGCCACGACCGCATGCTGTTCGGCAGGCGTGTGCGGGGCAGGGGTCAGCGTGTTGGTGGCGTCACTCACAGCTCGAAATCACCCAGGTCGTCGGCATTGACTTCGCTGTCGATCTGACCAACCAGATAGGAGCTGACCTCTACCTCTTGCGGGGCGACCTGCACGTTGTCGGAGGAGAGCCAGGTGTTGATCCAGGGGATCGGGTTTTGCTTGGTGCCGGCAAAGGCTGGCTGCAGGCCGACTGCGCTCATGCGCAGGTTGGTGATGTACTCCACATACTGGCAGAGGATGTCCTTGTTCAGGCCGATCATGGAGCCGTCCTGGAACAGGTACTCGGCCCACTCTTTCTCCTGAATGGCCGCTTCCTTGAAGATCTCGAAGCAGGCCTGTTCGCACTCGGCGGCGATCTCGGCCATCTCCGGGTCATCCTGGCCGGTGCGCATCAGGTTCAGCATGTGCTGGGTGCCGGTGAGGTGCAGCGCTTCGTCGCGGGCGATCATCTTGATGATCTTGGCGTTGCCTTCCATCAGTTCACGCTCGGCGAAGGCAAAGGAGCAGGCGAAGCTGACGTAGAAGCGAATTGCTTCCAGCGCGTTGACACTCATCAGGCACAGATAGAGCTTCTTCTTGAGCTCGCGCAAGGTGATGGTCACTTCGCGGCCCGCGACAGTGTGGGTCCCTTCACCATGCAGGTTGTAGAGGGCGGTCGCTTCGATCAGGTCGTCGTAGAAGTGGCTGATGGAGCCGGCGCGCTTCAAGATCTGCTCGTTGGTCACGATATCGTCAAACACTTGGGCGGGGGTGTTGACGATATTGCGGATGATATGGGTGTAGGAGCGAGAGTGGATGGTCTCGGAGAAGGCCCAGGTCTCAATCCAGGTTTCCAGCTCCGGAATGGAGACCAGCGGCAGCAGGGCCACGTTGGGGCTGCGGCCCTGAATGGAGTCCAGCAGGGTCTGGTACTTCAGGTTGGAGATGAAGATGTGCTGCTCGTGCGGCGGCAGGGCCTGATAGTCGATGCGATCACGGGAGACATCCACCTCTTCCGGGCGCCAGAAGAAGGAGAGCTGCTTCTCGATCAGCCGCTCGAACACTTCGTGCTTTTGTTGATCATAACGGGCTACGTTGACCGATTGGCCAAAAAACATCGGCTCTTTGAGCTGGTCGTTTTGGGTTTGGCAGAAAGTTGAATAGGCCATGGTTACCAGAATATGTGAATAGAGAAAACAGGAGAGCGGGAGCTTCATGCTCCCGCCCGGTTATCAGTTCTTGCCGTGACTTAGATTTTGCAAGCCCCGCCAGCGCAACCGTCATCTTGCAGATCGGTCTGGGCATCGTCTGCACCATCACGGGTGTTGTGATAGTACAGGGTCTTGAGGCCGTATTTGTAGGCGGTCAGCAAGTCCTTGAGCAGCTGTTTCATCGGGACCTTGTTGCCTTCGAAACGGGCAGGGTCGTAGTTGGTGTTGGCGGAGATCGCCTGATCCACAAACTTCTGCATGATACCGACCAGCTGCAGGTAGCCGTCAACGCTCGGTTGCTTCCAGAGCAATTCGTATTGATCTTTCAGGCGATCATACTCGGGCACCACCTGTTTGAGAATGCCGTCTTTGGAGGCCTTGACCGACACCAGACCGCGCGGCGGCTCGATGCCGTTAGTAGCGTTGGAGATCTGGCTGGAGGTTTCGCTCGGCATCAGGGCGGTCAGGGTGGAGTTGCGCAAGCCCACGGACTTGATCTCTTCACGCAGACTTTCCCAATCCAGATGCAGCGGCTCGTTGCACAGCGCATCCAGATCCTTCTTGTAGGTGTCGATGGGCAGGATGCCCTGGGCATAGGTGGTCTCGCCAAACAGCGGGCAGGGGCCGAACTCGCGGGCCAGCTGCACGGAGGCTTTCAGCAGATAGTACTGAATGGCCTCGAAGGTACGGTGAGTCAGGGCCAGACCGGAGCCGTCGGAGTAACGGGCACCGTTTTTGGCCAGGTAGTAGGCGTAGTTGATGACGCCTATCCCCAGGGTACGACGACCCATGCTGCCCTTCTTGGCGGCGGCAATCGGGTAATCCTGATAGTCGAGCAGGGCATCGAGGGCACGCACGGCCAGATCGGCCATCTCTTCCAGATCTTCCAGCTTCTCGATGGCACCGAGGTTGAAGGCGGAGAGTGTGCACAGGGCGATCTCGCCACTCTCGTCGTCGATGTTGTTGAGCGGCTTGGTCGGCAGCGCAATTTCGAGGCAGAGGTTGGACTGGCGTACCGGCGCCACGCTCGGATCAAACGGGCTGTGGGTGTTGCAGTGATCGACGTTCTGGATGTAGATGCGACCGGTACCGGCACGCTCTTGCATCATCAGGGAGAAGAGGTCTACCGCTTTCAGGGTCTTCTTGCGAATGGCCGGATCTTGCTCGTACTTGACGTAGAGCTCTTCAAACTTGTCCTGATCGGCGAAGAAGGCATCGTACAGACCCGGCGCATCGGACGGGGAGAACAGGGTGATGTCACCACCCTTGATGAGGCGCTGGTACATCAGCTTGTTGATCTGCACGCCGTAGTCCATGTGACGGACACGGTTCTCTTCCACGCCGCGGTTGTTCTTCAGCACCAGCAGGCTTTCCACTTCGGTGTGCCACAGCGGGTAGAACAGGGTGGCCGCACCGCCGCGCACGCCGCCCTGGGAGCAGCACTTCACGGCAGTCTGGAAGTATTTGTAGAAGGGGATGCAACCGGTGTGGAACGCTTCGCCGCCACGGATGGGGCTGCCCAGACCGCGGATGCGACCGGCGTTGATGCCGATACCGGCGCGCTGGGAAACGTAACGCACGATGGAGCTGGCGGTGGCGTTGATGGAGTCCAGGCTGTCGTCGCATTCGATCAGTACGCAGGAGCTGAACTGACGGGTCGGGGTGCGCACGCCGCTCATGATCGGGGTCGGCAGGGAGATCTTGAAGGTCGAGACCGCATCATAGAAGCGCTTGATGTAGTCCAGACGGGTATCTTTCGGATACTTGGAGAAGAGGCAGGCCGCTACCAGGATGTAGAGGAACTGCGGACTCTCGTAGATCTCGCCGGTAACGCGGTTCTGGACCAGATATTTGCCTTCCAGCTGTTTGACTGCCGCGTAGGAGAAATCCATGTCGCGCCAGTGATCCAGATGGGTGTTCAGCTCTTCGAATTCGGCCTGGGTGTAGTCTTCCAGCAGGTGCTTGTCGTACTTGCCCATGTCCACCAGACGAGCCACGTGCTGGTAGAGGTGGGGCGGTTCGAACTGGCCGTAGGCCTTCTTGCGCAGGTGGAAGATGGCCAGACGGGCTGCCATGTACTGGTAGTCCGGGGTCTGCTCGGAGATGAGGTCAGCCGTCGCCTTGATGATGGTTTCGTGAATGTCGGCGGTACGGATACCGTCATAGAACTGGATGTGGGATTTGAGCTCTACCTGGGAGACCGACACGTTGTCGAGCCCTTCGGCGGCCCAGTCCAGCACGCGGTGAATTTTATCCAGATCGATGGGTTCTTTGTGTCCGTTACGCTTCGTCACAAACAAGTTCATTGGCTGATGACCTTCAGTTGATTCCCGAAAAACCATCGCACAATGGCGCCACCCAGGCTCCGGCGGTGTGCGGGAGTTGGGTAGAGATTGTGCGATGAATCACAAGATGTAGTGTTATTTTAAGTTCGAGCTACAAGATAGTGAGGTCAGCCCGCCATTGCAATGTGTGGATAAGTGACGAGCTGTGGATAAATTGTGAGTCTTGCCCCATCAGTTAGTGACCGCTCACAGTGAGCGGGTTTTCATTCGTCCGCTCCGCTAAATGCAAGTCTCCCGATCGAAGATGGAAAATTTAAATAACTTTTTTTGCTTGCGAAATGGGGGGCTTTTTACTAGCTAACGGCGGCTGATTATCCCTTATGCAACAAGGGTCAAAAGCTGTCCAGTTGTCGCAGCCGCGGGCTCAGCGTGGCAAGGGCTTTGCATCAGATGACGGTGGTTTGTGGCCGCTTTGTGACGGCTGAGAGCTTGTCAAATGGGTATCCAACAGGCAGAAAGCTGCCTTTATTATCCATGAATAGAGGGGTGCTGGTGGCGCAGGAGGCAGGAGCTTAAAGGAAAGATGCAAGGGGCGGAGAGTCTCTTCGCCCCGTTATCACATGTCAGCCGGTAAGGCTGCGCGTTACGCCTTGGCCGTCAACTCATAGCGCAGCCAGTGGTGCAGGGCTTGCACGGTATCAAAGTGCAGATCGGCGCCCCACTGGGCGGGATCTTCCTCATCATTGAGATAGCCCCAGCCAGCGACGGCGGTGCGCATGCCAGCATTGCGGCCTGCTTCGATATCCCGCACATGATCCCCCACATAGAGGCAGTGAGCCGCCTCGACCCCCAGTTTCTCACAGGCAAAGAACATAGGGGCGGGGTCGGGCTTGCGTACTGGCAGGGTATCGGCACTGACAGTGACGCCGCAGCTGGCAAGCTCTGGCAGGGCTGCCAGCAGCGGCTCGGTGAGAAAGCCCGGCTTGTTGGTGACGATACCCCAGGGGAGCTGTTTTTCATCCAGCCACTCGATAAGATCCACCATTCCCACATAGGGGTGGGTACCAACGCAGAGATTGGCCGCGTAGTAGTCGAGCAAGGCATTGCGCAGGCGCGTGGCCCCCAGCTCTTCAAGTAGTTCGTCGCCGAGGCCCGCTTTCAGCAGCCCGAGCGCCCCGTGGGAGGTGGTCTGACGAATAATCTCGTCAGAGAGCGGCGCAAAGCCTTCGCTGATCAGGACATGGTTGACGGCGGCCCCCAGATCCGGGGCAGTGTCGAGCAGGGTGCCGTCCAGATCGAACAGCACGCAGCGCAGGGGCACAGGGTGAGAGGCGCTCATCAACCGTGCTCCGGGCGGACAAACTCCACCATATAGTTGACGTCGACATTCTTGCCGAGCTTGAAACTGTTGGAGAGCGGTGCATAGTGCACCCCGCTCATATCCCGCACCAGCAGGCCCGCTGCTTCACCCATGCGACACAGTTCGGCCGGAGTGATGAATTTTTTGTGATCGTGGGTACCCTTGGGCACCATCTTCATCAGGTATTCGGCCCCGATGATCATCATCAGATAGGATTTGGGGTTGCGGTTGATGGTGGAGACGAACACCCGACCGCCCGGGCGCACCAAGGTGGCGATGGCGCGCAGCACGGAAGCGGGGTCCGGTACATGCTCCAGCATCTCCATGCAGGTGACTACGTCATACTGGCCCGGCACTTCGGCGGCATGGGCTTCGGCGGTGATCTGGCGGTACTCGAGCTCGACACCCTGCTCCAGAGCGTGCAAGCGGGCGACGCCGAGGGGCTCCTTGCCCATGTCGATGCCGGTGACCCTGGCGCCACGGCGGGCCATGCTCTCGGAGAGAATGCCACCGCCACATCCGATATCGAGAATGCGCTTGCCAAACAGACCGCCACTTTTGTCGGTGATCCAGTCAAGGCGTACCGGATTGATTTGATGCAGGGGTTTGAATTCACCTTCCATGTCCCACCAGCGGGAGGCGATGGCTTCAAACTTGGCGATTTCTGTCAGATCGACATTGGCATCACTGTTCATTTTTCGAAGATCCTGTGGCAGGGCGCCCGCTTCTGAGTCATGGGCGCAATCTATTGTCCTGGCGGGCATTATAACGGACGGACTTTGTCACACCAGCCCGATCTGATACCCGATTTGTGGCTTAAGGTATTTGGCTCAGTGTGTTACCATGTCGCGCTGTTTAAGCCAAAGAACAACTAATTAGGGATAAGGCTTTCTATGAGCGATCTGGCCAGAGAGATCACGCCGGTCAACATCGAAGAAGAGCTCAAGAGTTCCTATCTTGATTACGCCATGAGCGTGATCGTAGGACGAGCTCTGCCGGATGTGCGTGATGGCTTGAAACCGGTTCACCGCCGCGTTCTGTTTGCTATGAACGAGTTGGGGAACGACTGGAACAAGCCCTATAAAAAATCGGCCCGTGTGGTCGGTGACGTAATCGGTAAATATCACCCGCACGGCGATAGCGCTGTGTATGACACCATTGTCCGGATGGCGCAGGATTTCTCCATGCGTTACATGCTGGTCGATGGTCAGGGCAACTTCGGTTCGGTCGACGGCGACAGCGCCGCGGCGATGCGTTATACCGAAGTGCGGATGGCCCGCATCTCCCACGAGCTGCTGGCTGATCTGGACAAAGAGACCGTGGACTGGGTGCCGAACTATGACGGCACCGAGATGATCCCGGCTGTCATGCCTACCAAGGTTCCCAACCTGCTGGTCAACGGCTCCTCCGGTATCGCGGTGGGCATGGCGACCAACATTCCGCCTCACAACCTCACCGAGATTGTCAATGGCTGTCTGGCGCTGATCGAAAATGGCGACCTCACCATTGACGAGCTGATGACCTACATCACCGGCCCGGATTTCCCCACCGGCGGCATTATCAACGGTCGTTCCGGCATCGTGCAGGCGTACCGTACCGGTCGTGGCTCCATCTATGTGCGGGCCAAAGCTGAAGTGGAAGTGGACGAGAAGACCAGTCGCGAGACCATCATCGTTCACGAGATCCCCTATCAGGTGAACAAGGCTCGACTGATCGAGAAGATCGCCGAGCTGGTCAAAGAGAAGAAGATCGAGGGCATCAGTGCCCTGCGCGATGAGTCTGACAAAGACGGCATGCGCATCGTTATCGAGATCAAGCGCGGCGAGTCCGGCGAGATTGTGCTGAACAATCTCTACAAGCACACCCAGATGCAGACCACGTTCGGCATCAACATGGTGGCGCTCGATAACAACCAGCCCAAGGTGATGAACCTTAAAGAGATCCTGGATGCATTCCTGCTGCACCGCCGTGAAGTGGTGACTCGCCGGACCGTGTTCGAACTGCGCAAAGCGCGGGATCGGGCACACATTTTGGAAGGTCTGGCGGTTGCGCTGGCCAACATCGATCCCATCATCGAGCTGATCCGCCACAGCGCGACCCCGGCCGACGCGAAAGCGGGCCTGGTTGCCAAGGGCTGGGAACTCGGCAACGTGGCCGCCATGCTGGAAAAAGCGGGCGACGACGCGGCACGGCCAGAGTGGCTGGAGCCCGAGTTCGGTATCCGTGAAGGTCAATACTTCCTGACCGAACAGCAAGCCCAGGCCATCCTTGACCTGCGCCTGCACAAGCTGACCGGCCTCGAGCACGAGAAGATCCTGGAAGAGTACCAATCTCTGCTGGATCTGATCGCCGAGCTGCTGCACATCCTGGCGAGCCCGGCTCGTCTGATGGAAGTGATCCGCGATGAACTGCTGGCCGTGCGCGAGCAGTATGGCGACGAACGTCGCACCGAGATCAGCATGTCCAGTGCCGAGATCAACATCGAAGATCTGATCACCCCGGAAGATGTGGTGGTTACCCTGTCTCACCAGGGCTATGTGAAGTATCAGCCGCTCTCCGACTACGAGGCCCAGCGCCGCGGCGGTCGTGGCAAGTCGGCCACACGGATCAAGGAAGAGGACTTTGTGGAGCGTCTGCTGGTGGCCAACACCCACGACACCATTCTGTGCTTCTCCACCCGTGGCAAGGTCTACTGGCTCAAGGTTTACCAGCTGCCGGAAGCGTCCCGTGGCGCCCGTGGTCGTCCGATCATCAACCTGCTGCCGCTGGAAGAGGGTGAGCGCATCACCGCTATCCTGCCGGTGAAGGAGTATGACGCCGAGAAGTATGTGTTCTTCGCCACCGCCAACGGTACCGTGAAGAAGACCAGCCTCTCTGACTTCAGCCGTCCGCTCTCCTCCGGTATCCGCGCCATCAACCTCAAAGAGGGCGATGAGCTGATCGGGGTGGATATCACCGATGGCAGCAACGAGATCATGCTCTTCTCCGACGCGGGCAAAGTCGTTCGCTTCGCCGAAGGCAGCGGTCGCGCTGATGCCGATGTCAGCGATGACGTTGAAACCGACGACGATGCTGGCAATGACGATGATGGCAGCGACAACGGCGAAGGCACCGAAAGCAAGGGCACCTTCAAGGGTGTGCGTCCCATGGGCCGTACCGCCGCCGGTGTCCGTGGCATCAAGCTGGGCGCCGGTGACAAGGTGGTTTCCCTCATCGTTCCGCGCGGCGAAGGTGCCATCCTGACCGCCACCGAGAATGGTTACGGCAAGCGGACTGCGTTGGCCGAATACCCGACCAAGAGCCGTGGTACCCAGGGCGTTATCTCCATCAAGGTGGATGAGCGCAACGGCAAGGTGATCGATGCGATCCAGGTCGAAGATACCGACCAGATCATGCTGATCACCAACGGCGGAACCTTGGTGCGTACCCGTGTTGCCGAGGTGAGTGTCATTGGCCGTAACACCGGCGGTGTCCGTCTGATCCGTACCGGTGAAGACGAGACCGTGGTTGGCCTGCAGCGCATCGCCGAGAGCGACGAAGACGAGAACGACGCGCTGGCCGTTGACGGTGAGGTATCTGAAGGTACCGATACTGCGACCGACACTGATGCAGTCGATGCAGGGGAAGCGGGCGACGAGTAATCGTCACCTGTTACCGAGTAACGTCTCTGATCAAAAAGAGCGACCCTGGTGGTCGCTCTTTTTATTTGTCTGCTTTTTATGACTCTACGCTGCTCTTACGGCTGGCTCACTCCTGCAGCCACATTCTGGCGCTGCGGGCGGGAATGGCGACCCGTACCCACTGGCTCTGCACGTTGACCACGGCGTCTTGGTCGAGCACGTCACGATAGTTGCGATACCAGTTCATCTCGAACCTGGCTGTATCGAGCCAATACTCCTGCTCGTAGTCGCACTTGTTGATGCCGACCAGCCCCTGTTTGTCCCGTTTGAACAGCACGAAGCAGTCACCGGTGCCGACCAGCTGCATCGGTTGGCCCTGCACCGCATTGTGGAAGCGGATCATCCCCTTGAGATCGGCGCGCTGGTAGTAATCCTGCCAGCGCAGTCCATCCTTGGCCTGGGTCTCGCCGTGATCCGAATAGACCAGCGGCGAGCCGCCATCGCGGCCGAGCAGGTAGGCATAGGCCAGCTTCTCGTCAGTCTGGCTTAAGATCTGATAGCGGAAGCCGTCGTTGGTGGGGATGTCGTGGGTCACGGCAAAGGTGACGGCGCGACTGCCCGGTAGCGCCTGACCATAGGCGCCCGGATCCGCCAGCAGGTTCATGCTGCCACCGTAACTGAAGGCGCCGCGCAGGGAGGCAAACAACGGAAAGTCATAGGCTCCCTGGCCGCTGCTGTCGAGGTAGGGTTGGAGAAAGCGCTCGTAATCGGTGCTGCCTGCGCCCCCAGTGGTGATCACCTCGCCAAACACGTGCATCCCCTGTTTGATCTCGGGGGTGAACACAGCATTGATCTGGTAATCGCTCATGTGTTTGACCGCATCGACCCGAAAACCCTTGATCCCCATCCCCTTGAGTGCTTTGAGGTAGGCCTGTTGCTGACTCACTACCCAGTTGTTGGGATCCAGATCCGGCAGCCCCTTGTCACCGGCACTGCCACAGAGTCGCCAATACTGGACATGACCCGGATCGCTCCAGTCACTGATGCACCCTTCGGGATGAAAATCCTGACCGGAGAGGAGGTTTTGCCCCAGATCGCCAAACAGTTTCTGGCGCTCGAAATAGGCCGGGTTGCTGGCGTAGCTCTGCAGCAGCTCGTTGCCGGGATAGTTGAGATCGCTGCGTTTCCAGCTTTCGTTGGCCATGTGGTTGAGCACCACATCGGCATAGACGGCGATACCCCGCGCCTTCATAGCGGCGATCAGCTGCTCGAGATCCTGCTTGTTGCCAAGAGGGGAGTCGACAAGACGCAGATCCTGCGGCTGGTAACGAGCCCACCACTCGTTGCCCGAGGACTTCAGGGGCGGCGAGATGAGTACCTGTTTGTAACCGGCCGACTTGATAAGGTCGGCTTTGGCGGTCACTTCACTGTACTTCCAGTTGAAGGCGTGAAGTATGACGTCGGCGTGCGCCAAGGGGGCGATCAGCATGCCTGCGATCGCCCATATTCCCGCTGTGTGTTTCATTATTGTGTCCCTGTTTTTATAGATGCCTGAATGGGCAACCCAGCTTTGGCGGGAACAGGGTGAGCTGCAATCCACAACCTGCAGATTTGTGACCGCTTTCAGAGTGATTTCGCCGAGTATGTGAGCGGTTTCGGCTTTTTCTCGCCATGGCCAGTTGCCTTTTTACAAGTGATTTTTTTGTCATTTCCCTGTCATTCCCAGCCGCTATCCTGCCGGGCGAGTGGTGCGTTGTTGCCATCACCTTCACCGTCAGGAGCTGCATATGACCAGTTGGATCACGTGGGAAATTTGGTGGAGCCGGGTATGGGGCGAGTCAGAGGTGCCGCAGTATGAAGAGGATGAGCACGAAGTGGCCCATGAACCCTCGCGGCTGCCGGTTGAAATGGTGCAGCAGGGTCGGGATCAGCGCGCAGGATAAGGCGTTAGCACTGCCTTTACCGTGTAGCGCTTTCTTGTCGCGACATGGCTACTTCGTTGGAAAATTCTGAAAAGCGGGGTTTCCACAGGATCTGTTGCGGCAGGCCTTCCTCTCAACCTCTTGGCACGCCTGATGTGTGAAGGGCGTGAGCAGGGGGATTAGAAGAGCGACAGCTGCTCCCCGGGGCGGATAAACCCATCCAGCCTGAGCTGAATATGACGTTTGCCCAGATCGAGGCGCTTGCTGATGAGGCGAAAGCGCTGGGCCAGCAGATCGGCAAAGTGCCCCTCACCGCGCATGCGGGTACCGAAGGCGGTACTGTTGAGCCCGCCACCGCGGCTGGCTCGCAACTGATTCAAAATAGCCTCCTTCTGGCCCGGATAGTGGGTATCGAGCCAGTCCCCAAATAGCGGAGCCAACTCGTGGGGCAGGCGGAGCAGGATGTAATCGGCGCAACTGGCGCCAGCCTCGGCGGCCGATTTGATGATCTGCTCCAGCTCCGGTTCATTGAGCCGCGGGATCATGGGGGCGGCCAGTACCCCCACCTGCACACCAGCGTTGGCCAGCTTCTCGATCACTTTCAAGCGGCCTGCGCCCGTACTGGCGCGGGGCTCCAGCTGTCGGCGCAGGGTTTCGTTCAAGGTCGTCACCGACACCATCACCTGACACAGTCCCTCTCTGGCCAGCTCGGTCAACAGATCGAGGTCGCGCAAGATCATGGCGCTCTTGGTAATGAGCCCGACCGGATGGCGGTGGGCCAGCATCACTTCCAGCAACTGCCGGGTGAGGCGATAGCGCAGCTCGATGGGTTGATAGGGGTCGGTATTGGCGCCAATGAAGATGGTCTGTGGCTGATAGGCCGGTTTGGCAAACTCCCGACGCAGCAGATCGGCTGCATTGCGTTTGGCAAACAGCTTGCTCTCGAAATCGAGACCGGGGGAGAGCTCCAGATAGGCATGACTGGGTCTGGCATAGCAGTAGATGCAGCCGTGTTCGCACCCCTGATAGGGGTTGATGGAGCGCCCAAAGGGGACATCCGGCGAGCTGTTGTAGCTGATGATACTGCGTGCATCGATCTCCCGCACCTCGGTGCCAGGCACAGAAGGAGTGAAGGTGGCATCCCAATCGGACGATTGCCAGCCGTCATCGACCGCCTCGACAAGGGGACCGCTAAAACGGTGATCGATATTGTGGGGGCTGCCTCGTCCTGCCATGGTGCGCACCGATACTGTTTATATATACAGTTATTTTGCCGGTGCCTTGGATAAATGACAACAACTGCTGAGCGAGCGGGTGCAAAAAGGGCTGTTGCAGGGATCTCTTGCTTGATTGCGGCGCTACATTTCGTTTACATAGACGAAATGAGAACTGGATCACGGAAATCATCATGAGCCCCACCACTTCCCGTTGGCTGTTTATCGGTCTGCTTGCGCTGGTTATCTGGCGTCTGCTTCCGCTCTCCACCGAGCAGGAGATGGCTGCCGCCAACCGTGCCTGGCGTACCGGTCACTTTGATGAGGCGACCCGGATCTGGTCGCCACTGGCCGAGCAAGGCCAACCTCGGGCACAGGCACTCATGGGCTGGAGTCATGAGGTGGGGCAGGGGAGCGAGCAGGATATCCATCAGGCCATCAGCCTCTATCGCCAGTCGGCGCAGGCAGGAGATCCCTTCGGCCAATATCGGCTGGCAGAGCTCTATCTGCGCGGTGTCGGGGTCAAGCGAGATCTGCGCCAAGCCTTTCACTGGATGGATCAGGCTGCCCGCAATGGTGATGTCCCGGCCATGCTGAAAGTCGGTGTGCTTCATCTGATGGGGGTCAGCGGCAGGGTCGATCTGCCTCAGGCGAAACAGTGGCTCTATCAGGCGGCACAAAAGGGCAACAAGCTGGCGCTTCAGGTGCTGCAAGAGCTGGCGTTGGCAGAGGAGGGGAGCAGTGACTTTGACTTCAACTGGCAATCCCTGCTTGGCGAATAGTCGGCAGGCGACTCATTTGACTGTAGAAAATATCTGCAAATCCGATACAGCACGCCCGACTTCTGGTAGCATGGGGCCGTTTTGGCTTGGTTTGTCACGTTAGACATGTGGTTTACGTGTCAGGCCGTCTTCGCAAAGTGCTGTGGAGAACCAGAACATCACCTTTTTGACTCTCTTTTCCATCCCGCATGTGACCTTTGGTAGGGGTCACCACTGTATAAGGAAACACATAATGCCAATCATTACTCTGCCTGACGGCAGCCAACGTCAATTTGCCCACTCTGTTTCCGTCATGGATGTGGCTGCGGACATCGGTCCCGGTCTCGCCAAGGCGTGCATTGCCGGTCGGGTAAACGGTGAACTGGTGGATGCGTGCGAGCTGATCGAAGCCGATGCTGCGCTGGCCATCATCACCGCCAAAGACGAAGAAGGTCTGGACATCCTGCGCCACTCCTGCGCCCACTTGCTGGGTCATGCTATCAAGCAACTCTGGCCCCAGACCAAGATGGCCATCGGTCCTGTCATCGACAACGGCTTCTACTATGACGTTGATCTTGACCGTACCCTGACCGATGAAGATCTGGCTGCCCTGGAAGAGCGCATGCTGGCGCTGGTAGCCAAGGATTACGACGTCATCAAGAAGAAAGTCTCCTGGCAAGAAGCGCGCGATGTATTCGAGGCGCGCGGCGAGTCTTACAAAGTCGAAATCCTGGATCAGAACATTGCCCGTGATGACCAGCCAGGTCTCTATCATCACGAAGAGTACATCGACATGTGTCGCGGCCCGCACGTGCCCAACATGCGTCACTGCCACCACTTCAAGTTGCTGAAGATGTCCGGCGCCTACTGGCGTGGCGACTCCAACAACAAGATGCTGCAGCGTATCTACGGTACCGCCTGGGCTGACAAGAAGCAGCTCAAGGCCTATCTGCAGCGTCTGGAAGAGGCCGCCAAGCGGGACCACCGCAAGATCGGCAAGCAGCTCGACCTGTATCACATGCAGGAAGAAGCACCCGGTATGGTGTTCTGGCACAACGATGGCTGGACCATCTTCCGTGAGCTGGAAACCTTTATCCGCGGCAAGCTCAAAGAGTACGACTATCAGGAAGTGAAAGGTCCGTTCATGATGGACCGCGTCCTGTGGGAGCGTTCAGGTCACTGGGAGAAATACGCCCAGGCCATGTTCACCACCCAGTCCGAAAACCGCGAGTACGCCATCAAGCCGATGAACTGCCCGGGTCACGTCCAGATCTTCAACCAGGGTCTGAAGTCCTACCGCGACCTGCCGCTGCGTATGGCCGAGTTTGGTTCCTGCCACCGCAACGAGCCGTCCGGTTCCCTGCACGGTCTGATGCGGGTGCGCGGTTTCACTCAGGATGACGCTCATATCTTCTGTACCGAAGAGCAGATCATGGAAGAGGTCTCCGGCTGTATTCGTATGGTCTATGACGTCTACGGTACCTTTGGCTTCGAAAACATCGTGGTCAAGCTCTCCACTCGTCCCGAGCAGCGTATCGGCTCCGACGAGATGTGGGATCGCGCCGAGAAAGCCCTGGCCGAAGCGCTGGAACTCAACGGTCTGAAGTACGATTTGCAGCCGGGTGAAGGAGCGTTCTACGGTCCCAAAATTGAATTTACCCTGCACGATTGCCTTGATCGTGCGTGGCAATGTGGTACCGTGCAGCTCGACTTTGCCCTGCCTGGTCGTCTGGGTGCCACTTATGTGGGCGAAAACAACGATCGCCATGTACCTGTGATGATCCACCGGGCCATCTTGGGTTCTATCGAGCGCTTCATCGGTATTCTGACTGAAGAGTACGCCGGTCTGTTCCCGACCTGGTTGGCACCGACTCAGGCTGTGGTCATGAATATCACGGACAATCAGGCCGATTATGCGGTGAAAGTAGCCAAAGCATTGAATGATGCGGGCCTTCGCGCAAAAGCGGACTTGAGAAATGAGAAGATTGGCTTTAAAATCCGCGAGCATACTTTGAAGCGAGTACCTTTCATGCTGGTCTGCGGCGATAAAGAAGTTGAAGCCGGTAAGATTGCAGTACGGACTCGTAAAGGGGCTGACCTGGGCACTTATCCTGTTGAAGAGTTCATCGCTCTGTTGACCCAGGAAGTTCAGACCCGCGGACAAAAGAAAGTGGAGGAATAAGCTATAAAAGGCGGAAAAAAACTGGGCAAGCAACCGCAAGCCCGCGCTCACCGGATCAATGAAGAGATCCGTCTGAAAGAAGTTCGTCTGACTGGTCTGGATGGTGAAGCCATTGGCATCACCTCCATTCAGGATGCTCTGAACTTGGCCGCAGAGGCCGGAGTTGATCTGGTAGAGATCAGTCCAAATGCTGAGCCGCCCGTTTGCCGGATCATGGATTACGGCAAATTCCTCTACGAAAAGAGCAAAACAACCAAAGAACAGAAGAAAAAGCAGAAAGTCGTCCAGGTCAAGGAAATCAAATTCCGTCCTGGCACTGACGAAGGCGACTATCAGGTAAAACTACGCAACCTGGTTCGCTTTCTGGAAGACGGGGACAAGGCTAAGGTCACCCTGCGCTTCCGTGGTCGTGAAATGGCCCACCAGGATCTTGGTATCAAGGTTCTGGAGCGCGTCAAGAACGATCTGGAAGAGTTGGCCGTAGTCGAGTCGTTCCCGAAAGTCGAAGGCCGTCAAGCTGTGATGGTTCTCGCACCTAAGAAGAAATCTTAAGGCCCACAAGAAATTGACTCATGGGGCAAGCCCCATGAGTTGGTTCGCCTTGCGATTTTGTTGTCACTCACAATGCGGAGTATGAAATGCCGAAGATGAAAACCAACCGAGGTGCTGCAAAGCGCTTCAAGAAGACTGGCTCGGGTCGCTTCAAGTGCAAGCACAACCACCTGCGTCACATCCTGACCAAGAAGAGTAGCAAGCGTAAGCGTCAGCTGGGACCGAAATTCATGGTTTCTGCTGCCGACCACAAACGTGTTGTCGCTTGTCTGCCGTACGCATAAGGGGGGATGTGAAAAATGCCAAGAGTTAAACGTGGTGTGACTGCTCGAGCTCGTCACAAGAAAGTAATGAAAGCCGCCAAAGGTTACTACGGCGCCCGTTCCCGTGTTTACCGCGTAGCGGTACAAGCGGTAACCAAAGCTGGTCAGTATGCCTACCGTGACCGTCGCCAGAAAAAGCGTCAGTTCCGTCAGCTGTGGATTGCGCGTATCAACGCTGCAGCCCGTCAGAACGGTCTGTCCTACAGCCGTCTGATCAACGGTCTGAAGAAGGCTTCTATCGAGATCGATCGCAAGATCCTGTCCGATATCGCCGTTCACGACAAAATGGCTTTCACCGCCCTGGTTGAAAAAGCTAAAGCAGCTCTGGTTTAATCCAGTTCTGTTATAAACGCTAAAAGGAGGCTCAGGCCTCCTTTTTTGTATCTATAACTATCTGTTTTACATTACTTTTTCCTTTCTCACGCCCATATTCTGTCCACTGTTTTACACGAGCTGCATATTTCTCCACACAAGGTGATATGTGCGAGATGACCTGTTCTACAAATGGGTTTATATGCCAACAAACTAAGTTTTTGTTTTAGTATTTCAGAAGTGGCGGTGAACAGATGAGACTCGCTTGATATAACAAAATGATTTGTAGGGAGAAAAGCCCACCTTAACTATGGTCAGCGAAGGGGCTTTTTTTGTATTATTCCACTCTTGACCTTATTTAGCCTAAAGGCTCCTGTACCGGGAGTGGTGACGAGGAAGACATGCAACAGCTTGAAGAAGTAGTCGGCCAAGCCAGAGCCGAAATTGAGGGCGTGAGCGATATCGCGACCCTCGACGAAATCCGGGTCAAATATCTGGGTAAAAAGGGCTTTTTTACCGAGCAGATGAAGGGCCTGGGTGCCTTGTCTGCCGAAGAGCGTCCCGCCGCAGGCGCCGTGATCAACCAGGCAAAACAGCAGGTTCAGGATGCGCTGAACGAGCGTCGTGAAGCGCTCGAAGTTGCCGTGCTGAACCAGAAGCTGGCCGCCGAGACCATCGATGTCAGCCTGCCGGGCCGTCGCATCGAGAATGGTGGTCTTCATCCGGTAACCCGCACCATCGAGCGCATCGAGCGCCTGTTTGGCGAGATGGGCTTCAAGGTTGCCCGTGGTCCCGAGATTGAAGACGGCTTCCACAACTTCGATGCGCTGAACATTCCGGCTCATCACCCGGCGCGTACCGATCACGATACCTTCTACTTCAATCCTGATCTGATGCTGCGTACCCACACCTCGGGCGTGCAGATCCGCACCATGGAACATCAGCAGCCGCCGATCCGCATCATTGCACCGGGCCGCGTCTATCGTAACGACTACGACATGACCCACACCCCGATGTTCCATCAGGTTGAAGGTCTGCTGGTTGACGAGCATGCCAGCTTTACCGAGCTGAAGGGCATTCTGCACGACTTCCTGCGTAACTACTTCGAGGAAGACCTGACCATTCGCTTCCGTCCTTCCTACTTCCCGTTCACCGAGCCGAGCGCCGAAGTCGACGTGATGGGCAAGAACGGCAAGTGGCTGGAAGTGCTGGGCTGCGGCATGGTGCACCCGAACGTGCTGCGTTCGGTCGGCATCGATCCGGAAAAATACTCCGGCTTTGCCTTCGGCATGGGCGTTGAGCGCCTGACCATGCTGCGTTACGGGGTCAACGACCTGCGTGCCTTCTTCGAAAACGACCTGCGCTTCCTCAAGCAGTTCAAGTAAGGGCGAGAGAACATGAAATTCAGTAAATCCTGGGTGATGGAGTGGGTCCGCACCGAGTTGAGTGACAACGCGCTGGCCGAGCAGATCACCATGGCCGGTCTGGAAGTGGACGCCGTGGAAGCAGTTGCCGGCCAGTTCAACAATGTGGTCGTGGGTGAAGTGGTCGAGTGCGCCCAGCATCCGGACGCCGACAAGCTGCGGGTGACCAAGGTCAACGTGGGTGAAGCCGACCTGCTGGACATCGTCTGTGGCGCGCCGAACTGCCGTCAGGGCCTCAAAGTGTGCGTGGCCAAAGTAGGGGCGACCCTGCCGGGTGATTTCACCATCAAGAAAGCCAAGCTGCGTGGCCAGCCGTCCCATGGCATGCTCTGCTCTTTCAGTGAGCTGGGTATCGACGTTGAAGCCGATGGCATCATCGAGCTGCCGGCCGATGCCCCCATCGGTACCGATATTCGCGACTACCTCAATCTAAACGACGTATCCATCGATGTGGATCTGACTCCGAACCGTGCCGATTGCCTCGGTATCGCCGGTCTGGCCCGAGAAATCGGCGTGCTCAACAGCGTGGACGTGGTCGAGCCGACCTGGACGCCGGCTGTTGCCACCATTGATGCAACTTTCCCGATCCGGGTTGAAGCACCAGCTGATTGCCCCCGTTATCTGGGTCGCGTCATCAAGGGGCTGAACCTGCAGGCCCAGAGCCCGCTCTGGATGCAAGAGAAGCTGCGCCGTGGTGGTATCCGCTCCATCGACGCCATTGTCGACATCACCAACTACCTGCTGTTGGAATACGGTCAGCCGATGCACGCCTTCGATCTGGCTACCCTGGAAGGGGAACTGGTGGTGCGTCGCGCCCACACCGATGAGCCAATGACCCTGCTCGACGGCAACGAAGTGAAGCTCAAAGAGACCACTTTGGTGATTGCCGATGCCAAAGGTCCTGCCTGCATGGCCGGTATCTTCGGCGGCAACCGCACCGGTGTATCCGAGACTACCACCGACATCCTGCTGGAGTGCGCCTTCTTTGCGCCGCTCTCCATCACCGGCCGTGCTCGTGCTTACGGTCTGCACACCGACTCTTCCCATCGCTTCGAGCGCGGGGTGGATCCGCAGCTGCAAGCCAAGGTGATGGACCGTGCAACTCGCCTGCTGCTGGATATCTGCGGCGGCGAAGCGGGTCCGGTCATCGAGGTCAAATCCGATGCCCATCTGCCGAAAGCGGCACCCATCAAGCTGCGTCGTAGCAAGCTCGACAAGGTGATCGGTATCAGCGTGGCTGACGCTCAGGTGGTCGAGATCCTGACTCGCCTTGGCATGCAGGTGACTGTGGATGCTGACGGTTGGACTGCGCTGGCACCCTCCTGGCGTTTCGATATTGCCATCGAGGAAGACCTCATCGAGGAAGTGGCTCGCATCTACGGCTACAACAACATCCCGAACCTGAAACCCGCCGCCTCTCTGGCGATGGTGGAGCAGGCAGAAGGGCAGGTGACCTTAAAGCGTGTGCGCGACCTGCTGGTTGACCGCGGCTTCCAGGAAGCGATCACCTACAGCTTCGTCGATCCCAAGACCCAGCAAACCCTGTTCCCGCAGAGCGATGCCATCGTGCTGCCGAACCCGATCTCGGTCGAGATGTCCGCCATGCGTGTGTCTCTGTTCCCGGGTCTGGTGCAGGCCGTGGTTTACAACCAGAACCGTCAGCAGCCGCGTGTGCGTCTGTTTGAACAGGGTCTGCGTTTCATCAAGGATGAAAGCGCCGAGAATGGCATCCGTCAGGAGCCGATGCTGGCCGGTATCATCACCGGCAACCAGAGTGACGAGCACTGGGACATCAAAACTCGCGCAGCCGACTTCTTTGATTTGAAAGGGGATCTGGAAGCGGTGCTGGATTTGACCGCCGAAGGGGCCACCTTTACCTTCGAGCGCACCGAGCACAGCGCCCTGCACCCGGGCCAGAGCGCAGCCATCCTGCGTAATGGCGAGGTCATCGGCCACATCGGCGTGATCCACCCGAGCCTCGAGAAGAAGCTGGGCCTCAAGAGCCGCGCGGTGATGTTTGAGCTGGAGCTGGACAAGCTGACCCCGGCCAAGGTGCCGGTTGCAGCCGAAGTTTCCAAGTTCCCGGCGAACCGTCGCGACATCGCCGTGGTGGTCGATCGTCAGGTTCTGGCAGGTGATGTGCTTGCGGTAATTAAAAAAGTTGGCGGAAATCAGGTAGTTGGAATAAACTTGTTTGACGTATACCAGGGTGCTGGTATGGCCGAGGACAAGAAGAGCCTAGCCATCAGTCTTGTATTGCAAGACACCCAGCGCACCCTGGAGGAGAAAGAGATTGCCGAGACCGTAGACAATGTCGTGCGGGCCCTTGGTGAAGAGTTGAATGCATCCTTGAGGGATTGATCTATGGCGCTTACCAAAGCCGACATTGCAGAGCACCTGTTCACCCAGCTCGGGATGAGCAAGCGTGAAGCCAAAGATATGGTGGAAGCCTTCTTTGAGGAAATCCGACAGGCGCTTGAGCGTGGTGAACAAGTCAAGATTTCAGGCTTCGGTAACTTTGACCTTCGTGAGAAGAATCAGCGTCCCGGACGCAACCCCAAGACGGGCGAGGATATTCCTATCAGCGCCCGCCGCGTGGTGACCTTCCGGCCTGGCCAGAAGCTCAAGGCCAGGGTAGAAAATGTTGAACCCAACGAGTGATAAAAAGCCAGGCAGATGCCTGGCTTTTGTTTTCAGATGACCAAATTCCCCATTTTTCTTCTGGGTGCCGTACTGGCACTGCCATTGCACGCCAAGCCTTTGCAGACAACAGTGCTGCCGCTGGCGCCGGCTACCCAGGCTTATGTGAATTCACTGAGCCAGCTTTCGCTCTGCTATCCTGCGACGCTTCCTCCACCATACCTGATGGCCGAGGGGGGTCTGCTCAAGGATCGTCTCGCCCGGTTGCAGGAGCTATTCCCAGTTCCCCTCGTGCTCAAAGAGTTGCCCGATTGGCAGACATTGCGCAACGGGCTCGCAGAGGGTGACTGTGACATCATTCCCTATGTCGGAACCGGCAAGAAGGCCGTGGAGGGCATGCGGTTAAGTCGTCCGATGATGGAGACCGATGCCGCCATCCTCTACAAGGGTGAAAATCTCAAACAGGCCCGCTTTCTGGTCTACTCGGTGGCAGACTCTGCCCGCCTGCTGCACGAGCTCTATCCCCAGGCACGCATTATTTCCCTAAAAAGCGGAGAGAAGGTCTACGACGCGCTGCAAAGTGGCAAGGGTGATGCCTATCTGGGGGACTATCTGCAACTGCGCTATCTGATGCGCGAGTTTCCGGCTGATGGGTTGCGTCTGCGGCGCCTGTTTGGTGAGGATCGGATCATCAGCTATCGCCTGATGATGCGTGATCAGCCTGAGTTGGCCAATCTGGTGGACACCCTGATCCGTCATATGCCCGCCGGTACTATCTATACCGATCTGGCTCGCTATCTCGATCAGGGGTCGCTATATGTCAACCAGCCCCACTTCAGCGATACCGAACAGGCCTGGTTATCCGGCCGCGGTCGCACCATTCGCCTGGTGGTCAATCCTGAGTTGATGCCCTATAGCGGCGTCAATGATCTGGGGGAGGCGAAAGGGTGGAGCGCGGATGTGCTGCGCTGGGTCACCCAGGAGACAGGCCTGAAATACAAGCTGGTGTCTGCCGCCAGCAAGGCGGAGGCCGTAGAAAAGCTGCGCCGTGGTGAGGCGGATATGATGGCCGGCTTGCCAGAATCCCCGGCATTGACGGATCAGTTCATTTTCAGCAGGATGATCTCCACCAACCGGTTTGCCTTGATCAGCAAGCGCAAGCTGGCTGCCGATCGCATTACCCAACTCAAGCGGCAGCGTATTCTGGTGCCGGAATCCCTCTACGATCCCTCCTTGCTCGCCCTGCTCGGTGATCAGGAGTGGGTTCGCACCGACGGCCTCGAGCAGGGGCTTGCCGCGATCAAACAGGGCAAGGCTGACGCCATGTTGAGCGAGCTTTATCAGCTGCAATATCCCCAGCGTACCAACTTGTTGGAAGGGCTCGATATCGAGGAGCTGGAAGATCGCTTCAGTCTTGGCTTTGCCATCAACAAGAGTCAGACCGAACTGGCCGGGGTGATGGATCGCAACCTGATGGCCCTGACCAGCACCCAGATTGACGAACTTAACCAGCGCTGGCGCCGCTTGCTCGTCGTGCAGCAGCCCGGCGTGAGCTACGCCGCCTGGTTTGGCTCCATTGCCATGGCACTGTTGATCAGCGGCATTGTCATCGGCGGGATCTGGCGCTCTCGCCAGCAACTGGCACGGGAAGTCGCCCAGCGTCACGCCGCCGAGAAGGCGCTGGCCATCGAGAGCGAGCTGCGGGAAACCATGTTTCAGGCGTTGCCGGTGCCCGTCTATCTGCGCAATAGCCAGGGCAAGGTGATCAAATCCAACAAACAGGGGCGACGTCTGGCCCTGCGCTATTCGCAGCAGTTGATGCTGCCGCCGGTGCAGCCTCAGAAGAGTGAAGGGGAGTTGGTGCTGGGGGATCAGGTCTTCGCCTATGCCCAGCATCCGCTGCGGCTGGACAAGCAGGCACCTGCCACCGATCTTATCGCCCTGTCGGATATCAGTGTGCTGCGTGAGCAGGCCCGTTTTCTGCGTCAGGCAGAGCGCCGCCTGCGCGCCCTGACCAATACCGTCCCCGGCGTGGTGCTGCAGTTTATGTTCGAGCGGGGACGGGTAGGGGGTATCGAGTTTATCAGCCGGGGCTGTTACGAGCTGCTGGGGCTGGCGAGTCAGCAGATCCGTCGTGAGCCCAAACGGGTGCTCATTATGCTGGAGCGCGAGGATCGCCGTCGGGTACGCCGTGAGATGTTCGCCATGTTGCAGGCTGGCAAACCCTTCGCGTTCACCATGCGCTATTACCATCCGACCAAGGGTCTGCGCTGGTTGCAGCTCTATGGCCGTGGCCGCAGTCAGCCGCAGGGTTGGCGAATTTATGCGGTGATGCAGGATGCCACTGCCCGGGTCGAGCAGGATCAGGCATTGCAGCACTCCCATGAACAGGCGCAACAGGCAGTTCTGGCCAAGGGGCGCTTTCTGGCCGCCATCAGCCACGAGATCCGCACGCCGATGAACGCCATGCTCGGCTTGCTGGAGTGGCTGGCCAGCACCCCTTTGTCCAGAGAGCAGGATTCGGCGCTGGCGCGGGTGCGTCAGGCGGGGGATGAGTTGCTCGGCCTGCTCAACGATGTGCTCGACTTTAGCCGCAACGAAAACAGCAAACTCTCCCTCTCGCCGCAACCCACCGATTTTGCCGAACTGTGTGAGCACGTGGCGGCAGTGCACTGGACCAAGGCGCGGGCCAAGGGATTGCAACTGCGCCTTAAGTTGGACCCGGCTCTGCCAGCCCTGCAGACCCTCGACCCTCACCGGGTACGGCAAGTGATCCACAACCTGCTCTCCAATGCCATCAAGTTCAGCCTGCGTGGGGAAGTGGTGCTGTGGGCCGAGGTGGTCGCATCGACCTTGCGCTTCGGTGTGGATGATCAGGGGCCGGGGATCACCGCCAAGATGCGCACCACGCTCTTTATGCCGTTCGAGCAGTTTGCCGTTGAAGGGCAGCTGCGGGCACCGGGCACCGGTCTTGGTCTGGCGATCTGCAAGCAGCTGGTCGAGCAGATGGGTGGTCTTATCGATGTCGAGGGACGCGTCGGCGGTGGTAGCCGCTTCTATTGCGAGTTGCCGCTGAAGCGGGTGCAGCAGGAGCCGGACTGGCTGCCCAATGTGCGGCAGCTGGCACTCTCTTTACCCCACGATGAGGCGCAAGCGCTCTCGCCCTGGCTCAGTCGCTTGGGGATCTCCACCGTCAGCAACGCCGTTGATACGCTGCAAGCGGAGGTGGACGAGAAGGGGCTCTACTATTGGGCCTGGCAAGGGGAGTCCTGGGTACCCGGGACCATCATCACCCTGCTGCAACCACGCTTGACCCCGGAGCAACCGGTGGCCGGCACCCAGCCCGGGCTCGGCATGCGGGTACTGCTGGTTGAAGATCACGATGTCAATCGCGAGCTGATCAGCCTGCAGCTGGGGCAACTTGGTGCCAGCGTTATCACTGCCGCCAACGGGCAGCTGGCGCTGGAGATGCTAGCGCAACAGGAGGTGGATTTTGTGCTGACCGATCTGCAGATGCCGGTGATGAACGGGGCCGAGCTGTGCAGGCAATTGCGTCAATCCGCCCGTTGGGTCCGTCTGCCGGTCTATGTGATCACCGCAGATCTCAGTGATCAGGCGGCACGGGAGCTGCAATCCTGCGGTTGCGATGGCCATCTGGACAAGCCGGTCGCCCTCAAGGAGCTGGCGACCTTGCTGCGCCATATTGCCAAAGAGGGGAGCAATGTTGTCGCCCCGACATCGGTCGCCTCGCTGCTGACCGATGAACTGGCCGCCCTTTATCTCAAGGCTACCCGTGATGATTTGGCCGAACTTGAGCGCTGCAGCACAGAAGAAGATGAAGTTGGCGTGAATGCTGCTTTACACAAGTTGAAGGGGGCCGCCAGAATGGTAGGGGCGACTGCGTTGGTGGCGGTCATTGAAGAGTGGCAACAGGCGCCCCATCCGATGCTGCAAGCCAGATTGAACCGGGCACTGGATGAGTTCAGCCAGCAGTTTTCAAAGAGGGCTCAAGATGATCATCACTGATGAAGAATTACTGGCGTTGCTCGATTCGGAAGAGCATGAGGCGGCAGGATTTTGCCCCATTGTGCTCTATGCCCTCGACAGCACCGCCCATGAGTTGGCCAGCACCATGACATTGCCCTCCTATGTCACGCTGCACCGTACCCGACCGGATGCCTGCTGGCAGTGGGAAGGGCTGTTTGCGGCCGGCGCCATCGCACTTTACGACCCCGCCGCTCATCAGCAGGCGGACTACTTCCCCCAGTTGCAGCAGCATGAGGGAATTTACGCTATCGGCGAGGATTGGCTGGGGGGGCTTGCCGCCAGTTACCGTAACTGGTGCAACTGGCTGGCCGCTAACAAGGTGCTGCTGCTCGAGGATCACCCGTTTCAGGGGATGCAATTGCAACAGACCATCGCCGGGTTGGGGCTCTCCTGTCAGTGGGTACAGGATGAATCGGCCTGTCTTGCGGCATTGTCGGCGGGCGACATCAGCCTGCTGGTGTGCGATCTCAGTCTGGTGGAGCAAGATGCCATCAGTCTGCTGATGAACCAGCCCCAGTTGCAGGAGGCCGGGCTGCCCATTGTGCTGCTTTCGGCCCATGAGCAGACGCTGATCGACGGTGCCCGCCGCCTGCTGCACGATGCCGGTTTCAATATTTTGGCGGCGCTGGCCAAGCCGCTTGATTGCGACGAGCTACTCAGGTTGCTGCGTCGACTCTATCTGGGCCCGCTGCGTCAGCAGCGCTTGAGCGGCCAGCGCCGCTCCATCCGCCGGTGGCAGGGGGAGGTGCAGGGTCAGCTTGGGCTGCTCTCCAGTCCCGCGACCCCTCATCCGGTCTGGCTGGCGGTAACGGGTTTACCTAGCCGCTGGGAGGCGCTCAAAGATTGGCTGACGGAGCAGTCGCGTACCCCAGCCGAACTGACCCTGCTGATCCACCGTCGTGACCACCTGCTCGGCAATGCCGATCGCTTCGCGCTGGTGCTGCAAGCCAGTCTGGCGGGGAGCAAGCTGGCGCTGCTGCTCGATAACAGCCAGCATCTGCCATTCGATCTGCTGGAGCGTTTGCCGCTGCAAGCCTTGCTGCTGGGGCAGGGGATCTTGCCGGAGATGGAGTCCTTGACCGGTGACTCCCTGCTGGGACGCTTTATGGCCCGGGTTCGGGAGCTGGGGATCGCCGTCTATCTGGATGATCCTTACAACCTGCTCGACGTCGAGGTGTGGCGAGAGCGCGGTATGACGGGGCGCTGGTAAGCCATGCCGCGCTACCTCTGCTGGCCCATGCACCGGGAGCGCCTTGGCAAAGGACTGGAGGGCTGGCCCCATCCGGTTTCCCGAGCTGCGCTGCCACTGGCGATGCAGGTATCCGGGGTGCCTTGCCTGCTGCGCGAGCTGCATGGGGTGGCGCCTGCCCGCATGCTGGCCGCTTACGATGCATTGAGTGAAGAGAGCATCTATCTGCGCTTTATGCGTCCGAAACGGACACCGCCACCGGAACAGGTGGCCCAATTTCTCAATTACCATCCCGAACAACAGATCTCGCTGTTGCTGACCGATCTGGCCGGTGAGCCGCTGGCTCAGGCGCAATCAATCCGCCGCCGCCTTCATCCCGATCGGGCGGAGTTTTCTTGCATCGTGGCGGATCACTTTCAGCACAAGGGGGCGGGGAGGCGCATTCTGCTGGCGCTGGCACTGCTGGCCAGAGCGGACGGGATCCGGGAGTGGACGGCGGAAGTGCTGGCCCAGAACCGGCCCATGCTGACTCTGCTCAAGCGCCTTGGCTTGCCGCTGACTCTGGTGACCGGACGGGAGATGGTCTTTGTCAGGCTGGATCTGTCGGTACTGGATGCCTGGTTACCCGTGCCGCCAGCGGCGCCGCTTAAGACCAAGGGCGAATAGTGACACTTTTTTCCCTGTGCTAAGGTCACATTTATTGTGCAGGGATAGACGGAGCAGCTTATGGCGCAGTCATATAAACATATCGTGATCCTGACCGGCGCGGGGATCTCTGCCGAATCCGGCATCAAGACTTTTCGTGCCTGCGACGGTTTGTGGGAAGAGCACAAGGTCGAGGATGTGGCGACCCCCGAGGGGTATGCCCGGGATCCCGAACTGGTGCTGCGCTTTTACAACTCCCGCCGCAAACAGCTGCAACAGCCCCAGGTTCACCCCAATCCGGCCCACTATGCGCTGGCCCGCCTCGAGCGACTGCTGCCCGGTTCGGTCACCCTTGTCACCCAGAACATCGACAATCTGCACGAGAGTGCAGGCAGCAAGAACCTTATCCATATGCACGGGGAGCTGCTCAAGGCCCGCTGCCCCGAGTCCGGTCAGGTGATCGAGTGGCGTGGCGATCTCCATCAGGACGAGCTCTGCTCCTGCTGCCAGTTCCCTCAGCCGATGCGTCCCCATGTGGTCTGGTTTGGCGAAATGCCGCTCGGGCTGGATCGCATCTATAGTGCGCTGGCCCAGTGCGATCTCTTTATCTCCATCGGCACCTCTGGCGCTGTCTATCCGGCCGCCGGGTTTGTCCATGAGGCGGGCCTCAACGGGGCGCACACCATCGAGCTCAATCTCGAACCGAGCGAGGTAGGTAGCCAGTTTGACGAAAAACGCTATGGCCCAGCATCCCTGCTGGTGCCCGCCTATGTCGATGAGTTGCTGGAGGCGTGCGGCATTCATCAACCGAGGCAAGTCGAGGGGCACAACTGGATGGAGATGCGCGGTCCCTGAGCTACTGTGCGACGGGACAGTTGCAATGGTTCGGTGAAATCGCCACACTGGCAACCATTAAAAAATGGGACGCAGTTGGCGCAAATTACCATGACCGCAGTAAAGCAATGGATCGCTTTTTTTCTCCTGATGCTGGCCAGTGCCAGCGCATCGGCCTCCATCCCCCTGATGACCCTGGTACTGCCAGATGGCCAGCAGGTGAGCCTCGATGAGGCGGCCCTCTCCGCCTTGCCACAGACCGAATTCACCACGACTACCCCCTGGACTCAGGGCGCCCACCACTATCGCGGGCCGACCCTGTCAGCCGTGCTGGTGGCGCAAGGGATCCCGGATGCCCGCAAGATCGCAGTCTCGGCCCTCAACGGTTATCAGCAGGTGGTGGATCTGGCCCTGTTCGACGGCGTGCCGCTGACCCTGGTGCGTCAGGAGGACGGCAAACCGCTGACCCGGCGCAACAAGGGGCCGCTCTGGCTGCTCATCCCGTTCACCACCTATCCCAAGCTGGACGTGCCCGCCATCCATAACTGCATGGTGTGGCAGGTGACCCGCATCGAGATCGTCGACTGATGGGGTTGTCCCGCCACAAACTGCTGTTGGTTGCGGTGTCGCTGCTGTTTCTGATCTCGTCGGGCAGCAGCCTCTATCTGCAGCATCGGCAGGAGCAGCTGGTCGATACCTTCTACCGCAATGTCCACTGGAACATCAGCCAGGTGATGCTCGAATCCCAGCGTTTCCTCTACGATCTGCAGCTCTATCGGGCCGGCAGAGTGACGATGGAGACCCTGAGCCTCGATTACGATCTGCTGTGGAACCGGCTCGACATCTTCCTCATCAGCAGCGAGACCGCCGAGATGCGCCAGCGGCACGGACTCGGCAAGGTGCTGGCCACCCTGTTCGAGCAGATCAAGCAGCTCGAACCCCAGATGGAGGCCGGTGTGCTGCGCGAGGGGGCTGAGCTTGCCCGCTTGCAGGAGGCGATCGCCAGCCAGACCCGTCTCATCGAACAGATAGGGGATCAGATCCTCTCCGGCCAGGAGCGGGAGCATTCGGTCAGCCAAATCCGCAACAGCCTGTTCTGGCTGCAGATCTGGCAACTGATCCTGCTACTGACCGGTGGCGCTCTGGTCGCTGCCCTCATTCGCGCCAATCTGGCGAACCGTCGGCTTGCCCTGCTCGATCCCCTGACCCAGCTTGGCAACCGCCGTGCCCTGCAGGAGCAGCTCTCTCGCGCTTTGCATGCCGGCGAGGTGAGCGCTTTGGTGGTGCTCGATCTCAAGCGCTTCAAGCAGGTCAATGATCTGCTGGGTTATCAGGTCGGTGATCGGCTGTTGCAGATGGTGGCCAACAAGCTGCAGCAGGCCCATGGCAGCCACGCTTACCGGCTCGGCGGTGACGAATTTGCCGTGGTGCTGACCAAGGCGAATGATGCGCTGGAAACCGCCATTCATGAGCTGGTGGATCTGCTCCATTTCGAGTTCGTGACCCGGGAGTGCAGCTTCGATCTGGCCTGTCGGCTCGGGGTCGCCAAGGCCCAACAACAGGATGCCGCCCGGCTGCTGGATCAGGCCATCCTAGCCCTCAACCAGGCCAAGCGTAGCCAGGAGGGGGCGATCAGCTGGTTTGAGCCTGCCATGCTGCAGCAGTTGCAGTTGAGTCAGCAGCAGCTTCATCAGCTGCGAGAGTGGCTAGCGGGGCGCGAGCCTGCACCGCTGCGAGTGGCATTGCAGGCGCTGACGGACGGGCAGGGCAACGACATGTGGCAATTGGCGCTTGAGTGGCGTGAGCAGGGGGCGCCCTGCCACATGCGCTGGCTGCAGGAGTGCGGTGTGCTGGGGCCCGTGTTGGCCCGGGTGCTGCAAGCGCACGAGGCGCAGTATGCCGATGGTCGGGAACTGCTGGTCCCGCTCGACAATCAGGCCCAGCTGACCCATCTACTGGCCTATTTGCCGGAGGCTTCCCGTACGCCGCTGGTGTTGCTGGTACCGACGCTGCAGCCGGATGGTGCCTTGCTGGCGGGATTGCGCCAGCAGGGTTGCACTCTGGCGCTCAGAGAGATTGGCAGTACCACCTCGGCGCAGCTGGCAGCCGGCTGGCCTGTCCGCTACTGGCTGCCGCAGGGTGATGAAGATGGCGAGTTGCTGCAACCGCTGGCCAGACGATTGGGGCTGGTGCCACTGCAAGTGCTTGCGGCCAGGGAGACCAGGTCGCTGGCCTGAGGGCTAAAAGCGGTATTGCATCGGCAAGAGACAAAATGAAACAAGGCGACCTCGGGGTCGCCTTGTTCGTTTATTGCCCCTGAACGTCAGGGGCGAGGGGCGCAGGATTGTCTGATCACCAGGTCAGGGTCGACGGTGATCAGGTGGTCAGCCACCGCTTCGCCGTTGATGCGAGCCAGCAGCCGGGTGACGGCGAGGCGGCCGAGCTCCTCTTTGGGCTGGTTGACGGTAGTGAGTGGCGGCGACATAAATTCAGCCAGCGCCACATTGTCGTAGCCGACAATGGAGAGGTCGCGCGGGATCACCAGCCCCGCCTGATGAGCAGCACTGATGGCCCCCATCGCCATCATGTCGTTGCAGACAAAGAGGGCTGTGGGGCGCTCGGGCAATGCCAGCAGACGGGTCATCGCCTGATGGCCGCTGGCGCAGTCAAAGTCCCCCTCCTGAATCCAGTCAGGATTGACAGTGAGTCCTGCCTCCTGCAGCGCCTGCTCAAAGCCAGCCTGGCGCTGGTTGGCGGGGGCGCGGCTGTGGGGGCCGGTGATGCAACCGATGGCGGTGTGGCCCAGCTCAATCAGATGGCGGGTCGCCAGATAACCGCCGTGGAAGGAGTTGTCGGCGATCAGATCCACATCCTCACTGACCAGCCCCCAATCCATCACCACCACCGGCAGGCTCTTGAGCCAGTCGAGCTGATTGAACACCTCTTGTTGGCCTTCGCTGCACATGATCAGCAGGCCATCGACCCGCTTGCGCAGCATCATCTTGAGGTAGGAGAGGGCTGTTTCCGCCTGCCCTTCGGTGTTGCCCAGCATCAGGTTGTAGCCCTGCTCGAAGCAGTAGCGCTCCACCCCGCGCACCACCTCGGCAAAGAAGGGGTTGCTGGAGGTGGTGACCAGCATGCCGATACTGTTGGTCTCCTTCACCTTGAGGCTGCGGGCCACCAGACTCGGGGCATAGTTGAGATCGCGCATGGCCGCAAAGACCCGTGCGCGGGTCTCCTCGGCCACAAAGCGGGTCTCGTTGATGACGTGGGAGACGGTGGTGGTAGAGACCCCCGCCAGCGCCGCCACCTCCTTGATATTGGCCATCAGTGCCCCTGTGCAGTCTGCTCAAGCAAGAAGGTGTCGACCTCCTGCTTGCTCGGGATGGAGCTCTGGGCTCCGAACCGGGTGACGGAGAGCGCCGCCGCCCCGTGGGCAAAGCGCACCGCGCTGTGGAAATCGGCACCGGCCAGTTCCGCCGCCAACAGGGCGCCGTTGAAGGTATCGCCCGCGGCTGTGGTATCCACTGCCTTGACCCGAAAGCCCGGGATGAGTTGTTGCTGCTGTGCGTTGCTGCAATAGACCCCCTGCGACCCCAGGGTGATCATCACGTCCGCAATCCCCATCTGGTGGAAGCGGGCGGCCGCCTCGCGGGCGCTCGCTTCATCGGTGACTTTCACGCCGGTCAACAGCTCGGCTTCAGTCTGGTTGGGGGTGATAAGGTCGACCAGCGCCAACAGCTCAGCGGAGAGCGGGCGGGCGGGGGCGGGGTTGAGCACCACCCGGGTGCCGTGGGCGCGGGCCAGCCGTGCAGCTTCATGAACGCTCTCGAGCGGCACTTCCAGCTGCAACAGCAGGGTGTGGGCGTCGGCGATCATGGCTTCGTGGTTTTTCACCACGGCAGGGGTGATGGCACCGTTCGCTTCGGCTGAGATGCCGATGCTGTTCTCCCCCTCATCGCTCACATAGATGATGGCGATACCGGTCGGGAGCTTGGGATCGAGCTCGACGGCGCTGACGTCGATGCCATCTTTGGCAAAGCCGCTCTTCATCTGGTGGCCGATGGCGTCATCACCGATGCGGGCGATAAAGGAGACGGGGGCGCCAAGGCGGGCGGCAGCAACCGCCTGATTGGCCCCCTTGCCACCCGGGACAACCTGATAGCTGTGGCCGGTCAGGGTTTCACCCGGGCGAGGAAAGTGGGGAACGCGCAGCACATGGTCTGCATTGACACTGCCCAGAACGACGAGACGATTCATGTTGACTACTCCTGATGCATCTTGGCTTGAACACTGTGATGGAGTGAGCTCAAGCCGGGAGGCACCTGAACGAGAGGGAAAAGGGGAGGCTAACCTCCCCTCGAGCACTTACTTGCTGACCACTTGAAGCGGTACCGGAATGGATTTCTCCACCGGCTGACCTTTCAGCACCTTGTCGGCAGTCTCGACGCCGATGGCACCGATCAGGGCCGGTTGCTGGGCCACGGTGGCGGCCAGTTTACCCTTGGCAACGGCGGCTTTGCCATCGTCAGTGCCGTCGAAGCCGACGATCATCACCTCTTTACCGGCAGCCTGCACGGCGCGGATGGCACCCAGCGCCATCTCGTCGTTCTGGGCGAACACCGCCTGTACGGTCGGATGGGCGGCCAGCAGGTTTTCCATGACGTTCAGACCCTTGGTGCGGTCAAAGTCGGCAGGCTGGGAAGCCAGCACCTGCAGCTTGTTGGCCGCCACGGCCAGGGCAAAACCTTCGCCACGGTCACGGGCGGCGGAGGTACCGGCAATCCCTTCCAGCTGGATCACCTTGGCACCGGTACCCAGTTTCTCGGTGATAAAGTCACCGGCCAGCTTGCCGCCCGCCACGTTGTCGGAGGCAATGTGAGCCTTGACCTCACCCTGCGCGGCGCCGCGGTCCAGAGTCAGTACCGGGATGCTGGCACGGTTGGCCAGACGAATGGCGTTGCCGACCGCTTCGGAGTCGGTGGGGTTGATCAGGATGGCGCCGACCTTGCGTACGGTGAGATCTTCCATGTTGGAGAGCTCTTTGGCCGGGTCATTCTGGGAATCCAGTACCACCAACTCGTAGCCAAGCTCTTTGGCTTTTGCTTCGGCCCCCTCTTTCATGGTGACGAAGAAGGGGTTGTTGAGGGTGGAGACCACCATGGCCAGGGTTTGATCGGCGGCCTGGGCGGTGCCCAGCACGGACATGATGGCGGCAGCGAGCAGGGTATTGAGCTTTTTCATCATTTCATTCCTTGTGTGTGGCTTGTCTTATCAACGATTGCTTTTGTTATCGATCATCACGGCAAGCAAGATCACGCTGGCCTTGGCGATCATCTGGTAATAGGAGGATACGTCGAGCAGGTTGAGGGCGTTATTCAGGAAGCCGATGATCAAGGCACCGATCAGGGTACCCATGATGCGGCCCTTGCCGCCCATCAGGCTGGTACCACCCAGCACCACGGCGGCGATGGCATCCAGCTCGTAACCCATGCCCGCCGTCGGCTGGGCAGAGGAGAGGCGAGAGGTAACGATAAGCCCTGCCAGTGCCGAGAGCGCGCCGCACAGACCATACACCGCCAGCTTCACCCGATCCACATTGATACCGGAGAGACGGGTGGCCGATTCGTTGCCGCCCAGCGCGTAGATGTAGCGACCGAGGCGGGTGTGGTTGAGCATGAACCAGGCGAGCAGGAAGACGATGGCCATTAGCCAGATGGGCACCGGCAGACCGAGCAGATAGCCGGTACCCAGCCAGGCGAAGTGATCGGCGCCATCACTGAAACCGGTGGAGATGGGGCGACCCTCGGTATAGACCATGGTGATGCCGCGCAGGGCGGTCATGGTGACCAGCGTCGCGATAAAGGCCTGTACCTTGCCTTTGGCAATGATGAGGCCGCTGACGCCGCCAAGCAGGGCGCCGGCACCCAGGGTGAGGGGGACTACCAGCCAGATCGGCAGCTCCATCGCCACCATAGTCGCGGCCAGCGCGCCGCACAGGGCAAGCACAGAGCCAACCGACAGATCGATACCGGCGGTGAGGATAACCAGCGTCATGCCGACCGCCATGATGGCGTTGACCGAGGTCTGGCGCAGGATGTTGAGCAGGTTGTCGACGCTGAAGAAGTTGGGATTGAGCGCGGAGACGACACCAATCAGCACCAGCAGGGCGACCAGGGATTTGTTCTCGATCCACCAGGCCTTGTTCATGATGCCGCGGCGGGGAAGGGTTTGGGTTGTCATTGTGCTGCCTCTTGCTCTGCTTGCCACTGTTTACCGACTGCCGCCGCCATCAGCTTCTCCTGATTGGCATCGCGGGTGTTGAACTCTGCGCTGATGCGCCCTTCGTGCATCACCATGATGCGATCGCTCATGCCGAGCACTTCCGGCATCTCGGAGGAGACCAGAATGATGCTCATCCCCTCCTTCTTGAACTGGTTGATCAGCTGATAAATTTCCTTCTTCGCCCCCACGTCGACGCCGCGGGTCGGCTCGTCGAGGATCAGCACCTTGGGCCTTGTCAGCAGTCCCTTGGCGATGGCCACCTTCTGCTGGTTGCCGCCGGAGAGCAGCTTTATCAGCTGATCCTGACTCGGGGTCTTGATGTTGAAGAGGCGTACATAGTCGCTCACCGCCTGCCGTTCGGCCTTGCCGTCGATCTTGCCGTTGCTGATGAACTCGTCGAGGGCGCAGAGGCTCATGTTTTCGCGCACCGACAGCTCCAGCACCAACCCATCGCCCTTGCGATCCTCGGAGATATAGGCGATGCCAGCGGCCAGACCATCGGCCGGACTGGTTGGCACCAGCGCATGACCGTCCACTGTGACTTCACCGGCACTGATGGGGCTGGCGCCGTAGATCAGCTTCATCAGCTCGGTGCGGCCGGAGCCCATCAGGCCGCTGAAGCCCAGAATTTCCCCCTGACGCAGGGAGAAGCTCACCCCGCGCACGCCGGGACCGGCCAGATCTTTCACCTGCAGGCTGACGGGGCCAAGCTCGCGCTCAAGACGCGGGTACTGCTCTTCCAGCCGGCGACCCACCATCATCTCGATGATCTTGTCTTCATCCAGATCGCTCACCGCCTTCTCGCCGATCCACTTGCCATCGCGCAGCACGGTGACCCGATCGCAGATCTCGAAGATCTCCTTGAGACGGTGGGAGATATAGACGATGCCGCAACCTTGCTCACGCAGCTCGCGGATCACCTTGAATAGCTGCTCGGTCTCGGTATCGGTCAGCGCATCGGTGGGTTCATCCATGATGATGACGCTGGCATCGAACGACAGCGCCTTGGCGATCTCCACCATCTGCTGTTCGCCGATGGAGAGATCCCCGAGTCGGGTATCCGGCCCGTGTTTAACGCCCAAACGGGCCAGGAGGGTGCTTGCCCGTTCGCGCAGCTGTTTGTGGTCGATGCTGCCAAAACGGGTGCGCGGTTCGCGACCGAGGAAGATGTTGGCGGCAATCGACAACTCCGGCAGCAGGTTCAGCTCCTGGTGGATGATGCTGATCCCCTGATCCTGAGAATCGCGCGGCCCCTTGAAGTGGACCGACTGACCGCGGTAGCTGACGCTGCCCGCATCGGCCTGATAGATACCGGTCAGCACCTTCATCAGGGTAGATTTGCCGGCGCCATTTTCACCGAGCAGGGCCATCACCTGGCCCGGATAGACCCGCAGACCCGCTTCGTCGAGGGCGCGTACACCGGGGAAGGTCTTGACGATCCCGGTCAGCTCCAGAATGGGTGAGAGGGGGGAGGTTGTGCTCATTTGCAGCTTCCTTGAAGAGGCCTTCTTTGAAGAGTGTCAGAACGCCACACCGGCGCAGAGGATCAGGTTGGCGTAGGGAGTCACCTCGCCGCTGCGCACAATCGCCTTGCTCTGGCGGGAGCGGGTCTTGAACTCCTCGTGCAGGCAGTATTCGATGGCGATGGGTTTGCCCTGGGCGGCTGCGTGGGCCTCAAGCTGATCGACCAGCGTCTGATGGGCGGCGGGGCTGATCTGCTTGATCTCGGTCGCCATGATCACCTTCTCCACCACCAGATCGGTGAGCAGGGCGGTCAGTACGGTTTCAAGGCTGGGCGTCCCCGCCATCAGCGCCAGATCGATCCGCTCCGGCCCTGCCGGAATGGGCAAGCCTGCATCGCAGACGGTGATCTCGTCGGTGTGGCCCATCTGTGCCACCAGAGCACTCAGGGGAGCATTGAGCAGTACGCCTCGTTTCATACAGCACCTCATCAGGCCTTGGCCCGTCAATCTGTGAACCGCTAGGCAACCGGTTACGCAACCGGTTGCGTCATGACGCAAAGATAGGCTTTTTACTAAGGAAGGGCCACGGCAAAACCACGGAAATGTGAAAACGATCTCAAAGGCGGGAGAAGAAGTGCAGGGGAGGAGGCAGGAAGGGTGTCAGCAGAGCCCTGACACCCTTGTTATTTATCGATCTATTGATTTTATGGTTAGTTGGCCAGTGCCTTGGCGACCGCCGGACGGCTCAGCATGCGCTGATAATGATCGGCAACCTTGGGGAATTCACTGATCTCGACCCCATCGCTTTTCAGCCAGCCCGCGACCACGAACAGATAGATATCCGCCACGCTGAACTGCTCGCCCAGCACCCAGGGGCCTGCCAGATAGTGCTGCTCAATCTGGGCAAAGCCATTGCGCATATTGCTCGCGACTTTCTGCTGCATGGCGGCAATGGCTTGCTCGTCATCGGCCCAGCGGCTGCCACGGCGACCGTGGGCGTGGGAGACATGCACGGTGGAGGCGAGGAAGCTGTTGACCTCCTGCATGCGGGCCAGCAGGAACGGGTTGTCCAGCGGTGCCAGCTTGGCTGCGGGGAAGCGCTGTGCCACATAGAGCAGCAGGGCCGGGGTCTCGGTCAGGGTGCCCTGCTCGGTGGTCAGGGCAGGCACCCGCCCTTTGGGGTTGATGGCAAGATACGCAGGGTCACGCTGCTCCCCTGCGGCGAGGTTGACGAGACGGGGTTGGAACGGGGCATTCGCTTCCAGCAGGGCAATCTGCACGGCTATGGCACAAGTGCCGGGAGCGAAATAGAGGGTCAGATCGGACATGAATACTCCTGATTGGCTCAGGCCACCCGCGATATTGGCGAAAAACGTGTTTTCCGTGATACCTCGAGGGGTCATGAAAAAAAGAGAGGGGGCAACGCTTGCCCCCCAACCAATCTACACCCCTGAGGGATGATGAAAAAGCACAGAATTAATCGGCTTTGGCCAAATTATTGTGTTCGACTATACCTAACACCCCTTGGCGAACCACGAACCAGTTGGTGCAGAAAGAATTAGTGTTGTAAGAGGCATCCAGTTTTTTCTTTGGAATTACTACTATGTACAGCATCGGTTCAGATAATAATGTCCTCCTAACATCATTACCTCAGAGTGACGGCTCCTCATCATAAAACTGATAAAAATCATCTCTATAGATAACTATCTATTCACTAAATAGGTCATCATTTGATACCATACTAATCTGACCCTTTGCTAAAGTTGTTTCGGTGCCTGATGGTTTTTAGCTCATAAGCTTGCTTGAAAGCCGTATTCCGGTTTCTGAATTTTTCGGTGGCAATTTTTCCTATGCAGGAGATTTATAATGATTAGTGTTGCAGGTATAGAAAAATGATTAACCTACTATCAATTAACAGAGCGGGAAACATAGTGACATATTAACATTTCATATGGTATGTATCAGAATGTGTTTTCTCAAGAATGTTTTAATATAGGTGATAATATACAATGAAAGATAAATATTCTAGCTTCTCAGAATTAAAGTCTTCAGAAGTTGAAGGTGCGTACAATATAGAGTTTAGAGAATTAGGTACAGCAGTTTCATTGATGGCTCCACATGCTGGAAAGATAGAGCCAGGGACATCTGAAATATGTAGAAATGTTGCCGGTAACGATTTTACATACTATTTATTTGAAGGTAATAAAAAGAGCGCAAATCGAGATTTACATATAACAAGCTCTCGTTTTGATGAGCCAGAAGGACTACGAATTGCTCGGTCTTCACAGGTAGTTGTCACTTTTCACGGGCAACAAGGTGCGACTCAATTTATAAATGTAGGTGGTTTGGCTGAACCACTTTGTAAAGCTGTTATTGATGCTTTAAATGCTGCAGGTTTTTCGGCAAGTAAGCATAGTAATCCATCGTTACAAGGATGTGATGAAAATAACATTTGTAATCAAGGAATAAGTGGTAAAGGTATACAGCTTGAAATTTCTCGGGCATTGAGAGATTTACTAAACAAAGATGCTGAATTAATGAATTTATTTTCTTCTGCTCTTAGACGCACGCTAGCTTGTCTCTAAAACGTACTTTTTAAAATCTTAATTTATGTTCTTGGGGGGCATATGGTTAAAAAAAGACTGTACGAAGAAGATCCAAACTGGTTGTATGAAACGGTTCTTCTTAAAGATGAGTTTATTGCATATAATAATTATTTTTATAAAAGAGTGAAGGCTCATCGTATAGTATTGGATACGCCTAAAGCGAAAGCGTTAGCTGCTTATACCTTGATAGAAAAAGATCTAAGAAGTTGTGCTGTTTGGTTAAATGCAATACTTAATATTCTTAAAAGTGACCCTAGACATGTAAATGCCAACGGAAATCTTGCCAATGAAGATAGAGAAACCTACAATGTTGTAAAAGGGCTATTTGTTGCTGCATTGACGATTTATGGCAAGTGTTATACAAGCTGTGAGGGACGGCGAGTTAAACTTGAGAAAAGTAACCTTGATGAAATGTATCATGAAATCCATGATGAAGCGATGTCTTTTAGACATAATTTTGCAGCCCATAGTGGTGCTAAAAAACTAGAGACAACTTCAGTTGTTGTGGTTTTGGATTCGAAATTTAATAGGCGTAATATTCCTCGCATATCAACAGAATTAATGCAACCTGATTCTTGGAGTATCAAAGAAACTAAGGATTTTATAAATTTAGTGGAGCATGTCAGAAAATTCGTTAAAGATAAGATAAGTGCATTGACTGATAAGGTTTATAAAGATGATGTGTTATCGAAAGGGAAAGAGTACTGGTATAAAAAAATATGAATCCATCTCTCTTGATCATGTTATTGCTGTTAATTGTGGTTCCACGTGAGTTTCTGCATCAAGAGTTGTTGTACTGAGAATGGTCCAGTGGTTATAAAGCGAAGGGGGCAAATATTGCCCCCTTTATCCATTAAGCCCGTGAGGGCCGATTAACCGCCGATTTAACCGGCCTTGGCCACCATGGCTTTCAGCTGCAGGAAGTACTGCTCGTAGAGGCGGGAGGCATCACCCACATCGGACTGGAATTCGCCCTTGCGCTTGATCTCGTCGCTCGGGAAGACCATGGGGTTGTTGCGAAACGCCGGGGTGAGCAGGGGAATGGCATCTTTGACCGGGGTGGGGTAGCCAATCGCCTCGGCCACCTTGGCGGCCACATCGGGGCGCATCAGGAAGTTGATCAGGGCGTGGGCCTCCTTCACATGCTTGGCCTTGGCCGGGATGGCAAGGTTATCCATCCAGAGCACGGCGCCTTCTTCGGGGTAGGTCATCTGGATGGAGGGGTATTCGCGCTGGGCGCCGTAGGCCGAGCCGTTCCACAGCATACCGATATTGACCTCACCGGCGATAAAGGGGTCGGCCGGGTTGTCGGAGTTGAACGCCTTGACGTTGGGCATCAGTTTTTTCAGGTATTCGAAGGCTTCGGCAATTTGCGCCTTGTCCTGGGTGTTGGGGCTGTAGCCGAGTTGCACCAGCGCGATATGGAACACCTCGCGGGCATCGTCCATCAGCAGCAGGCTCTCTTTCCACTCCGGTGCCCAGAGCTGCTTCCAGTTGGTCACCGGCTGCTCGATGATGTCAGTGTTGGTGCCGATCCCGGTTGCGCCCCAGATATAGGGGATGGAGTAGCGGTTTTCCGGGTCGTACTCGTGGTTGAGCAGGGTAGGGTCGAGGTGCTTGAAGTTGGGCAGCTGGGCGCGATCCAGCGGCTGCAGCATTCCCTCTTTGGCCATTTTCGAGATGAAGTAGGTGCTGGGCACTACCACGTCATAGCCGTCGCCATGGGTTTTCAGCTTGGCGTAGAGGGTCTCGTTGGATTCGTAGGTGGAGTAGATCACCTTGATGCCGGTCTCTTGCTGGAACTGCTCCAGCAGGCCGTCCGGCACATATTCCGACCAGTTGTAGAAGTAGACCACCTTGTCGTCGGCCGCGTGGGCGCTCTGGCTCAGCAGCGGGGTGGTGAGGGTGAGGGCGGCTGCCAGCAGGGCGCCGGCCTTGTGTTGGATTGTCATCAACAACTCCTTGGGGTTATGGGGCCTTGCGGCCCACCGTGACAGAGTTCGCCAAAGGTGGCGGGGGCGAAACGGGCAGGGTCAACCCTGCCGTTTGCGCAGTAACAGTTGCGCCAGCAGCACCATCCCGAGGGAGGCGACCAGCATCAGGGTGGCCAGGGCGTTGACCTCGGGGGAGACCCCCACCTTGACCATGGAGTAGATCTTGAGCGGCAGGATCTCGTACGCCGGGCCGGTAACAAAGGAGCTCACCACCACGTCGTCCAGCGACAGGGTAAAGGAGAGCAGCCAGCCCGCCATCACCGCCGGCAGCGCCAGCGGCAGTATGATGCGGCGCAGGATGATCCACTCGCCAGCCCCCAAATCCCGCGCAGCTTCCAGCATCCGCACATCAAAACCGCACAGCCGCGAGTAGACGGTGATCACCACGAACGGCAGGCAGAAGGTGATGTGGGCGATCAGCAGCGACCAGAAGCCCAGCGCAATGCCGGTCACCACAAACAGGGTCAGCAGCGAAATGGCCATCACGATATCGGGGGACATCATCACCACGAACAGCATGCCGCTCACGTACTGCTTGCTGCGAAAGCGGTAGCGAAAAAGCGCCACGGCGGTGAGGGTGCCGATCAGGGTGGCCGCGGTGGCGGTGAGGGCGGCGATGGTCAGGGAGTGCTGGGCCGCCTGCATCAGGCTGGCGCTGGCAAACAGCTTCTCATACCAGCCCAGGGTAAAGCCGCGCCAGTCGATGCCATATTTCGACAGGTTGAAGGAGTTGGCGATCAGCACCCCGATGGGTACATAGAGATAGCCAAACACCAGCAGCAAGAACAGAGCCTTCAGTGCGCGCATCATGCCAGCTCCCCCTTCTTGCTGAGCAGCTTGCCCGCCCGCCAGTAGCAGTAGACCAAGAGCGCCATCAGCACCGTCAGCATCACGCTGATGGCCGCACCAAAGGGCCAGTCACGGCTGTTGAGGAACTGGGTCTTGATCAGGTTGCCGATCAGCAGGTGCTTGGCGCCCCCCAGTAAGTCGGAGACATAGAACATCCCCATGGCGGGCAGGAACACCAGCAGACAACCGGCGATGATGCCGGGCAGGGTGAGGGGCAAAATGATCCGCACCAGCCGCTGCCAGCCGTTGGCGCCGAGATCTCGCGCCGCCTCCAGCAAACGGCCATCCAGCTTCTCGATGCTGGAGTAGAGCGGCAGCACCATAAAGGGGAGCAGCACATAGACCAGCCCGATGATGACGGCCACCTCGGTATACATCATCTGCAGCGGTCGCTCGATAAGCCCCAGATCCAGCAGCCAGCCATTGATGAGCCCCCGGGTGCCGAGCAGCACTTTCAGCGCATAGGTACGAATGAGGGAGTTGGTCCAGAACGGCACCACCACCAGAAACAGCAGCAGCGGGCGGATACGCGCTGGCAGATGGGCCAGCAGCCAGGCAAAGGGGTAGCCCACCAGCAGGCAGATGGCGGTGGCGAGCAGCGCCAGCCAGAGGGAGTGGAGCAGCACCTCGAAATAGAGGGGGTCCAGCAGGCGGCCATAGTTGCTCAGGGTAAAGAGCGGTGCGATAAGCTCGGACTCGTCACGGGTGAGGAAGCTGACACCGATGATCATCAGGTTGGGCAGGAAGACAAACAGCGTCAGCCAGCCGAGGATCAGCGCGATGGCCCCGTTGCGAAAGCCGTTGTGGGCAAAGCTGTGCGCTACCCGCAGATTAGTGAGGCTCATAGGGCAGCACCACCTCCCAGCTGTCGACCCAGTGGATCGGCACCTCCTGACCCAGACGGTAGTCAAAGTCGGGGTCATCCTCGTCGAAGAACTCTGAGATAAGCAGCTGTTTGCCGCTTTCGAGTTCGATCACCGAATCCAGCGTCGCCCCCTTGTAGTTGCGCTCGCGGATGTTGCCCCGCAGCGCGCCACTTTGATCGTCATCCTGATCGAGAATGCGCAGATCTTCCGGGCGCAGCAGCACCAGCACCTTGTCGTCAGGCTGGAACGGCAAGGTGGTATGAAGCAGACATTCGCGCCCCTCTACCTCCGCCTGCCAGATACCGGGCTCGCGCTGGCTGATCAGCTTGCCATCCATCACATTGATCTCGCCGATAAAGCGGGCCACGAACAGATTGGCTGGCGATTCGTAGATATCGCGCGGGGTGCCGCGCTGGATGATCTTGCCGCCTTCCATCACCAGGATGCGATCAGACATGGTGAGTGCCTCTTCCTGATCATGGGTAACGAAGACAAAGGTGATACCAAGGCGACGCTGCAGCGCCTTGAGCTCGCTCTGCATCTGCTTGCGCAGCTTGTAGTCGAGCGCCGAGAGGGATTCGTCGAGCAGCAGCAGGCGAGGCTTGTTGACCACGGCGCGGGCGATGGCGACCCGTTGCTGCTGCCCGCCGGAGAGCTGATCCGGGCGGCGGTTGGCCAGCTCGGTGAGCTGCACCATGGCGAGGGTCTCCTCGACCCGCTGGCGGATCTCGCTGGCAGGCACTTTCTGCATCTCGAGGCCAAAGGCGACGTTTTCAAACACCGTCATATGGGGGAAGAGCGCATAGCTCTGGAACACGGTGTTGATGTGCCTGTGTTCGGCGGGGATATGGGTGATCTCGTCACCGGCCAGATGGATGGTGCCACCATCGACCGATTCGAGCCCGGCCAGCAGGCGCAGCAGGGTGGTCTTGCCACAGCCGGAAGGGCCCAGCAGGGTAAGAAATTCACCGTCATAGATTTCAAGGTCAAGGTCAATCAGGATCACCTTGCCATCGTATTTTTTGCTGATCTTGTTCAGCGCGACAATTACCTGTGGATTGTTCATCATCCGCCAGTCTCACCCCAGCCAGTGGCCATCGTGTTGAAAGAGGGCCGCATTCTATGCAGCCAATCCATGAAATTAAAGGCTTTTTGGCCCGAATTAGCCGCAACTGCGCAGGAAAAACGGCTACGAATAGAAGACCAAATCGCTATAATGTGCCACTTGATTTGGTCGTTTTCGATATTGGATAGTCAATTGAGTAATAAAATGCGTATTGGCGGCTCCCTTGAGCAGTCTCTGAACCAGGGCTACCGCCTTGATCTGAAAGGGGTCATCCAGGAGGGATGGCAACAGACCCGCCGTACCGGATTTGGCCTGCTGCTGGCGATTGTCGGGGTGACGGCGATCTGGATCCTGCTCAGCAATGTGCTGCTGTTGCCCTATCTGGGGGATGACAGCCAGATGAATGTGGCCATGGTGCTGAGTCTGCTGATGACGGTGGTGATGGCCCCCATGACCAGCTCCCTCGATATGCTGGGGTTGCAGCAGTCGGTCGGCGTGCGCGCCCGCGCCAACCAGGTGTTCGACTTCTTCCGCCACTTTGTACGCCTCGGCATGTTGAGCCTGCTTGGCAGTCTGCTCACCAGCCTGTTTGGCCCGCTGTTCGATCTGCTGGGATTGCCCGCCGTACTCTCTTTCATCCCCTCGGCCCTGATCGGCATGGGGCTGCTCTTTACCGTACCTCTGGTGCTGGAGCGCGGCCTGACGCCGCCCCAGGCCATTCTGGTCTCTCTCAAGCTCTTTGCGCGCGGCTGGCCCAGCATTGTGCTGTTTCACGGCGTGATGACCGCGCTCTTCTTCCTGGCTCTGATCCCCATGGGGTTGGGGCTTATCTGGGTGGCACCGCTCTATTTCAACTGCAAGGGAATCCTCTATCGGGATCTCTGCGGGGTGGGGGTAGAGGTTAACGAGGTGACAGAAGGCCCCAACCATTTCAATGCATGATGCAAAAGGACGTTGAATGACCCGTCGATATGGAGTGACCAAGGTTTTGCGCCAGAGTCTGCTTGTCAGTCTCTTGCTGCCAGGGCTGGCGCAGGCTGAGTCGGTGCTGGGCCTGCAATACAGCACCTTCTACAGCCAGATGAAGACCTTTGCCAAAGGGGAGTTTGGTCACGCCAGACTGGGGTTTTATCTGACCGATCCGCAAAATGGCCAGCGCTGTGGCCTCACCTTTGCCCGGGTTGCAACCGACAGCAAGGAAGTGGCGGGCGAGGTAACGGTCGATAGCGAACTGCGTCTGCCTTTTGATGAGGATCTCAACCTCGACAAGGGGATCGTGACCGTCGGCCTGAAAGAAGAGCACGCCACATGCGATATGACGGTACAGGTGATGGCCGATGCGCCAAACGGACCCGAGCTGCCGCTGGCGGAGTTGGCGGCCCGTCAGCAGCAAATGCAGTCGCTGCTCGACAAGATGGCGGGCATGGTCGGCAAGCACTTCCTGCCGAAGATGGAAGGGGTACGCATTACCCTAGTGCAGCAGAGCGGCACTGCTTATTTGATTGATGGCGCCCGTCAGGAAGCGCTGCCCTGGCAGGAAGGCCATCTGTTGCTTAGCAATGAGCAACTGGCCGCGTTCGCTGCCGGGCAACTTCGCCTGCAGGGTGACGTGCTGCGACTGACCCCCTGGCTGCACAAAGGCTGATGCCGATGGTGCTGTCACGTTGGTAAGAGGCAGATCAAGAAAGCAAAAAAGGAGCGATTATCGCTCCTTTTTTATTGCGTGGCGTTTGCCTTGTGAGCGCGGCTTAGCGCACTTCAATCACATCCAGCATGTCCATCTCGTCGATATCCAGCAGCGGCGCCTTTGGCATCTCGGGCGGATCAAACGCCTTGTCGCCGCCATCAATGATGCCGGAGTCGCGGTTGATGCTCTTGAAGTCAAACAGCTTGTGGTCGAGCAGGTGGCTCGGGATCACGTCCTGAATGGCGGTGAACATAGTCTCGATACGACCGGGGAAGCGGCGATCCCAATCCTGCATCATCTGCTTGATGGCCTGACGCTGCAGGTTCTCCTGCGAGCCGCACAGGTTGCACGGAATGATGGGGAAGGCTTTGACATCGGCGTAGCGGATCAGATCCTTCTCTTTGCAGTAGGCCAGCGGGCGGATCACCACGTTCTTGCCATCGTCGCTCACCAGCTTGGGCGGCATGGACTTGAGCTTGCCACCGTAGAACATGTTGAGGAACAGGGTCTCGAGGATGTCATCGCGATGGTGGCCAAGGGCAATCTTGGTGCAACCCAGCTCCTGGGCTGTGCGGTAGAGAATACCGCGACGCAGCCGTGAGCAGAGGGAGCAGGTGGTTTTGCCTTCCGGTACCTTCTCTTTGACGATGGAGTAGGTATCCTCTTCGACAATCTTGTACTCGATACCGAGGGAATCCAGATACTCGGGCAGCACATGCTCGGGGAAACCGGGCTGCTTCTGATCCAGATTGACGGCAACCAGATCGAAATGGATGGGGGCGCTGGCTTTGAGGCTCATCAGTATGTCGAGCATACCGAAGCTGTCCTTGCCGCCGGAGAGGCAGACCATGACCTTGTCGCCCTCTTCAATCATGTTGAAGTCGGCAATGGCCTGACCTACGTTGCGCCGCAGGCGCTTTTGCAGTTTGTTGAAACTGTATTTTTCTTTGGCGTTCAGCTCTTCTAGCATGCTCGTAAAACCCGGGACACAAATAAGCGCGTTATTATAGCCATGTCCCGGGGGAGGGCAAGGTGCTAGGCACCTTATGATTGATTGCGACGACTGTCGACCGGGCAGCTGTAGTCCGCCGGTTTGAGGATCAGGATGTCGCAGGAGAGGCGGTCAATCACATGTTCGGCGGTATTGCCGAGCAAAGCTGCAGAAAGCCCGGTACGGCCGACGCAGCCCATGATCATCAAGGTCGCCTTGAGCTCTTCGGCCATATCCGGCAACACCTCTTCCGGTAGCCCCTCTGCTACCCGAGCCCAGAGATGACCGATCCCGAACTTGTCGGCATGGCTGAGCAGCAGGCTTTCGTGGTGCTTGCGGATCGCTTCGTTGTAGGCGTTGGGATCAAACTCTGGCAGCTCGATGGCCACGTTGACCGGGGTGCCCGGGTAGGTGTTGACCAGATAGAGGTTGGAGCCCAGCAGCTCGGCGATGTCGCTTCCTTCCTGGGTGATCCGTTCGTTGAGCAATTTCTGATCCGGATCGTCGCTTGAGCAGTTGATGGCGGCGATGATGTTGCCGCCCCGTTGCCAGTGACCCTCCTTGACCAGCAGCACCGGACAGGGGCATTTGCGCAGCAGGTGCCAGTCGGTGGGGGTAAAGATGAAGGTTTGCAGGAAGCTGTGATGGTGAGTGGCTTTGACCACCAGATCGTGGCGCTGCTCCAGTACTTCCTGAATGACGCACTCGAAGGGACGATTGTGCCAGACCACTTTCACTTCGCATTCGATCCCCTGTGCCCGATATGGTGTCAGGATCTCGTCCAGCCACTCACGTCGCTGTGAAATGACGCCGTCGCGCATCTCTTGTCGCTCGTCCACCGAGAGCATGGCAGTCATTTCATACGAGAAGTCATAGATGGTGAGCAGCAGGGTCAGATGGGCGTTTTCGTCCAGCTCGGCGACTTTGACTGCCCGTTCGAGGGCGATTTGACGCTCCTCTTCTGGATTGATAACCACCAGAATATTCTGATATTTGACCATCTTCTCCTCCTTGGAAAAGTCCAATGACAGCAGAATCTTAGCCATTACAGCTTAGCGCAGGAGGAGGGTATGGGGAACGTACCGGATCACATTCCAGAGGAAAGGATCCGGCAGGGAAAGCAGGAGAAAAGCGAGAGGGTAAGCGGAAAATCAGCCGCAGGGCGGGCGAGTTGCACCGGCCATCATGCCCAGCGCGACCTGATCCAGCACGGTAATGTATTTGCCTTTGACGCTGATGAGACCGGACTTCTGGAAACGGCCGAGCAGACGACTGATGGTCTCGACGGTCAGACCCAGATAGTTGCCAATGTCACCACGGGTCATGGAGAGACGGAACTCCTTGGCGGAGAAGCCGCGTTCGGAGAAGCGTACCGACAGATTGTGCAGGAAGGCGGCGAGGCGCTCTTCGGCATTTTTCTTGGAGAGCAGCAGGATCATCTCCTGATCGCCCATGATTTCGCTACTCATCAGACGCATGATCTGCTGGCGTAGTTTGGGCATCTTGCCGGAGAGATCATCCAGCACTTCAAACGGGATCTCGCACACCATGGCCGTTTCCAGCGCCTGGGCGAAGGAGGGGTGGGCCTGCTTGTTGATGGCATCAAAACCGACCAGATCGCCAGCGAGGTGGAACGCGGTGATCTGCTCATCCCCTTGCTCGGTGATGGTATAAGACTTGATGGTCCCGGAACGGATGGCATAGAGTGATTTGAACTCATCGCCAGCCTTGAACAGCTCTTCACCCTTCTGGATCGGCTTCTTGCGCTCGATGATGCTGTCCAGCTGATCAAGCTCGTTGTCGTTCAGAGTGAAAGGGATACAGAGCTGACTGATGCTGCAATCCTGGCAATGAATTGCACAGCCACCGCTCTGGATACGTCTGCCAGGTTTCTTTTCCGGGATCATAGGCTCATACGAATAATTGATTTATATCAAACAAGTTTACCATCAACTCATCCGTTTTGGATAGGGTTTCAAAAGGAAGCAATGCCAATCCAGAAGGTATGCACCCCGAAAAAAATGAGCAGCAGGGCACCGCCAAGGCGCAAACTGCGCAGGGTGAGCCAGTATCTCAGGCGATCGGCTAGTCCCCCGAGCGCAAACAGGGTGGGCAGGGTGCCGAGACCAAAAAAGAGCATGATGAGCGCCCCGCCGCTGGCCGAACCGGCCGCTGCGCTCCAGGTCAGCATGGAGTAGACCAGCCCGCAGGGCAGCCAGCCCCACACCATGCCAAAGGGCAATGCCTGCAGCGGGGAGGTGAAGGGGATAAATTTGCCCGCCAGCGGTTTGATACGGGGCCAAAGTCTGGCGCCGAGCCGCTCCAGCAGCAAGATCCCTTGCCACCAGCCCGCCAGATAGAGACCAAGCGCAATCATCAATAGCGCTGCCACGAGACGCAAGCCGGCAATAGCGTGTTTGCCAGCACCCAGCTCACTGGTGGTGGCGAGCAGGCCGCCCACCAGTGCACCTGCAATCACATAGCTCAGGATCCGGCCGAGGTTGTAGTTGAGCAGATAGGCGAGCCGCCCCCAGAAGTGCTGCTTGTTGGCGGGGATCGCCATGGAGAGCGCGGCGGAGACGCCACCGCACATGCCGATACAGTGGGCAGAGCCTGCCAGTCCGACCAGCAGGGCGCCGGCCAGATCAAGGTTGTGGGTCATGGTCAGCAGGCTTTACGGGTTTGTGGGCAGGTTGCTCTTCGTCAAACAGGATGTTGGAACCCTGCCGGTCGAGATCTTCAAACTGCTCGGAGCGAATGGCCCAGAAGAAGACGACCCCGGCGATGATCACAAACAGGATGGCGATGGGGATCAGGACAAAAATTATATTCATGAGAGGTACCTTGGCGTTCATCCTTGGCAAGCGTCCCCTATGGTAACCCTATTCGGGCAGGGGGCCAGCCGCTATCAGTGAGAAATGTGGCCTGCATCGGAGGCAGGCCACATTTTCAGCTATTTTTCGCCACCGGTCTCATCGGTTGAGGCGCATGGAGTTGGTCACCACGATGAGTGAACTGAGCGACATGCCCGCTGCCGCCAGATAGGGGGGCAGCCAGCCGCAGGCCGCCAGCGGCAGCACCAGCAGGTTGTAACCGATGGACCAGGCGAAGTTCTCGATGATGATCTTGCGGGTACGCATTGCCAGCACTCTGGCCTCGAGCAGTCGGCTCAGGTCATCGGCCAGCAGGATGGCATCGGCGCTGTTTTTCGCCAGATCGGTGCCACCGGCCATGGCGAACGAGGCGTGCGCCCCGGCCAGTACCGGCGCGTCGTTGATGCCATCGCCCACCATGATGCTGATATCTCCCTGGGCTTCCCGGGCCTTGAGGTAGGCCAGCTTGCCATCGGGCGAGACCCCCTTGACCAGCTCATCCACGCCCAGCTCGCGGGCAATCTCGTCTGCCTGCAGAGAGCTGTCGCCAGTCAGCACGGTAGTTTGCAGACCTGCCGCCTTGAATGCCGCGATCAGCGCCCTGGCATCGGGGCGCAGGGTATCTTCCAGATTGAAGCGGGCCAAGACCTGCTGCTCGTCGGCCAGATAGATAGCCAGACCGCGGCCGCGTTCTTGCGCCGGATCCAGCCCAAGCCAGCGGGCACTGCCGATGCGGTAGCGTACGCCATCCACCAGCGCCGTGATGCCGTGACCGATGACCGGGGTGATCTCGCGGGCGGATGGCAACACGGCGATGCTGTCGGCGGGCAGTCGGAAGGCGCGTGCAATGGGGTGTTCGGATTGCGCCTCCATAGCCCTGGCGATGGCGAGGCAGTGCGCCTCGTCAAGGTCGGCCAACGCCTGAGTCTGCGTCAGACTGATCTCCCCTGTGGTCAGGGTACCGGTCTTGTCCATCACGATCCGGTTGGCTTTGGTCAGCACGTCCAGCACATGACCACGGCGCAGCAGAATGCCGTTGCGGGTCAGATTGGCGGTGGCCGAGGTCAGCGCCGTCGGAGTCGCCAGCGACAGAGCACAGGGGCAGGTGGCAACCAGCACGGCGAGGGTGACCCAGAACGCCTGATCTGGTTGATGGAAGTGCCAGAAGGTCCAGACGGCGGCGGCAATAATCAGCAGCACCAGAATAAAGTGGCGCGACAGCTGATCCGCCATCTGGGCGATGGCTGGTTTGTCGTCGAGAGCGTGATCCTGCAGCCGCATGATCTGGGCGATCCGCGACTCTTCAATACGGTGGCTGACCCGGATCTGCAGCGGGGCATCCGTGTTGATGGTGCCGGCATAGACCTGGTCGCTTGGCTGTTTGAGCAGGGGCAGCTGTTCACCGGTCAGCATGGATTCGTTGAGGCTGGCTTGCCCTTCGACAATGATGCCGTCCGCCGGCAAGGTTGCTCCGGCCAGCACCCGTACCCGATCGCCGACCTGCAAGGTCTTGGCCGCTACCTCATGCTCTCCTTCATCATCGATGCGGGTCGCCATGATGGGCACCAGTCGCGCCAGATTGGAGCTCGATTCCGACGCCTTGCGCCGGGCCCGCAACTCGAGAAAGCGCCCCAGCAGCAGGAAGAAGACGAACATGGTGATGGAGTCGTAATAGACCTCACCGGTATTGAACACGGTGGCCCACATGGAGGCGATAAAAGCCCCGATCAGCGCCAGCGACACCGACACATCCATCGACAGGTGACCCTGTTTAAGGCTGCGCCAGGCACCCACGTAAAAGGGCTGGGCCGAGTAGATCATGATGGGGGTGGAGAGCAGCAGGCTTATCCACTTGAAGTAGACCATGAACTCATCTTCAACGCTGATGAAGAGATCCATGTAGAGAGCCACGGCGCACATCATCACCTGCATCGAGCCAAGCCCTGCCAGTGCCAGCCGGAACATATAGCTGCGCACCTCTTTGGCGTAGAGCGCCTCCTGTTGATGGGTCTGGAACGGGTAGGCGCGATAGCCGATCTGGGCAAATCCCTTGAGAATGTCACTCAGGGAGAGCTGGTCCGGATCCCACTTGATGCGAGCCCGGTGGGTGGTGGTGTTGACGTTGATGTAGCGCAGGCCCGTCAGTGTCATCAGGTGGCGTTCGATAAGCCAGGCACAGGCGGCGCAGGTTAGCCCTTCTACTGTCAGCTGGATTTCGCGAAGGGTACCGCTGTCGGTGACAAAATCCTGTTGCACTTCTGCCAGATCGTAGTGGGTGAGTGCGGCCAGCTCCTCGGGCACCAGATCCCCCTTGGTACCGGGGGCGGTGCGGTGATCGTAGTAACTGGCGAGGCCGCACTCCATGATGGTTTCTGCCACCGCCTGACAACCGGGGCAGCACATGGGGCGAACAATCCCCTTTATCTCGAGGGCATAGCCACTATTAGCGGGTACCGGCTCGCCACAGTGAAAACAGGGGGTCATGCTTTATGTCCCCCTGAATGCAGAATGCAAGCAGCAGGGGCGCTGGCGAGCACCGGCTCGCCACAGTGAGAACAGCCGGTCATGGCTTAGCGTCCTTTCGGGTCGAGTTCGACAGGGGCCAGGGTGGGCAGCTGGACGGTCTCTTGCAATCGCCACTCGTGATCGAAAGCATCGACCCGAATGTGCCACTTGCCGACCAGCGGCTTGTCGAAATGGAGGCGATAGGTGCCGCTCGCATCGGCGGTGATCATGTGTTCGCTGTCCTGACCGGCCAAGGTTGGGTGAAACAATGAGAGATAGAGAGCTTGCCCGGCAGGAATGTCGCCGCTGATGGGTTTGAGGGTCAGCTCGTTGCCGTCAACCTCCAGCCCAAAGCGGATATTGAGGGCTTCGGAGCGGTCAAACTTGCTCAAGTCCTGATTGATCTCTTTCCCTTGTTTGTAATAGTCCTCGGCCACCAGATTGACCCCATCCTTGCTGGCGATGATGGCGGTGGCGATGCTGCCGACCACGGCGGCAGTGGGGAGGGCGATGATAAACCAGGGCCAGAATTGGCGATACCACTGTTTGGATAGAGGTTGGGTCATGATTGCTACTGCCATGAAACGAATGATTAACGTGGAAGATGGTTTTTACGCAACACAAGATAACAAAAAGCCTCGAGGAGTCGAGGCTTTTTGCTGTGTAATCACGTGTTTATCACATGTTACAACGTTACGGGCGAACCTTATTTGGCAGACTGTTGATGAGACAGGCTGTAAACGTAGGAGGCCAGCAGGTGAACCTTGTCCTCACCCAGAATGTCTTTCCAGGCTGGCATCACGCCGTGACGACCGTGGGTGATGGTTTGTACCACCACTTCGCGGGAGCCACCATAGAGCCAGGTGTTGTTGGTCAGATCTGGCGCACCGACGGCAACACCGCCCTTGGCATCGGCCCCGTGGCAGGCAGCGCAGATAGCGAAGCGTGCTTCACCTTTCTTCGCTTCGACCAAGTCGACCTTGCGACCGGAGAGGCTTAGCACATAGGAGGCCACTTCCTGAACGCCATCTTTGCCGAGGATTTCACCCCAAGCAGCCATGATCCCCTGACGACCGCCCATGATGGTGGTCTTTATTTGATCAGGCTGGCCGCCCCATTGCCATTCGCTGTCGGTCAGGTTCGGGAAACCGCGACCACCTCGGGCGTCAGAGCCGTGGCACTGGGAGCAGTTCTGCAGGAACAGACGCTGACCCACTTTCAGTGCTTCCGGATCCTTGGCGATCTCGGTGATGGCACGATAGGTTTTGCCATCCGCTTCATAGGTGAGTTCACGGAACTTGGCGCCGTAGATCTCGTCAGCCTTGGCGACCTCGCGGTCATACTCCACCGCGCGACCTTCAGCCTTAGCCGATTCGGTTGCAGCCTTGGACTCTGCCAGCGAGCGCACGTCCTGGTTGGAACTTTGCCAGCCCAGCAGGCCTTTGAAGTTGCCAAGCCCCGGGAAGGCGATCAGATAGACCAGACCGGTGACGATGAAGAAGAGGAACATGTAAGTCCACCACTTCGGCAGCGGGTTGTTGATCTCCTCGATGCCATCGAAGGAGTGACCCATCGATTTGCCTTCTTCAACACCCATCTTGTCCTTGCGGCACCACATCAGCAGCAAGAAGCAGCCGAGGATGGTTCCCAGACTGATGACAGTCACAAAAATGCTAAACAGAGTGCTCATTATTGTTTCGCTCCTGCGTTCTTTTTATCAGCACCGGGTTGCTCATCATCGGCAAAAACCAGATTGGCAGCCTCGTCGAAAGAGGTCTTGCGGCGTTTGCTGTAGGCCCAGACGATGATGCCAATCATGATGGCCATCAACAGCAGGGTATACAGACCGCGAAATGTGCCGTAGTCCATTTTCGCCTCCTTATTTCAGGGCATGACCCAGTGATTGCAGATAGGCCACCAGCGCATCCAGCTCGGTTTTGCCCTTGACGGCTTCGCCAGCACCCTGAATATCGGCGTCGGTATAGGGCACACCGAAGTGATCGCGGAACAGCGCCAGCTTCTTGGCCGTCATCTCACCGGTCAGCACATTGGTATCAAGCCAGGGGTAGGCGGGCATGTTGGATTCCGGTACCACATCACGCGGGTTGATCAGGTGAACCTTGTGCCACTCGTCGGAGTAGCGGCCACCAACACGGGCCAGATCCGGACCAGTACGCTTGGAGCCCCACAGGAAGGGGTGCTCCCAGACGCTCTCGCCAGCGACCGAGTAGTGACCGTAACGCTCGGTCTCGGCACGGAACGGACGGATCATCTGGCTGTGGCAGTTGGTGCAGCCTTCGCGGATGAAGATGTCGCGTCCTTCCATCTGCAGAGCGGTGTAGGGCTTGAGGCCCTCCACCGGCTCGGTGGTTTGCTTTTGGAAGAACAGCGGGGTGATTTCAACCAGGCCCCCCAGACTGATGGCGAAGATAATGCCGACCACCAGCATGGGAACGCTTTTTTCAAATATTTCGTGACGGTTATTGTTGCTCATGGGTTGACCTCTTCAATCATGCTGGCTGGGCGACAGGTTCCAGAGAACCTTTGGGCGCAGTGATGGTGCGATAGGCGTTGTAAGCCATCAGCAACATGCCGGTGACGAAGAAGCAGCCACCCAGGAAGCGCACGAAATAGAAGGGATAGGATGCCTGCAACGCTTCAACGAAGCTGTAGGTCAGGGTGCCGTCTTCGTTGACTGCACGCCACATCAGGCCCTGCATCACGCCGGAAATCCACATGGCAACGATGTAGAGCACGGTGCCCACGGTCGCCAGCCAGAAGTGAACGTTGATCAGCTTGACGCTGTACATCCGGCCCTGGCCGAACAGGTTCGGGATCAGGTGATAGACGGCACCGATGGAGACCATGGCAACCCAGCCCAGCGCACCGGAGTGAACGTGACCGACGGTCCAGTCGGTGTAGTGGGAGAGGGCGTTAACGGTTTTGATCGCCATCATCGGGCCTTCGAAGGTCGACATGCCGTAGAAAGAGAGAGAGACGATCAAGAAGCGCAGGATGGGGTCATAACGCAGTTTGTGCCAGGCACCGGAGAGGGTCATGATGCCGTTGATCATGCCGCCCCAGGAAGGTACGAACAGGATCAGGGACATCACCATGCCCAGCGACTGAGCCCAGTCAGGCAGTGCGGTGTAGTGCAGGTGGTGCGGACCGGCCCAGATATAGAGGGAGATCAGCGCCCAGAAGTGGACGATGGAGAGGCGATAGGAGTAAACCGGACGACCGGCCTGCTTGGGCACGAAGTAGTACATCATCCCGAGGAAGCCAGCGGTCAGCAGGAAGCCTACCGCGTTGTGGCCATACCACCACTGCACCATGGCGTCCATGGCGCCGGAGTACATGGAGTAGGACTTCATGCCGGAGAGCGGCACTTCCATGTTGTTGACGATGTGCAGCACCGCAACGGTGATGATGAAGGCGCCGAAGAACCAGTTCGCCACATAGATGTGGGAGGTGGTGCGCTTCATCAGGGTGCCGAAGAAGACGATGGCATAGGCGACCCATACCACAGTGATGGCGATATCAATCGGCCACTCCAGCTCGGCATACTCTTTGGCGGAGGTGTAACCCAGCGGCAGAGAGATGGCGGCAGAGAGGATGATTGCTTGCCAGCCCCAGAAGACGAAGGTTGCCAGCGGGCCACCAAACAGTCTGGTTTGGCAGGTGCGCTGCACCACGTAAAACGAGGTGGCCATCAGTGCACTGACGCCGAAGGCGAAGATCACTGCGTTGGTATGGAGGGGCCGCAGACGACTGTAAGTCAGCCACGGGGTCTCGAAGTTGAGGGCAGGCCAGATCAACTGGGCTGCGATCAGTACGCCAACCGACATGCCGACAATTCCCCAGACAATCGTCATGACGGTAAACTGGCGAACAACGGTGTAGTTGTACTCAGGATGGTTAGTTGTATGGCTCATCGTTATATTCCGCTTCCGATGCTGCTGTTGTTTGGTTTTGTATCCGGAGGACCGGACTGGCTTCATCAGCCACCGCCGACCAGTTGTTAACATCTGTTAACGAAAGGAAAAGCAAAAGATGGCTAAATGAAAACTGCATGGGAATGATACTGAAGTGACAGGTAAAATAACAGTATAAACAGTGATATATTTGGCTCCGTCCGGTCTCGATATGGCAGTTTTTTACCTTGTTCGAGATCACAAAAAACTATTTTAATTGCATCTTAATCGGGCTGTTTTTGATGAAAGAGAGACTTACCGCACGTAAAGTTTTGCACCTCGTACTGGTATTGGCGCTGTTATTGGCGCTGATGGCCTATCGCACCTGGTTTTCGGCCGATAACAGCGTCTCTGCTGACCAGAAAAAAGATCAAATTTGTGATCTTTCCCACACCCCTTGCAGCGCGCTGATTGGTGACAAGCCGCTGACGGTCGCCATCAAGGAATTACCGCTGCGCGCCGAACATGACTTTGCCATCGCTATTAGCGGCGGCGATCCGGCCATCAAGCCGGTGAAAGCGACACTCGAAGGCAAAGATATGTTTATGGGCACCATTCCGGTGAGCTTTGAAGAAATAGACAGACAGTGGCAGGGGGTAACCCAGGTGGGGAGCTGTACATCACCCGTCATGATCTGGTTGTTAAATATCGAGTGGAGTAATGGTCAACGCCAGCAATTGGCGCTTTCCGTTGCCCGGGAATAACAGCGCAAGAGGTGGGGAGTGGAAAAAATATTTGAAATTTCCCGGCCAGGCGTTACCTTCCCCAAACCATCAGGGAGTGAAGTTCATTTAATCATGATTGAAAAACAACCGTTTTATCGCACCCTCAACCAGCAGGCCAAGGCGCTGCTGGAGGGGGAAACCGATCTTATTGCCAATCTGGCCAACCTCTCCGCACTGTTGAATCAGGAGCTGGAGAAGATCAACTGGGTCGGTTTTTATCTGTTGCAGGGCGAGACCCTGGTATTGGGGCCATTTCAGGGCAAACCGGCCTGCGTACGGATCCCGGTCGGCCGCGGTGTGTGTGGTACGGCAGTGGCAGAGGGGAGAACCCAGCTCATTGACGATGTCCACCAGTTCGACGGTCACATCGCTTGTGATGGCGCGAGCAACTCGGAAATCGTGATCCCGGTGCGCCGTGGTGGCGAGATCATCGGGGTACTCGATATCGACAGTCCGATTTTTAACCGTTTCGACCAGCAAGACCGGATTGGCCTCGAAGAAACGGTGCAAATTTTGGAAAGCATGCTCTAAGTCATTGCTAGATGGTTCGCAAAAGGCCCCAAGCTCTCTATAATGGGGCCTTTGTTGTGCTCGGGACGTGCCCGTGCGTTTATATGAAAGCCAAGGTTATACATGGAAAACACTGAGAAGCTGAAGAACAGTAAAGAGATCGTTGCCTACCTGGTCGAGAAATTCCCGGCCTGCTTCGTTGCTGAAGGAGAGGCCAAGCCGCTCAAGATTGGCATCTTCCAGGATTTGGCCGAGCGTCTTGCTGACGATGCCAGAGTCTCCAAGACCATGCTGCGTTCCGCACTGCGTCAATACACCTCCAGCTGGCGCTACCTGCACGGTCTCAAAGCTGGCCAGGCTCGCGTTGATCTGGATGGCAACCCGGGCGAGCTGCTGACCGAAGAGCACATCGAGCACGCCAAGCAAGCTCTGAAAGAGAGCAAAGAGCGCGTATTCGCCAGCCGTCGTACCAATACCAAAGAGAAGGATGAGAAGGCCAAGAAGCCCCGTCGTCCTGCTGTGCGCAAAACCGAGAAAGCTGATGTAGCTGCCAAGCCGAAAGCTGCCGCCAAGGCACCGGTCGCTGACGCTCCGCTGGTTAAAGTGGATGCCGCTACGCTGAAAGTGGGCCAGGATGTGCGCGTCGTTATGGGTAAATTCCCGGTTCCGGCAACCATCAAGGAAGTAACCAAGGACGATGTACAGGTCCAACTGCAGACCGGCATGATGGTACGGGTCAAATCAGAGCACTTGGTTCTCTAAGGAGACAAATGTTGAAGCATGGCGTAATTCGTTTTTCCCTCGTTGCCTGTAGCCTGGCGCTTGCCGGGCTTGCACAGGCCATCGAGCCGGTGCTCAAGGAGAGTGATTTGCCTGTGTTGGCTCAAGAGAGCCAACATGCTACGGCCAGCAAGCGAATTACCAATCTGTTTACCCGCTCGCACTACAAACAGTTCAAGCTGGACGATGCCTTTTCCTCCGTGATTTTTGATAAATATCTGGAGAATCTGGACTACAGCCGCAACCTGTTTTTGGCCTCTGATATCAGCCGTTTTGAAAAGTACCGTAACGGTTTTGACACCGACCTCGAAAGAGGCCGTCTGGCACCCGCCTACGAGATGTTCAACCTGAGTCAGCAGCGGCGTTATGAGCGGTTCGAATACGCCCTCAAACTGCTTGATACTCCTTTCGATTTTACCCAGACCGACAACTATGTGTTTGATCGGGAAGGGGCGGCTTGGCCCAAAGATGAAGCAGAGCTCAACGAGCTGTGGCGTCAGCGGGTCAAGTTCGATGCCCTGAGTCTCAAGCTCAGTGGCAAGGAGTGGCCCGAGATCAAGGAGCTGCTTGGCAAGCGTTACAACAACGCCATCAAGCGGATGTCCCAGACCGAGAGCGAAGATGTCTTCCAGCTCTTCATGAACTCCTTCGCTCGCGCCATCGAACCGCACACCAGTTACCTCTCACCACGCAGTGCCGATCGTTTCAACACCGAGATGAACCTCTCGCTGGAGGGGATTGGTGCCGTGTTGCAGGCGGAAGATGACTTTACCGTCATCCGTTCTCTGGTGCCCGGTGGCCCGGCTGCCAAATCCAACCACCTCAAGCCCGATGACAAGATCACCGGGGTGGGGCAGGAAGATGGCAAGATTGTCGATGTGATCGGCTGGCGTCTCGATGACGTGGTCGAGCTCATCAAGGGGCCCAAGGGGAGCAAGGTCAAGCTGGAGATCCAGCGCGGCAAGGGCGCAACTGCCAAGACCGAGCAGATCGAACTGACTCGCGACAAGGTGCGCCTTGAAGACCGGGCTGCCAAGTCCAAGGTGATTAACGCCGAAGGCAAGAAAATTGGCGTCATCGAGATCCCGAGTTTCTACGTCAATCTGCACGACGACGTGATCAAGGAGCTCTCCAGCCTGAACAAGAAGAAGATCGATGGTCTGATCATCGATCTGCGCGGTAATGGCGGTGGCGCCCTGACCGAAGCCTCCGCCCTGAGCGGTCTCTTCTTTGCCAGCGGTCCCGTGGTGCAAATTCGTGATCATATGGGCCGTATCACGGTCAATGGCGATGACGATGGCAACGTCTACTACGGCGGCCCCATGTCGGTGATGATCGACCGTTACAGTGCCTCGGCCTCCGAGATCTTCGCTGCAGCCATGCAGGATTATGGCCGTGCGTTGATTCTGGGTGAAAACTCGTTCGGCAAGGGGACGGTGCAGCAGCACCGCAGTCTCGCCAAGGTCTATGACTTCTACGAGCAGCCGCTGGGTCACGTGCAGTACACCATCGCCAAGTTCTACCGGATCGACGGTGGCAGCACCCAGAACAAGGGCGTTGCGCCGGATATCAGCTTCCCGACACCGGTTGCTCCGGAAGAGACGGGCGAAAGCCGTGAGTTCAATGCGTTGCCGTGGGACAAGATTGCCTCCGCCAACTACGAGAAACTCGGCAACTTCGCCAGCGTACTGCCCAAGTTGCAGGCGGCGCACGATGCCCGGATCGCCAAGGATCCCGAGTTTGCCTATGTGATGCAAGACATCGCCGACTACAAGGAGGAGAAAGACAAGAAGTCGGTCTCCCTCAACGAGGCGGAGCGTGTTGCAGAGCAGGCGAAACAGGATGAGAAAGCGCTCAAACGTACCAACGAGCGTCTGGCACGTCTTGGCAAGCCGGCGGTGAAGAGTCTGGATGAACTGCCCGCTGATTTTGAAGCGCCCGATGAGTATCTCATCGAAGCGGCCAATATCACGGCGGATCTGGCCAAGGTCAGCAAACGCAGCTGACAAGGCGACCTCCAATGTACAAGGGCGACTGCGGTCGCCCTTTCTTTTTGTCTGGCGTATCTGACGTAATGCAAATTGTTTGACCCCGCCAGTTGGTTGTGACAGCCTCTTTCTCGCCTTTAACAAGCGTGGAAGCAGACAATAATGACCGATCACCCCCAGGCCATGACGGCCAAATATCGCCAGGATTATCAGGCGCCGCTCTACTGGATCGACACCATCGACCTCGATTTCCAACTGCAGGAGCCGCTGACCCAGGTCACCGCCATCACCCGCATTCGTCGTAACGGCGAGCACAATGCGCCGCTCGTCCTCGATGGTGAACAGCTGACTCTCAAGAGCGTTGCCATTGATGGCATTCCCTGTGACCACTACGAGCAAGGCGAGAGCAGTCTGACCCTGTTCAACCTGCCTGCCGAATGTGTACTGACCATCGTCACCCTGCTGGATCCGGCCGCCAACACCGCGCTGGAAGGGCTTTACAAATCGGGTGATGCCTACTGTACCCAGTGCGAAGCCGAAGGGTTTCGCCGCATTACCTATTATCTGGACCGCCCCGACATTCTGGCGCGCTACAGCACCCGCATTACTGCCGACAAAGCCCAGTTCCCCTTCCTGCTCTCCAATGGCAACAAGGTCGACAGCGGTGATCTGGATGGCGGCCGTCACTTCGTGCAGTGGCAGGATCCTTTCCCCAAACCCAGCTACCTGTTTGCGCTGGTGGCCGGTGATTTCGATGTGGAGCGCAGCCACTACACCACCAAGAGCGGCCGCAAGGTGGCCCTCGAGATCTTCGTCGACAAGGGCAACCTCGATCGCGCCGGTTTTGCCATGGAGAGCCTCATCAACTCCATGCGCTGGGACGAGCAGCGTTTTGGCCTCGAGTATGATCTCGACATCTACATGATCGTTGCGGTGGACTTCTTCAACATGGGCGCCATGGAGAACAAGGGGCTCAACATCTTCAACTCCAAGTTCGTGCTGGCCAACCCGGCCACCGCTACCGATGGCGACTACCACGGTATCGAACGGGTGATCGGTCACGAATATTTTCACAACTGGACCGGCAACCGCGTCACCTGTCGAGACTGGTTCCAGCTCAGCCTGAAAGAGGGGCTGACGGTATTCCGGGATCAGGAGTTCTCCTCCGATCTGGGCTCCCGTGGCGTCAACCGCATCAACAACGTGCGTACCGTGCGCGGCCCGCAGTTTGCGGAAGATGCCGGCCCCATGGCACACCCGATCCGCCCGGATGTGGTGATCGAGATGAACAACTTCTACACCCTGACCGTCTATGAGAAGGGGTCGGAAGTGATCCGCATGATGCACACCCTGCTGGGGGAAGATGCCTTCCAGGCCGGTATGCGTCTCTACTTCGAGCGTCACGACGGCTCGGCCGCTACTTGCGATGATTTCGTGCAGGCGATGGAGGATGCTTCCGGTGTCGATCTTGGCCGTTTCCGCCGCTGGTACAGCCAGTCAGGCACCCCCGAACTGACCGTGACCGACGAGTACGATGCCGCCAGCGGCATCTATCGCCTTCATGTGAGCCAGCACACCCCGCCGACTCAGGATCAGCCGCAGAAGCTGCCGCTGCATATCCCTCTCGACATCGAGCTTTATGACGAGCAGGGTGCCGTCATCCCGTTGCAGTATCAGGGAAAGGCTATCGGCAACGTGCTCGATGTGCTGGAAGCGGAGCAGACCTTCGAATTTGATCGGGTGCCGGTCAAGCCGGTTCCCTCCCTGCTGCGGGACTTCTCTGCGCCGGTCAAGCTGCACTATGACTACAGCGACGAAGCGCTCGCCTTTCTGATGCGCTTTGCCCGCAACGAGTTTGCCCGCTGGGATGCGGCCCAGATGCTGATCAACAAAGCGGTCATCGACGGGGTGGCACGGGTGCAGCACGGGCAGGGGGTTGAGCTCTCCCAAACCCTGCTGGCCGCCTTCGTCGCTATTCTGGACGACAGCGATCTCGATTTGGCCCTCAAGGCGGAGATCCTGGCGCTGCCCAGTGAGGCGACCCTGGCCGAGCTGTTCGAGGTGGCCGATATCGATGCCATCCATCAGGTGCGCGACGCGATCCACACCCGTCTTGCCGAGGCCTTTGGCACGCGCTTGGCGGCGACCTATCAGAGCCTGCGTCTGAACGGTTATCAGGTGGTGCACGCCGACATGGCCAAGCGGGCTCTTAAAGGGGTGGTGCTGGGCTATCTGGCTGCGTTGGATGCGGAGCATGCCGATGCGCTGGTGCGCGAGCAGTACGCAACCGCCGACAACATGACCGACACCCTGGCGGCGCTGCAGGTGGCCAACGGCTATCTGTTGCCATGCCGCGCCGCGCTGCTGGCCGATTTCGAGGGCAAGTGGGCCAAGGATGGACTGGTGCTGGACAACTGGCTGCGGCTGATTGGCAGCAAACCGGCTGCCGATGTACTGAGCGAAGTGAAACAGGCGATGAGTCACCCCACTTTCAGCATTCGCAACCCGAACCGGCTGCGGGCGCTGATCGGCAGTTTTGCCATGAGCAATCAGGTGCAGTTCCATGCGGTGGATGGCAGCGGTTACCGCTTCCTGACCGATCTGCTGATCGAGCTCAACGAGGTCAATCCGCAGGTGGCCTCCCGCCTTATCACTCCGCTTATCCAGTTCAAGCGACTGGATGAGGCGCGCAAGGCCCTGATCCGCGCCGAGCTGACCCGTCTTGCCAACCTTGAGGGGCTGGCAAGGGATCTGTTCGAGAAGGTCAGCAAGGCGCTGCAGCAGTAAGTGTCGACGGGGCTGGGGCGATAACGCTCTTGCCCCACATTGATGTGCCGTGTGATCAGGAGCAAGCGTGAAGCAGTTTACTTTTCGGCTCTCATTGAGCAGTGACGAGGTGATGCTGATGTATCAGGGCCATGCCAGACGGCTGGTGGTGCGCAGCGAACAGGGGTTGACCCTGGAGCTTGGCATAGAAAAAATACGCCCCTTTGTCGCCATCAATGGTGTGCATGGCTACTTTCGGCTGAAAACCCAGGACGATTACCGCTTTATCAGTCTCGAACGCATAAATTAACAAAAATCGAACAGATTACCGACTGTTTATCTGCTTTGCGTCACTATCTATCCGGTAAACTGGCACAAAGGTAGTGGGAATTTCTGTATTTTTGGTTATTTGCAAAATTTCTCACAGTTTAAGCCGTGATCTGCACCTTGTTTTTAACATCTCGTTAGCACCTTTCCTCGCCTTCCCTTATCCAAGCCATTACACTTCGCAACAACTCTGCACCAGCGGGTAACCAGGGTGGTTGCCTCTGCGTCGGTGGTTAATGTCGTCCGATAAGGAATATAAAAATGGCATTGAAAGACGCCCCTACCTCAGTTCTGCTCGAAAACGTTCTCAGTCTGATCCATCAGAAGTTGCCCAAAAACAGCGCCTCTCTGGTCGAGCGCTTCGTTGCCAAGTTTTACGGCAACATGGCGAGTTCCGACCTGCACGATCGCAATGACAGCGATCTCTATGGTGCGGCCCTGAGCCTGTGGAATGCCCTCAATCAGCGCAGCGGTACCGATCCCTACATCCGGGTCTACAACCCCGAGCTGACCCGTCACGGCTGGCAATCGCCCCATACCATCGTCGAGGTGATCCTGCAGGACTCCCCCTTCCTGGTGGACTCCATCCGGATGGCGCTTAAACGGCTCAATATCACCGCCCACATGATGCTGCACCAACCGCTGCACCTCATTCGTGGAGCGGATGGCAAGATTGACGCCATTCTGGCGCTCGACAACACCGACGGGCAGACCTCGGTTGAAACGGCCTTCCTTATCGAGATCGATCACCTCACCAGCGAGGAGCAGATGGCCGCGCTGGCTGCCGAGCTCAACTCGGTGGCCGGTGAAGTGGCGCTGGCAGTCGGCGACTGGCAGCCGATGCTGGCCAAGCTCAATGAGATCATCGACGAACTGCCCAAGCGCAAGCACCCGGTCAGCAAGGAGGAGGTGGCCTCCTGCGTTGCCTTCCTCAAATGGGTAGCTGCCCACAACTTTACCCTGATGGGCTATCGTCGTTACGATGTCAAGGCGGTGGAGGGGGATCACGAGATCCTGCCGCAGGCGAGTTCCAGTCTGGGGCTGATGAAGAACTCCATCAAGGAGGTGGGCCAGCGCCTTGGCAACATGCCTGCCAGCGCCCGTCATGCCGCTCTGAGTTCTGACCTGCTGATCCTCACCAAATCCAACAGCAAGTCCCGGGTGCACCGTCCGGCTTATGTGGATTACATCGGCATCAAGCGCTTTGACGAGCATGGCAAGGTGATCGGGGAAGATCGCTTCATCGGCCTCTACGCCTCTTCCATCTACAACACCAGCGCGACCCAGATCCCGCTCATCAGCCATCGTCTCGAACGCATCATGGCGGCCTCCGGTCATGAGAAGGGCTCCCACGCATACAAGGCGCTGCTGAACGTGCTGGAAACCTATCCCCGTGACGAACTGATCCAGGCTCGTGAAGAGGAGCTGCTGGCCACCGGTCTTGGGGTGCTGGAGATGCAGGAGCGGGACATGCTGCGGCTATTCGTGCGCCGGGATGTCTATGGTCGTTTCTTCTCCTGCATGGTCTATGTCACCAAGGAGCGCTACAACACGGCGCTGCGGATCAAGACCCAGCAAATATTGCAGAAGTATTTTGGCAGCAACGAAGAGGTGGAGTTCAACGTCTACTTCACCGAAGGCGTGCTGGCGCGGACCCACTACATAGTGCGGGTCAACAACAACAACGTGGATGTGGATGTGAACGAAGTACAGAACAACCTGATTGAAGCGGCCCGCAGCTGGGACGACAGACTCGACTCCGTGCTGCTTTCCCACTATGGCGAGGCCCGTGGCAACGAGCTGCGCCGCCGTTTCAGTACTGCATTCCCTCGCGCTTACAAGGAGGATGTGCTGCCTGGCTCTGCCGTGGCCGACATCATGGCGCTCGATAACCTGAGCGAAGCCGAGCCGCTGGGGATGCTGTTTTACCGCGCGCAGGAGGAGGACAACGACCGTCGGGTACGGCTCAAGCTGTTCCACCGCACCGAGCCCATTCACCTCTCCGATGTGCTGCCGATGCTGGAGAACATGGGGCTGCGGGTGATCGGCGAGACCCCGTATCAGGTACGCACTCCGGGGGGCGATCTGTTCTGGATCCTCGACTTCTCCATGCTGCTGCATGGCGAGCAGCCCTTTGATCTGGCCCAGAGCCAGGAGCGCTTCCAGCAGGCGTTTGCCGCCATCTGGAACAAGCAGCTGGAAGATGACGGCTTCAACCGACTGGTGCTGGGGGCGGGTCTCACTGGCCGCCAGGTCTCGGTGCTGCGCGCCTATGCCAAATACATGCGCCAGACTGGCGTCTCCTTCAGCCAGTCCTATATCGAAGAGACTCTGACCCGCTACCCGGATATTGCCCAATTGCTGTTCACCCTGTTCGAACAGCGCCTCGATCCGGCCGGCAAGCAGGACGCCAAGGTACAGGCCAAGTTGCACGAGGAGCTGGCCGCCAAGCTGGATCAGGTGGCCAACCTGGATGACGATCGCATCATCCGCCGCTATGTGGAGATGATTGACGCTACCCTGCGCACCAACTACTACCAGCTGGACAAGGCGGGCAACATCAAGCCCTACATCTCCTTCAAACTGGCGCCGTCCAGCATCACCGACATGCCACTGCCGCTGCCGAAATTCGAGATCTTCGTCTACTCGCCGCGGGTGGAAGGGGTACATTTGCGCTGGGGTAAAGTGGCTCGTGGCGGTCTGCGCTGGTCCGATCGCAAAGAGGACTTCCGCACCGAAGTGCTGGGTCTGGTGAAAGCCCAGCAGGTGAAGAACACCGTCATTGTGCCGGTGGGGGCCAAGGGCGGTTTCTACTGCAAACAGATGCCGGTGGGGGCGCCTCGCGCCGTTATCCAGGAGGAGGGCAAGGCCTGTTATCGCCTGTTTATCCGCGGTCTGCTCGATGTGACTGACAACATCATCGGCGGCGAGGTGATCCCGCCCAAATCCGTGGTGCGTCACGATGAGGATGACTACTACCTGGTGGTCGCTGCCGACAAGGGCACAGCCACATTCTCCGACATCGCCAACGAAATAAGCCTCGAATATGGCCACTGGCTCGGCGATGCATTCGCCTCCGGCGGCTCGGTCGGTTACGACCACAAGAAGATGGGTATCACCGCCCGCGGCGCCTGGGAGTCGGTCAAGCGTCACTTCCGTGAAATTGGCGTCAACTGCCAGACCACCGATTTTACCTGCGTCGGGATCGGCGACATGGCCGGCGACGTGTTCGGCAACGGCATGTTGCTCTCCGAGCACACCCGGCTGGTGGGCGCGTTCAACCACATGCACATCTTCGTCGACCCCACTCCGGATGCGGCCAAGAGTTTTGTCGAGCGCCAGCGCCTGTTCGATCTGCCGGGCTCCAGCTGGGATGACTACAACCGCGAGCTGATATCACAAGGGGGCGGCATCTTCCTGCGCTCGGCCAAATCCATCAAGCTCAGCCCCGAGATGCAGACACTACTCGGCACCGACAAGGCCAGCATGGCGCCGAACGAGCTCATCAAGGCACTGCTTTGCCTCAATGTCGACCTGCTGTGGAACGGCGGCATCGGCACCTATGTGAAGAGCGCTCGCGAGAGCGATGCCGAGGTGGGCGATCGCAGTAACGATGCTCTGCGGGTCAACGGTCGCGATCTGCGGGCCCGCATTGTGGGTGAGGGGGGCAACCTCGGCTTTACCCAGCTCGGCCGGGTGGAGTACGCCAGTCAGGGCGGTCGCATCAATACCGATTTTACCGACAACGTGGGCGGGGTGGATTGCTCCGACAACGAGGTGAACATCAAGATCCTGCTGAACCAGTTGGTGGCGGCAGGGGATCTGACCCTCAAGCAGCGTAACCAGATGCTGTATGAGATGACCGACGACGTGGCGCAGATCGTGATCACCAACGCCTATCGCCAGTCCCAGTCTATCTCGGTCACCAGCTTCCGCGGCTCTGAACAACTGAAAGAGCAGCAGCGCTTTATTCAGGGACTGGAGCGGGAAGGCAAGCTGGACCGTGCGTTGGAGTTCCTGCCATCCGATGAGGAGCTTTCCGAGCGGATGGCGGCAGGGCAGGGACTGACCCGCCCCGAACTGGCGGTGCTGGTGGCTTACGGCAAGATGGTGCTGAAAGAGCAGCTCAACTGCCCGGAAGTGACAGACGAGCCCTTCCTCGCCAACATGCTGGTCACCAGCTTCCCGGCCAAAGTACAGCAGCAGTTTGGTGCCCAGCTGGCCGATCACCCGCTACGCGGCGAGATCATCGCTACCCGGGTGGCCAACATGCTGGTTAACGACATGGGGCTCAACTTCGCCAGCCGGATGAAGGACGAGACCGGTGCCTCGGTCGCCGAAGTGGCCTGCTGCTTTGCCATGGCCCGCGAAGTGTTTGGCATGAACCAGCTGTGGCGCGATATCGAAGGGTGCGACAACCTGGTGGATGCCCAGACTCAGCTCGAGCTGATGTTCTACAGCCGCCGCATCGTGCGCCGTGCCACCCGCTGGTTCCTGCGCGCCCGCAATCGCAGCTGGAGCATCAGCGAGAACATCGCCTTTTTCCGTCCGGCGTTCGAGACCCTCGGCACACACCTCTACGAGGTGATGGATGAGAGCGAAGTGGCCGAGCATCGTCAGGCTGTTGCCAAGTGGATGGAGAAACAGGTGCCGGAGGCCATTGCCCGTCAGGTCGCCCATATGAGCAGCCTCTTCTCCAGCCTGGATCTGGCGCAGATTGCCGCGGAGCACAAGACCGATATCCTGCGCGCCGCCAATGTTTACTATCGCCTCGGAGCCAAACTGGATCTGCACTGGTTCCTCGACCAGATCAACCATCAGCCGGTCGGCAACCACTGGCAGGCGATGGCGCGAGCCTCCTTCCGCGAAGATCTGGACTGGCAGCAGCGCAGTCTCACTTCTGTGGTACTGGAAGGGTGCAAAGATCAGGGAGAATGCGCTACCATACTGGCCGACTGGATTTCGGAGCATGAACAACTCTTGTCCCGTTGGACCCACATGTTGGCCGACTTCAAGACCACCAGCACCCACGAGTTCGCCAAGTTCTCGGTGGCCTTGCGAGAGTTGAACCTGCTCCAGTTGAATTGTCGGGCACTTTAATTGCCAGATTAAGGCATGACACCGACATTACACCCAAAGCCCCGGCCAGTTGCCGGGGCTTTCTTTAAGGAGCAAAGATGTTGTACCCCATCGCCAGGCATTTCCTGTTCAAACTCAATCCGGAACAGGCTCACGATCTCTCCATGAAATATTTGCCCCGCCTTCTCGGTACGCCACTCGATTGTTTCTTCCGCCAGAATTTGCCGAAACGCCCCGTCACTGTCATGGGGCTTTCTTTTGCCAATCCGGTGGGATTGGCAGCCGGTCTGGATAAAGATGGTGAGTGCATTGACGCGCTGGGCGCCATGGGATTTGGCTTTATCGAGGTCGGAACCGTCACCCCCAGACCCCAGAGCGGCAATGACAAGCCCCGCTTGTTTCGGGTTATTCCGGCAGAGGGGATCATCAACCGGATGGGATTCAACAACAAGGGGGTGGATCATCTGGTGGCCAAGGTAAAAGAGGCCAAATATCAGGGGGTCATCGGCATTAATATCGGCAAGAACAAAGATACTCCCATCGAACAGGGCAAAGATGATTACCTGATCTGCATGGACAAGGTTTATGATCATGCCGGTTATATTGCCGTCAATATCTCTTCCCCCAACACCCCGGGTTTGCGTTCACTGCAATATGGCGAGGCGCTGGATGAATTGCTGGCCGCCCTCAAGGTGCGGCAGCAAGAGCTGGCCGCCCAATATAAAAAGTATGTGCCGCTGGCGGTTAAAATTGCCCCGGATTTAAGCCTTGAAGAAATAGATCAGGTGGCCGCTTCGCTGGTGCGTAATGGCATTGATGGGGTTATCGCCACCAATACCACCCTCGAGCGCGAGATGATTTATGACATGCCCCACGCCGGTGAAGCGGGTGGCTTGAGCGGTCGTCCGCTGCAGCACAAGAGTACCGAGGTGATCCGTCATCTGGCCAAGGCGCTCAATGGTGCTCTGCCAATTATCGGTGTGGGTGGTATTGATAGTGCCATGGCCGCCCGTGAAAAATTGGCCGCCGGTGCCAGTCTGGTACAAATTTATAGCGGCTTTATTTATAAAGGGCCGGGGTTGGTCAAAGAGATTGTGACCAATATTTAAGAAATAGATGGCGGAGCCCTTTATTTGACGTTGCTGATTTCCTGCATATGGAATAAAGTCAACTGGTAATTATCAAGTAAGGGCTCCAACATGTTTATCCAACCGACCGATAGCTGGCAATGGCACTATGATGCCCAGAGTGACCGTCTGATGTTGGACCTGTCTGATAACATGTTATTTGCTACCGAGTATAAAGGGCGACATTTGGTGCCCAGCTCATTTGCAACCCAGCCTTTTTGTGTCGATGATGCCGCCCTCTATTATCAGTTGATGGATAAAGCAGCCGAACTTGAGTGGAGTATTCCACATCAGGTTCAGTTGGTGCTTAATGCCATCGCGGTCAGTCGTTTTTATAAACCCCTGATGCCGCAAAGCTGGTTTTTTAGTGAACAGCATCCGCAAGTGATCCCGCAAAACGGTGATCTGGTCCTGATGAATACACCCCATGGTAACGGCGAATTTATGGTCATTGAGGTAGGGGAGCAGGCCAGCGTCTGTTTGAACCTCACAGCCGATCTGGTATTGACCACCAGTAAAACCTTGCCGCGTTTCGGGGTGATCAAGGTGATGAATAACCGGATGAAACCGCGTATTACCGTGACCGAGCAATATCGTCAGGTCAGTTGATATATTTTCATCAATCGTTTTATCTCTGTGATTACACCGCTGCCTGTTTTTACTGTTGTCACCTCAATCGCGCCTCGTTTCTGATACTTCATTGATCCGCGAACATCTTGCCCATTCTCATTGATCTTCATGGTTGTGATTCAGCCTCTCTTGAGGCTTGTTACAGTCACTTGCGCCTTGTGTTCTGACCCACGCAGTATCTTGGTCTTCCGTGCTATAAGCATGGTCTCTCATTCTTGTTTCGTTCTGCTTGCGTAGTGCTTCCACCTCGCTATCAACACATCACTCACTGCTGCGATTTTCTTTATACGACATTTTATGCTTGAAACGAGAGCTATTCTCACTTACATTTTGTTATAACATAACAAAATGGAGTTGCCATGAAGCCTCATATTCATCCTGATTATCGTTTGGTGCTGTTCCATGACACGGCAGCAGATGCCTTTTTCCTGGTCGGGTCAACCATCAAGAGCGATCGCCGCTATACGTGGCAAGACGGGAAGGAGTATCCCTATGTGTCGATCGATGTTTCCAGCCAGTCGCACTCGTTCTATACCGGCAAGCAGAAGCAGGTATCGAGCGAGGGGAGTGTGGCCCGTTTCAACAAGCGCTTTGGCGCATTTTCAAGCAAGAAGGAGTCCTGAATGCAGGTCGTCTGTTCACTCAAATCCGCACGTGCGCGTCATCCTGATTGTCAGTTGGTGCGCCGCCGGGGCAAATTGTTCGTGATTTGTAAAAGCAATCCCCGCTTCAAGGCTCGCATGAAGTGATTCGTTAATGATGTCTGGCCCCATGATCTCGCCATCGGGTAGTCATGGGGTCTCTTGCCTTTCTCTCTGTCTACCAATCTGTTTCCATCCTGCTGTTTGCGCCGACTTTTGCATGCTCCAGCCCGCCTGATGAGGTATAATGCGGCACTATTTTTATGGGTTCCCCGTGAGCGTGATGAAAGAATTTTTTGCAACCTGCCCCAAGGGGCTGGAAAACCTGTTGGCCGATGAGCTGACCAATCTTGGCGCAGAGCAGGTCCGTGAGACCGTTGCTGGCGTTCACTTCAAAGGCGAACTGGCGATTGGCTACAAGGCCTGCCTGTGGAGCCGTTTTGCTTCCCGCATCGTGCTGGTGTTGTCCGAATTCCAGATGAACGACGATCTTGATCTCTATCTGGGCGCCCACACAATCCCCTGGGAAGAGCACTTCTCCGGTACCTCTACCATCGCGGTGGACTTTACCGGTACCAACCCTGCCATCCGCAATACCCAATATGGCGCGCTGAAGATCAAGGATGCCATCGTCGACCGCTTCACCAAGCGCGGTCATGTGCGTCCGGACGTGGACAAAAAGTCGCCGGATATCCGCATCATGGCGCACCTGTGCAAGGGCAAGGCCAATATCACGCTGGACTTGTCGGGCCCGGCGCTCCACCAGCGTTTCTATCGTCAGGGCACCGGTGAAGCACCGCTCAAAGAGAACCTGGCCTGCGCCATGATTGCCCGTAGCGGCTGGGCCGGTGAGCCCATGATGGACCCGATGTGCGGTTCCGGTACCTTGCTGATTGAAGCGGCCTTTATCGCCGCCGACATGGCGCCGGCGCTGCGCCGCGAGCGCTTCGGTTTCGATCGCTGGCTGCAGCACGATAGCGAGTTGTGGCAGAGCCTGATGATGGAAGCGCAAGTGCGCGCCAAACGCGGCATGCAGCGCTGTGAAGTAAAACTGTTTGGTTGTGATGCCGACCAGCGTGTGCTGCTCAAAGCCCGTGATAACGCCAAAGCAGCCGGTGTGGCCCACCTCATCACCTTCAAGCAGGCCGACGTCACCAAGCTGGAAAACCCGCTGCCGATGCCTGCCCCTGTTGAAGGGGAAGAAGGTCAAGGGGAGGCCCGCCAGGTTGGTATGCTGATCTCCAACCCGCCTTACGGCGAGCGTCTTGGCGAATTCCCGGCGCTGCTGGAAGTGCATCAGGCCCTCGGTGATGCTCTGCGTCGCAGCTTCCAGGGGTGGAGAGTCTCCATTCTTTCCGCATCTCCCGAGCTGCTCAGCTGTCTGCGCCTGCGCGCCGACAAGCAATATCGCCTGTTCAATGGCGCCCTCGAGTGTCAGCTGCGCAATTATCAAATCGCACTGGACTCCGTGGCTTCCCAGAAAGAGGTGGCACAGGACTTTGCCAACCGTCTGCGCAAGAATCTGAAAACCCTCGAGAAATGGGCCAACAAAGAGGGCATCGATTGCTATCGCATCTACGATGCCGACTTGCCGGAATACAATGCTGCCATCGACCGCTATCAGGACTATCTGGTGGTGCAGGAATATGCCGCGCCCAAAGACATTCCCGCCCAGAAGACCCGTCAGCGTCTGCTCGACATGGTTCAGGCCGCCATCAAGGTGACCGGCATGGATGGCGAGAAGGTGATCCTGAAGGTGCGCGAGCGTCAGGAAGGGAAACAGCAGTATCAGAAGCTCTCCGAAGAGCAGCACCGGATGGAAGTGCAGGAGTACGGTGCTCGTCTGTGGGTCAACCTCTACGACTATCTGGATACCGGCCTGTTCCTCGACCATCGTCAGACTCGCCGCATGCTGGGTCAGATGGCGAAGGGCAAGCGCTTCCTGAACCTGTTTGCCTACACCGGCAGTGCCACCGTGCACGCAGGTCTTGGCGGTGCCAGTGAGACCACCACAGTGGACATGTCCCACACCTACCTGAACTGGGCACAGGACAACATGCGTCTCAACTCGCTGGTGGGCCGTCAGCACAAGTTTGTCCAGGCAGATTGCCTGAAGTGGTTGTCTGAAGCCGATGATAAGTACGACCTCATCTTCATCGATCCGCCCACCTTCTCCAACTCCAAGCGGATGGACGAGAGCTTCGACGTACAGCGCGATCACCTGCTGCTGATGCAGCACCTGAAGCGCCTGCTGGCGGCGGACGGCACCCTGGTCTTCTCCAACAACAAGCGTCACTTCAAGATGGATCTGGCCGGTCTCGAGGCCACTGGTCTCAAGGCCCAGAATATAACCCAGAAGACGCGGCCGAAGGATTTCGAACGTAACCAGCACATCCACAACTGCTGGATCATCACCCATTCACCGGAGCAAGGCGAGGCGTGATGCTGACCCTGTTTCATACCGACGGTTGTCACCTGTGCGAGCAGGCCTGGGCGCTGGTGGAGGAGGCAGGCCTTGCCGCCGCCACCCGCCAGTGCGACATCATGGATGATGAGCAGTGGCTTGCCGCCTATCGGGTGCGCATTCCGGTGCTGCGTGACGAAGCGGGCCGCGAGCTCGGTTGGCCCTTCACGCTGGTGGAGCTCAAAAGCTGGGCCGCCCGTCAGGGGTGAGAGTGATTTGACGATAAAACGGGGGCAGACCCAGTCTGCTGCCCGTTTTTTTCATATGAAATAAGGAACACACATGGCTCTTTTAACATTGCACGGCGCATGTCTGTCGTTCAGTGATTTCCCGCTGCTCGACAATGCCGAATTGACCATCGAGCGGGGCGAGCGCCTCTGTCTGGTTGGCCGCAACGGGGCGGGCAAGTCTACCCTGATGAAGGTCATTGCCAGCGAATTGCCGCTGGACGACGGGCGTCTGGTGTTGCAACAAGATTTGAAAGTGACCCGCCTTGAGCAGGATCCGCCTGCTTCCAGCGAGCTGACGGTGTTTGACTATGCCGCCGAGGGGCTGGCCGGGGTAGGGGAGCTGCTAAAGCAGTACCACCACATCTCCATGGAGCTGGCGAGCGATCCGTCAGACGCCAACATTCGCAAGATGAGCGAGTTGCAAGAGCAGCTCGACTATCAGAACGGTTGGCAGTTCGAGACCCGCATCAGTCAGGTGTTGACCCTGCTGGGGCTGGATCCTGACGTGACCCTCGACAGCCTCTCCGGCGGCTGGCTGCGCAAAGTGGCGCTGGCCCGTGCGCTGGCTTGCGATCCCGATTTGTTGCTGCTCGATGAGCCGACCAACCACCTGGATATCGAAGCCATCAACTGGCTGGAAGATTTCCTCAAGGATTTTCGCGGCGCCATCGTCTTTATCTCTCACGATCGGGAGTTTATCCACAAGCTGGCAACCCGGATCATCGATCTCGATCGCGGCGCCATCACCTCTTGGCCGGGTAACTACGACGAGTACCTGCAGGGGAAAGAGGAGTGGCTGCGGGTCGAAGAGCTGAAAAATGCCGAGTTCGACCGCAAGTTGGCGCAGGAAGAGGTGTGGGTGCGTCAGGGTATCAAGGCTCGCCGTACCCGTAACGAAGGCCGGGTGCGCGCCCTCAAGGCGATGCGCATGGAGCGCTCCCAGCGTCGCGAGTTGCAGGGCAAGGCCAAGTTGCAACTGGACGAGGTCAATCGCTCCGGCAAGCTGGTGTTCGAGACCGAAGGGCTTGGGCTGGACTTTGGCGATCGCACCCTGTTCAAGGGGCTCGATCTGCAAGTGCTGCGTGGCGACAAGATTGCGCTGGTCGGCCCCAATGGCTGCGGCAAATCGACCCTGATCAAGCTGTTGCTGGGTCAGCTTGAGCCAACCCGTGGCACCGTCAAGGGGGGTACCAATCTGGAGGTGGCCTACTTCGATCAGTACCGCGAGCAGCTCGACCCCGAGCAGACAGTGGTGGACAACGTCGGGGAGGGTAAGCAGGAGGTGATGGTGCGCGGCCGCTCCCGACACATTCTTGGTTACCTGCAGGACTTCCTGTTCGAACCCAAGCGGGCCCGTACCCCGGTCAAGGCGCTCTCCGGTGGCGAGAAGAACCGGCTGCTGCTGGCCAAGCTGTTCCTCAAGCCCAGCAACCTGCTGATCCTCGATGAACCGACCAACGATCTGGATGTGGAAACGCTGGAGCTGCTGGAAGAGCTGCTTTCCGACTACCCCGGTACCCTGCTGCTGGTGAGTCACGATCGTCGCTTCATCGACAACACAGTGACCGGCTGCTGGCTGTTTGAGGGGGATGGCCGCATCAGCGATTACGTGGGTGGTTACGCCGATATGATGGCGACCCGCGAACAGCAGAATGCCCAGCAACAGGCCAAGAGTGCACCGGTCAAGGCGCCCGAGCCGGTCGTTGCCGCCGAGCCAGAAGCGCCGAAGAAAAGCAAGAAGCTCTCCTACAAGCTGCAGCTTGAACTTGAAGGGTTGCCTGCTCGTCTTGAGCAGCTGGAAGCCGAGCTGGATGCGCTGCAAAGCGAGATCAACCAGCCCGGGTTCTTCTCGCTGCCGGCAGATAAAACCCAGCCGAAACTGGATGCGCTCAATGCCGCTGAAGCCGCGCTGGAGCAGGCATTTGCTCGCTGGGAAGAGCTGGAAGGACTCAAAAATCAGGAGTAAGTTCCCTGTAATTAAAACTTAATCCAGTTCAGTGCCTTGTGTCACATAGCCCGGTTAGGGTGGAAGTTTTTGTTTGACCGAGTGCGCTCGCAGGAGTAAAGATGAAAGCGACCGATGCAGAATTGGTCGCTTTTTTTGTTCCACGAAGAGGGTCGTAGATGATGAAGAGACAGAAGCGGGACCGTCTGGAAAGAGCTCGTGCTCGTGGTTATCAGGCTGGCGTGGTCGGCAAACAGAAAGAAGCGTGTCCGTATCAATGCCTGGATGCCCGAGGGCATTGGCTTGGTGGTTGGCGTGACGCCATGGAAGGGCGGGGCTCAGGCCTCTTCATGAAGTAGCAGGTACTTCATCACTCATTACAAAAGGAAAGGGGCCGTTGTGGCCCCTTTGCGTTAATGCTGTTTTACCACCAATCAGAGAGATCAGAATGCGGTGGTATCTTTGAACAGGCCCACTTTCAGGTCGGTGGCGCTGTAGATCGGACGGCCGTCAACTTCGACCACACCATCAGCAATCCCCATCACCAGCTTGCGGTTGATGACGCGCTTGAAGGTGATCTTGTAGGTCACTTTCTTGGCATTCGGCAGGATCTGGCCGGTGAATTTCACTTCACCCACGCCCAGAGCACGCCCCTTGCCGGGGCCGCCTTTCCAGCCCAGGAAGAAGCCAACCAGCTGCCACATGGCGTCCAGACCGAGACAGCCAGGCATCACGGGATCATCCGGGAAGTGGCAATCGAAGAACCAGAGATCGGGGGTAATGTCGAGCTCTGCCAGGATCTCGCCTTTGCCGTGCTCGCCACCGTTGTCATTGATCTTGACGATGCGATCCATCATCAACATGTTGGGGGCGGGCAGCTGACTGTTACCCTCACCAAAGAGTTCGCCACGGCTGCAAGCCAGCAGCTCTTCACGGGTAAAAGAGTTCTTGCCCTGTTCACACAGGGAAAGGCGGGCTTCCAGGGTCGAATTGTCTACGGTCACGCTGAGTTTCCTTCAAATGAATAAAGCTGCGCCAATTTAGCTTACAGTTGTTCGCTAAACAACTCCGATCACTTCATCAGCGGCCAAACAGGCGCCCCAGCAGGGATTGCAGCAGTCCGACTTTGGCAGTGGAGCCGTTCAACTCGTCCAACCGCTCCTGAATACGGCCAAACAGGGTATCGGGCATATCAGGCTCACCGGCGACACAGCCAGTGAGCAACTCGATGGCCTCTTCCACATGATCCACCGGGTGGATGTGGAACTGGCCTGCTTCAACCGCTGCAATCACCTCGTCAGAGAGGTTCAGCTGCTGGATGTTGGTGCCCGGCAAAATGATCCCTTGCTTGCCGGTGATGCCGTGGATTTTGCACACCCGGAAGAAGCCTTCAATCTTCTCGTTCACGCCACCAACGGCCTGCACATTGCCAAACTGATCGACCGCACCGGTCACGGCGAAGTGCTGATAGATAGGCTGGCGGGCGAGGGCAGATAGCAGGGCACACAAGCCGGTCAGTGAGGCACTGTCGCCATCAATTTCGTGGTAAGACTGCTCGAACACCAGATTCGCCGACAGGGGGGAGGGGTTCTCTGCACCAAATTTGTTGGAGAGATAGCCGTGGATAATCATCATCGCCTTGGCGTGGATATGACCGGCCAGCTCCGCTTTGCGCTCGATATCCGCCACATCGCCATCACCAAGGTGTACGGTAGCGGTGAGGCGCACCGGTTCGCCGAAGTCATAAGGGTGACCGGAGACCTGAATGACCGACAGGCCGTTGATCTGGCCAATCTCTTCGCCATCGGTTTGCAGCAGGATCTGGCCGTCGATAACCCCCTGATCGGACTGCTCAACCAGATAGTTGAGGCGGTAATCCTGCTCCTCCAGTGCGCCACGGATATGCTCGTCGGTGACCACATCGGATCCCAGTTCCCGGGCCAGACTGTCAGCCATCCGCATGATGGCGGAGAGTTGCACTTCGGAGAGCGACAGCCACTCCTGATGGTCACAGAGGCGGCTGGCATGACGACAAAGGGCGGCGAGGGCGGCTGGCGTGAAGTCCAGCAGGCTCCAGCGCTGGCGCAGCCAGGCCAGGTACTGCAGAAATTCCTGCAGATCCTCTTCAATATTCACCTCTGATACCAGATCCGCGCGCAGGAAGATGCGTTCGGACATATCCCGATCCAGCATCTGGAACTCGGCCACGTCCAGTCGGTCACCGACCAGGATCAGCTTGAGCTTGATAGGAGTTGCTTCAGGCGCGAAGAAGGGAGTCAGAGTTTTCCCTTCCTGATAGGCGTTCCAGTCCAGCTCGCCTTTTTGCATGGCATTTTTCAGTTTGAACCAGAGGTGCGGCTGATCCAGCAGCTCATCCAGTTGCAAAATGAGGTAACCGCCGTTGGCTTCGCGCAGCAAGCCAGGCTCCAACAGGTGCTGGTTGGCATAGACAGAGCCTTGCTCGGTCTGGTAGTTGATGGAGCCAAACAGGGTATCCCAGTTGAGGTCACGGCCATAAATTACCGGCGCTTCCTGCGCTTCGTGGTGGATCAGCAGGTTGATCAGAATGGGGTGCTGGAACTCCAGACCCAATGCCACGTGAGCCGCCAGATCGGAGAGGAAATCATCGATTTTCGGATCATTGTTCTGCTTGCGCATGATGCGGGTCACGATGCGTTCGGCATCGAGATGGTGGCTCAACAGCTTAAGCAGCTCGCCAACCATTTCGCAAAACTCGACGCCAGTGCCCGGTTGCAGGCGCAGCCAGATAGGCTTGTAGGGGTTGTTCAGATTCTCGGTGTAGCAGAGATCAAACAGGTCACCGTCCTTGCCATTGGAGTCGGCAATCAACGTTTGGCAAACGCCTTCGTAATCTGCGCCGGGGAACCCGTTAAGCAGCATGACCGGACAGTCACCATCAAAACTGGCAAGACGTTTGATGCCGGAAATGGCTCTGGGTTGCAGCGCAGCAAAGGGGATAGGTTCAAGCTCGCTAAGCTTGGGGAACTGTTCAATCGCAAAAGCGGGTTTTAATTGTTCTGATGTTAATTCAGCCACTTAAGACATCCGGTCGAAGATAGGATCAATTGTTGCCATTATACACAGTTCAATAAGTGGTGACAGGAAACAAGATACTTAATTTAACATAATATACATTATGCGCAGTGTTGTCTGGCCCGTGGCTGGGGGTCAGGAACATAGCTACCGCAAGGGCTACAGCCGTGCCTGTACCTTTTGTGTACTTCGCTAAAATGTCATACCAAGCGCGTTTTAGCTCGGGATTGGTTTCCCTGACTGCGGCCAGATTTAGCAGTACTTCTTGCACGTCCAAGCCGATCTCCTCGGCAATCTTTTTTGCTGTTGCATCAGTGAGTTGCGACTTTCCTTTGTTCACCGCAGAGATGTAGGAAGTGGTAAATCCCAAGTCTGCGGCGACTTCCTGCAACTGGCTGTACTTTTTGGCCCTCATGTAGGCTTGAATCAGCGTATTCGAGTCCATCTTTTTGTCTCCTGAGTGGTTAGACAATCGGCCCATCATACCGATTTTGGCAAAAAACGGCTTGTTCCCATTCAACAATTCGTATGATTGAATCCATTCAACAAATCATTTGAATGCATGAACCATGACCCACTTTAGCCCACAAAACCTTGATCTGCCTGCTCTCATTGAGCGAAAGGTTTATTGGCAGGCTGAACCGACTGGCGATCTCTCCGCCTGCATCGCGGGTCAGGTCGAGATGTTTCGGGATCTGCATGAGTTGCGGGTCTATCTGTCCATGACGTACCCCGATACCGTGTTCGAGCTGGTCGAAGTGACCGAGGACACATGGCAAGGTTTCTATGATCAGGGAGTCTTTTTCGATGACTGGTCATAATTCCGTGATGCCGATAAATAGCGTTATCGGCACCAAAACCCTGATCGATTATCTGTCCTTCACCTGGGCGCCGACCGAGTTGCGCCAGATGACCGAGCTTGCCAAACAAGGTGCGCTCTTGAAGGCTATCCCGCGCTTTGACACCAAGGTAAAGGCCCTGCAAGCCGCTTTCTCTGAGCCTGCTGTCGAGGGTCTGCGTTACCTGTGGAAGCGTCCGGTTGGTTTTGCTCCCCTCACCCACTTCGACAAGGTGTCAGAGCGGCTCTGTGATAAGGCGCAGCGGTTGGGTGCAGCCCCTGCCCCTACTGCGGCGCGTGTCTACGACAAGGCCACCGAGCGGTTGAGCCTCAAGGGTGTGGTCAAGTCCCCTGCCCCCGTCTTTACCCCTTCCATGACCGAAATGATGGAGCGGGCCTTGCACTCTAACTACCGATCTCGGGCCGACATGCGCAAAGAGCTGAAAGCTGTCTGCGCCTCCCTGCTCAAGTTCTCCCAGTTCGAGGTGGTCGAGGGTGCCAAGTATTGGGAAGCCTACAACGATTTGATCGACTGCTACGGGGTGCAATTTCTCGATGCCCTGTGCTGTTCCGAGATCGAGCTGTGGCTGGAAGAACTGAACACCAAGATCGGGGTGCCTATCCCCGAGCCTCGTTTCACTATGCGCCCTCGCCGCTCCGGTCTGCATGGTTACGCCAACTCGGCCGACCTGCTGTGTGATGGCCTTCCCTGTGGCCTGATTGGTTGGGGGGCAGCCAACCACGGTTGCATGGTGAGTTTTTCCGGCGTGGGTTGTGCCGCCCTCGATATGCAGGCTTTGCACTCTGTTATCTCTCACATTCCATCGGTTCGCATCACTCGGGTAGATTTGGCGCTCGATGACTACAGCGGTGAGGTGATCAGTTATCAGGGGGCCATTGATGGCGCTCAGGCTGGCGAGTTTCACCCAGAGCGGGGCCGTGCTCCGGCGTGGATGAAAATCGAATCAGGTGAGTTCGTTATATCCGAGATTGCCAAGGGCATCGTAAAGCGGTTTGGCATGGCACCGACCAAGGGCTGCTCTTTTTATGTGGGCAGCCGGATCAACGGTAAATGTGCTCGGGTATACGAAAAGGGTAAACAGATGCAATCGGCAGAGAACCCAAATTGGGTACGCGCCGAAGGCGAGTTACACAATAAAGATCGGATAATTCCGCTCGATGTGCTGATTAATCCTGACCCTTATTTTGCAGGGATGTATCCGCAATTTGCCAAATGGCTTGATGCTATTAAGCAGTCGGAATCTGTTCCGGTACGTGTGACCACTTTTAAAAACAAGTTCAAGACCAGTCGGGACAATGCAGTTTTTCATATGTCTCGGATGGCGGGCCGCCTTGTTAATTGGTTAGCAAGTGTTGAGGGGCTCGCCCCAGAAACGATTGTTCACCAATTAACAGCGCATCTTAAAGAAGATGATATTCCAGCGAGGTTAAGAATGCCGCTACCACCCGAGTTTATATCGGGTGAGCATTGTTTAGTTTGACCTATAAATCAGGTTCTTCAACGAGGTAAATATTATGTCCCTGCTCACTGGTGTTTTGGTAACTCGTGTTACTCATGGTTATGGTGTGTCCCGTAAATCTGGCGCTCCTGTTCCTTATGATTTCGCGCAAGTGGAATATCTGGCTCCGGCAAATAACGTCAACAAACCCGAGTGCAATATCCACTCATGGGGTTATGAAGTTCGCCAACTGGCCCTTCGTAATGATGCGGCGACTATCAAAGAAATGGCCGACTGCCCCAAGCTGGTTGCCATTGATCTTGTGCTTGAAGCAGATCCCCAGAATCCGACCCGAAATGTGGTTGTTGGCTTCCAGCCTAACAAAAAGCCGGTATAACCGCCGCGCACCGAGGAGGAGGAGCGAGAGCGCGCAGCGAGCGACGACGAGGGCGCGATAATGCTTTGTCTAGATATTACCTCCGAGGGATATGCTCGATTATCCGAGGGGGATTCTTGTAAATATGTGCTCCTGACTGTGCAGGAGTATTCCAGACTCACGGATATATCAAACTGGTTCCAGTTCGATATATCCACTGTGGGGATTGCCTTTGGCTCTGGCCTTGCTGTCTGGGTCTTGGGCGTAAAATTGGGCGCAATTGCCCGTGTAATTGTTGGTGCAAAACGAGGATAAAATAATGAAAAAAGTATCAGGCTTGTTCCGTAATGCTTGCATTGCGGCTGTGTGTGGTCTGTCTGCTAATGCTGCTATGGCCGAAGGTGGTACTGGCCTCTCTGATGCCGCAGCCAAGGCAATGGAAGCCGCGCAAGCTGACGTCACTAACACCTCTCCCAAGGTGTTGCTGGTAGTCGCACTGGTGACCGCTACAGGTATCGTTATTTCCCTGATCCGTAAAGCCTAAACCATGTCCCTGCTTATCGGGACACTCTGGTTTTTGTTCTTTGTCGAGGGATGGCGAACATCCTTCTCTATTTAAGGCGGCTCCGGTCGCCTTTTTTATATTGGGGGCTGTGTGCGCTTAGGTTGGCTTTTACTGTTATTTCCATCGGCAGCATTTGCTATTGCGGGTTGTCCTGTCGGTGTGCAATTGGGTAACGTCACGATGGCAACTCCATTGCCTGTTTGTCTTAAATTTGAAGGCTCTCAGCTTGGTGGCTGTTTGGTTGATTGTAATGGTGTGTGTGTAGAGTTGCCGCTGGCAAATACCAAGGGGCCTGTGGAGACTACAGGCAATGCGTGTAATTGGACAGAGAATGGCAGTGGCAACGGTGATTCAGATGGCAGTGGCAATACGCCAGGTGAAGGGGGAAGTTCGGGAAATGGTGGCTTGCCTAAGAATTGGGATTTCTTTAATCCGGTAATTGGTGATGCTACTGGAACATCTGTTTCAGCAACGATCGCCAAGTTAAATAAAAACCTTGGTAAACATATCGGGGCTTTTAGTGAAAACACTGACAAGATTTATCAGCGTGTTAATGAGTTAACGGGTGATTCACGGCGCATTGTCAATGCGACAGAACGTGCCAAAGATTTATTGCAGCAAATGACCGATTTTCAGCGCACTGCTAATTCCAAGCTTGAGGGGATTGAATTATTTGCTTCGCGCTCTGAAAACTACCTTCAACAAATAGCAATGAAAGCAGGTGATTCCGGTTCGGGCTCCGGCTCAGGTGGCACATCTGGAGGTGATAACTCTAAAATCCATGGGGAATTAAAACAGTTTCATCAGGATATGTTTGGCCCTGATTTTGCCGAGAATAATATAGGTGGCACCATGTATGGCCTCTTGAGTGGTTATTCTTATGATATCTCCTCTATAAAAGAGAATATCAGCACCCTAGACAGTAACTTTAATAACTTCTACTGGAATACCGCACAGGAATTAAGAAATAACAGCATTGAAATGAATCGTAATCTGCGCACAATTACCGAAGCTATCAAGAATGGTGGCCTTGGCACTGGCGGCGGTGAAGGTGGTACTGGCATTGATTATTCGAAGCTGCCCGGATCTGGGGATAACCCGCTTGCTGTGAAAGAGGGTAAGTATTCTTCAACATGTTCTGGTAATGACTGTTTCTTTGATGTCGCAGCCATTCAAAAGAAACTGGATGAGGCAAACAAGGCTATCTCTGACAAATACAAAGATATTGGCGATGAAGTCAGGGATATTTTTGATTTTCAGCTCTCCGGCTCTGCTGGGGTTATCGAGTGCTTCGACTTTTTCACTTATGGCGGAAAAGACTATCGCGTTTGTCCACCTGCAAAAGAATATTGGAACATCATCGCCGCACTGATGATGTTTATTTTCTACTTCATTGCGTTCGCAATTGTATTTAAGAGGTAAAATGTCATGGAATGGCTTGGTGAGTTCTTTAATTCGTTCTTCAACGATATATATCAACTGGCTGTGCAGTTCGGTGCATGGCTGGCAATCAGAATGGCGGTGCAATGGGTAGAGTTTAAATTGTTTATGCTCACCTTCACATGGGACGTTGCCAAGCAAATTTTGGTGAACGTTCACTTTAGTGAAATGATCTCCCAATCCTTTAATGCCCTCCCCGCCGACTTCCGCTCGATGCTGCTCTTTATCCATCTGGATAAGGGGCTCGCCATCCTGACGCAAGCCTTCGTTACCCGCTTCCTGCTGAACATCATGGGGTGGTAAATGTCCATCAAGATCCACCATGGGGCGCCAGGCTCTTACAAATCATCCGGTGCCATTCACACCGATGTGATCCCCGCCATCAAAGCAGGCCGCCACATCATCACCAACGTTCGCGGGTTCACCGCCGAACGCTGCAAAGAGGTACTGGGTAAGGCTGTGCCCGATGAGTTCAAGGTGACTTACATCGACACGGAAGCCCAAGAGGGCCGCGACCACTTGGCTCGCTTCTACCACTGGGCACCGAAGGGGGTGTTCTTTCTGGTCGATGAAGTGCAGCGGATCTTTCCGCCTGCATGGCGCCAGAGCGACCTAGACCGACTCGATTATCCGGGGGGGCCGGAAGTCGCCAAGGCTGACGGGCGACCGGAAACCATAGACGTTGCCTTTGATATGCACCGTCACCACAACTGGGATTTCGTCTTTACTACCCCGAACATCAAGAAGGTTCACGCCGTGATCAGGGCCGCGTCAGAGACGGCGATCAGACACACCAACATGAAGATATTGGGCTTTGGGAAGCGCTATAAAACGGTCTTGCATCTGGCGGACAACAGCGGCGCTTCTATGTCCGATGTTCTGCAGGCCAAGCCATTCAACAAGGTGCCCAACTATGTTTTCAAGCTCTACGACTCAACTACAACAGGCCAAGTCACGGATACAATCGCGGGTAGCTCGATTCTGCGAGATCCTAAAATTCTGTTTTTTCTGGGTGTTATTGGATTCTGTCTCTATTTTGGCCTCATCAAGCCAGAATTTATTGATAAGCCTAGTAAGGCCCCTGCGCCCTCTCCTGCCGCTGCTGCGACTTCTGGGGCGGTGGGTGCTTCGCCCTCTGCTGGGGTACGTCCTAGCGGCGCTCCTGTTGCGTCTGATAGCGGGGTTCTTTCTGTAGGGCCTTTCGCGGGACACAAGCTGATCATCAGTTGTCACCAGCTGATAAAGGATGAACGGGGATCATATCGGGTCGAGTATTGCTTTGCCCTTCGCAAGGGTGACGATGTGCAACCTGTTTACAGTGATGACTGGCCGGATCAACTGGCCAGTGTGGACGCTATGAGCGCCTGCCATGCCGTTGTGAAGTATCAGGGCAAGCCTGTTGACGTTTATTGTGATCCAGAGGGTGACGCTCTGCGCCGTAAATACAATGCTGCCCTCTTTGCTGGCGGTGATACCAAAAACAAACCAAGTGATGACCGGACATAATTAGAGCCGGCTCTGAAGTACGGCATCTTTTCGCTGTACTGAACGAGCTGGCGGGCAAGCGATAGCGCGGCAGTTCTATACCCACTGCGCACCGCGAATATTTATGTTAAATATGGCTGTTAACGTCACAAAGAACAGGGGCGGTAGCCCCTACAAGCCGTCCTCTGCTGTCCATTTGACCTCCAAACGCCTCGCGGCGGAACACGCCCATCTATCCCAGAGACTTGATCACCCCCTTCCCTGCTAAACCGGCTTTTAAGGGGTTAAATTACTGAGGAAAAAACGCTTCAATCCTCTGTAAAAATTATTCAGCAGTAATCATTGTAAAATATTCATCGGATAGTTCTTCTTGCTGTAATTCAAACCGTTCTTTGCTGGTAGATAGTCTGTACATTTTTACATGTTTAAGCGGATGGTGTTCAGACTTTATTTCATTATATATGTCCCTAACAGTTTTAATATCTGACTTACACCCAAAGTATATTTCATTTATAGATGTGGGTGATATTTCCTGTAGGAAGGTGATGCTTTGGAAATAAGCCAGATTTGATAGCATGACAAGTGATAATTTGGCTCCGTTAATTTCATATAGGCCCTTAACATCAGCTTCCCTTATAGCATTTATTTTAATTAAAGAGTCCTTTACGTTTTTTAGTAATATATCGTAAACCTTGCCATCATGTTCCTTGTAAATAATTTCATCTTCATTCTTTATTAATAAATGTGTTGAGTATGCATAGGGAACAATAGATCTATGCTCTTTTTCATAAATCCATTCATCACTTTTTGTATAAAAGTGCCGCTTGAATGCTTCATAAACGAGGTCGCCTGGTTTAAATAATTTATTGGTGTCAAATCTATGGTTGTCATAATTTACTTTTTCAGGCTTCAGTATTGCCATGCAATAATATTGAAAATCTTGCTCTCTATCATCGACATCTAAATTAATTTCATTGATAAAGTCAGGGCTAAATCCTATGCACATTCCTTTATGGTGATCTCCATAATGGGCCCACATTAATGAATTTCTTTGTGTTTCTGATAAAGATACAATCCCATTACATTCAATCATGTTTTTTATATGTTCGAGTACACCATCTGGGCATGGTAATTTAGTCGTGTTTTCAATTGCTTTAATAATGTTTTTACTTGGTTGGCTCTCGAAAGGATCGTTTAAAAAATATGGTACAGATAATTTAATTGTTGGCCTTTTGAAAAAATTAAGATCCATCATTCCTGAGTATTTGTAATAAATATCCACAAAAAGTTCCCCCCCCCGTATAGTAATACGGGGGGAATTCTACCCCATCCCCTACCCTCTCGGAACCCTTCCGGCCTCGATGGTGGGGCCATACGGGCAACCTCTTGGGTCAGGCTCACTCGGGAGTGTCTTTAGAGCAGGGGCGCTCTTACTAAAGCGCGGGGGGCGCAGCCTCCAGCTTTTGCGGCGCAACGCGCCGACGAGTATCTTTTCTGTCAGCCCAACAAAATGGGGGCCGCAGCCCCCACTCATAACGCAAGAGCTTGTTAACTTGGTATGTCGTTGATAGACCACAGCCACGGCACAGATGGATCTGTGTTACTGCAAACTTTATTGCCCCGAGAGTGTTTGGGAAAGTCACTTAAGATCTCATTGGCTTCTGATATTGTCAGAACCCAACCCGCATCCTTAGCCCAGTTGATAAACTGATTAGTATCAAGGTTGAAGTGTGGTGTTATCTTTACATCTAGTCGTTCTTGGGCTGTGTCTGGAAACCTAGTTCCATAGTGTTTAATGATGTCCCATGCCTCAGTGAGATCCATATACCTTCCTCTTTTTGCGTCTCATTGGAATCTACTGTTTATAGTGCATATGCTGGCTTTTTCCATCAATTTGAATCAGTTAACACCCAGTTTTTTCCTCCAATAGAACGCGGCCATTTGCCGTTCTGAACGTTCCGCCTGGATGATGGCTATAGCCTCCAGCCTTCTCCTGTCGTAGGTGACTCCTGTCGGTGAGACAAGGCAATCATTCTTCATCCGCCAGCCTTCCCATTCCTTCCAGATAGTGGGCAACTCCCTACCCGAAGCCATACGCATCAGCCGTTTATAGGCAGGTGGGATCTCTTTACCCTTATCCCAATATGTGACCTGCCTCACAGAAACAAAACAAAGATTGGCCGTTTCTTCAATTGATAAACCGCACTCAAACCAACGAAAAATGAAGTTTTTGGTCAACTCTCGTTCCATCCAAGTAAATACCTGATAAACCAGCAAAATTGCGTGGAGTGGCTTATCGGCGGGTTTCGGATGGGCATTTAACAAAACGTCGCATTATGCGCAATGGCGGATGCAGGAGGACAGAATGAAGAAACCTGAGCAATGGAGCCGTTTTGATGCGGCTGACGGCTTGGCCACCGAGGCCGACATGGTTGCCTATCTGGAGGCACCTCTTGAAGATGGTGATCCGGCGCTGCTGACTGCGGCGTTTGATGAGCTGGCTCGGTGTGACCCCAGCGCCACCGCAGCAAGTGAGATTGATTGGGGTTCAGATGTTGGATTGGAACGTTTTGAGTAACTACGGTTATCTTATCCGCGGATTGTAAGATTTTTGCATATCTCGCGCTCCTGCCCATCTATCGTTCGATGAAATGTCTTCTGTCGGTGCATTGATAATGGCGCTTTACATGGGTAGCAATGAGTGGCGTTTGGCATGATAGCAAGAAGATAAAAGCACAAAGGTAAGCCGATGACTCCCAGAAGAATGATTAATACTTGATTGTCCATCTAGCACCTTCAGGCAATGAAGTGGTTAGATGCCGATAAATAGGGTTATCGGCATTGCTGTGAGAGATAACAAGGCTTATTAAAAGAAGTAGCCCGCAGCTTTTCCTTCGCTTAAAGGTTCGGAAATCGATCAGGATCGAGGCTACACACAGACCTCCATCGATCTGACTGCCCAAAGCAGAAGGACGATATCTGGTTGATTCCCCCTGAAGTGCTCTTGCAGCGATAACAGAATAACACAGTCAACCGCCCTGCCCCACATCACCGAAATGTGCCATTATGAGACAAGAGTCCACTTTTAAAGCAAGACGTTGTGCGGAATCCCCCTCACTTATTGAACATTATGTTTGATTTTCACAGTTAAAACCCTCGTTATTACAATGAATATTCTTAGAAATATCTGTCCCCTACTTGAGAGGTCTCTCTCTGGAAATATTGATACTCCTTCTTGTAAAACAGCCATAAAAATGCCGACTACCGCGATAGATTCCCCTCCCCTTAATCCTCACGGCTTATTGTTGTGGCTGGCATGATTGCGACTTTTTTGGAAGTCGGGTCAATTCATATTCAAGGCACGTTTGGCGATGGCCAATGTGGGTGGCTGGCAGGTCAAGTAGAGGTTGCTGTTGAACTGCTGCAATATAGGTTTGAGCTCGTTCATATCATCGGGATGGAGGGTTAAGGACCAGAGTGCTCTGGGCTGGCCGTGATGGAGGCCATTGGTATAGATAATGGTGCAATCTTCGATACGCAACTCTTTGCAGTGGGCCTCCATCTGCAGGCCCACATCCGGAAACCAGATATGCAGTGTGCCTGAAGAGATAAAGGTGAACTGGGCCATGAGCGACCCTTTGCCAACGATCCTGAAGGTCTTTTCCACCACTGCCACTTGCATATCAGCTCCTTGGTTTCTCGTTAATATTGACATCAATATCACCAATGATGACTGGATATGCAAGTGTGATAACAAGGCGCAGCTCAAACCGAATATTATTGCTTCAGGCATGTTACTTGGCTTTCGGCATCAGGTGGTCTCGGTGTTTCAGCAAGCAATTTCGTTTTTTGCTTCTCTGTTACTACGCGATAAATATGTATGCCGCAGATGAGAAGGTGCCTGTTCTTAATCATCCATGTGAACCAGAAATATTCCCTGAACCGATTGCCATCCAGAGAAGTACAACATCGCCGCAGCAACTTCTATGACACCCCAAGCAAGCCATTCTGTGCTCTAAGAGCAGTCAATACAAATAAGGGGCATGTCACGTTGTTCGTTAGCTTTTGTGAACGTTATCTCTCACTTGTTGGTTCAATCGATCCAGCGGTTTTTGCTGGGCGCTCTCATGTCGTTCACTGTTGCTGGTGTGCAGATATTTCGAAGTGGTGTCGATGCTGTCATGTCCTGCATCGGCTTGTACGTGGGAAAGCGGTCTCCCATGCAGGTTGATGTCATGGGTGATCCCGGTGTGGCGTATAGCATGGGGAGATAGTTGCCGCATTTCGGCCGCATCCTGGACAAATCCATCCTGCTCTGCCAATTCTGCCCCTTTACCGATGATCACCATGATCAAATCCCGTAGCTGGCGAATTCCAAGGTTGGCGTTGAGTTCCCCTTGCTCGCGACCGTGGGCTGCCGCTTTATGGCGAACGAACAGTGGCGTCTGTTCATCCGGTGTCGGCAAGGGAGAGAGACCGAGGAAGCGGCGGTAGCGTTCGAGTGCCGCCAACAGCGCTTGGGATACCGCTACGGTACGCCGTTTGCCCCCTTTGCTTTGCGGAATAAAGTAGCCCCAGACGCCAGTTTTGCGATCCCGCCTGAACTGCCCCATCACAGGGGTAAAGCCCGGCCGGGCAGCAACCTCAGAGATCCGCAGATAGCAGGCGTACATCAGAATGGTGAGAAAACGGCTGCGCTCGTGCTGCTCCGGATGGTCGTTGGCAAGGGTATCGGCGGCCTGCATCACGTATGACCACTGCAACTCGCTGAAGGCCTGCACCTGATCATCGGCTTCCAGCTGTTGCGGCCGTTTGACCCGCTGCAGCAGCAGAGCGGGATTCCTGTCCATGTACTCCTCCTGGATCAGAAACTGGAAGAAGGCCGACAGGATGGCGAGCTTGGTCTTCATCGCCTGCTCGCTAAGGCGGTAGGGCAAGGTGCGGCCCAGTTCCCGTTTGCCCAAAAACGGTCGCCATTGCGGATTGGGTAAGCGCTCTCCCCATTCCTTGTCGAGGACAAATTGCGCCACGTTGCGATAGGCGATTAGCTCTTCAGGAGGGGACTGACAGTAGTCAAGATAGCGGATCATGATACGGCGAGTAAGATCTTTTGGACTGATGGCAGCGTCGCGAAAGCACCAGTGCAAAAAAGTGGTCAGTTCGCTGCGATAGGTTTTGTAGTTGTTTTCGCTGTTGCGTTGCTCTAGCAGCCAATCGACCGCCAGTTCGTAAACCAGCCCGGCATCGGGTACATCATTGAGGCTGAGGTTGGCAAGGTACTGATTGACCTGCGGATTGCCAACTTCCAGATAGATAAGGCTGTCAAACAGCGGCATGGCCGGCGGCAAGGATAATGGTTGTTGAGTCATGGTGATACTTGTTGATGCTGAGATGAGTCGATATGAGCCTGTGAGCCGAGACGATAGAAAAGGGCTCGTGATAGATGAATGCGGCTTCTATTGGGATTGGTACTGCCTCTTGTTGTTGCTGATTAAGGTAACCGGGAGCGATCTGGATAACGTTCTCTCCACTGTTTGCTCATTATTTCCTCATAGATCTGGCTGATGTCGCTCAGTGGTGCACACAATTCAGTTATGCATAGGATATGCAGCATGGTTAAAAAATTCTCGGGGTAAATAGCCGTGAAAATGGTTTTAAATGCAAATAAAGTGAATGCGTTGAACCATTTATCCCGAGAAATAAGGTCTGTGCAATCAGGCCACCTGTTTGAGTGGCTTCTCCTTGCGCTTGGCTGCTGGTGCCTCTTCCTCTTTCGTACCTGCCTGAACCTTGCCGCCGCGCAGCAGGGTTTGCAGCACATCACGCTGCTCTGCCAAGTAGAATGCCAGACTCTCTTGCTGCTCTGGTGCCAGCTCGATCGGGGCGCCAGCCAACAGGGTCATCAACTCATCGGCCGTATCCAGCAGCTTGTCATAGGCATCGGCCTCTTTTTTGCTGGCAAAGGTCATTTTTTCCACTCCCCCACGAACAACCACATATTTGATCTCGACAGCCATGATGGCCTCCTCTTGGTGATGATGGATAAAGTATATGTATGGATATACAGCATTGCAAATAACCTCACCGGAAAAGAGTTCGCCGGGGTTTAGCGACAAAAGCCGCGCTGGATCAAGCTGTCTCAAAGTGCCATTTGACTTCCACGCCTGACTGGTCGGATCATGGCCTTATGACGATCGTACGACACCTGTTTATCCTGCTGATGGTAGAGGTGCTGCTCCTCGGGAGTATCGCCCACGTGGTCGTGGGACTCTCTTGGTTGCTGACCCTGCTGTTTGTAGTGTTTGCCCTGCTTGGGTTGCGCTGTCTGGTGGTGCTCGGCAGCTGGCTGTTTACCCGCTTCTACCCCTCCCCGGCTATCGGCCCTTGGCGCAGGGTGAAGATGATGGCGCAGGAGATGCTGGCCTACCTCTATACCTTCACCTTGTTGCTACCGTTTGAGCCTTTGCTGATGGCACCCGATCGGCTGCGTCCATGCCAGCGTCCCATATTGCTGGTGCATGGTTACGGTTGCAGTCGCGGGATCTGGCGCACCCAGCGCGCCCGACTGGAGACCGCAGGCCATGTGGTCGCCACCATTACCTTGATGCCACCATTTGGTCATATCGATGAGATGGTGCCGCTACTGGCCAAGCGAATTGACGATGTGCTCGCGCACACTGGGGCTGACAAGCTGGTGCTGGTCGGTCACAGTATGGGCGGGTTGGTCTGCCGCGACTATCTGGCTATCCATGGTGGTGACAAGGTCGCACGCCTGATCACTCTGGCTACGCCTCATCAGGGCAGTCAGTTGGCCGCCCTTGGGCTTGGGGCCAATGCCCGTGAGATGGAGCCCGGTTCCGGCTGGTTGCAGCGTTTCGCCTCGGTTCCTCTCTGCGTACCCGGCATCTCGGTGCGCACCAGTCACGACAATGTGGTGATGCCGCAGGAGCGGCAACGATTGGCGGGAATGGAAGATATCGAGTTGCCTGCCATTGGCCATCTCTCTCTGCTCTACTCCCGTCGCACGACTGATCTGCTGCTTGATCTGTTGTCCCGAGTCTGACCCTCCTTATTCGTCCTTCAACTGTTATTCCAAATAAAACAGGGGCCTGATTGCTCAGGCCCCTGTTGATCTCTTTATCCCATCATCCGGTTAGAAGTGTATCCCCTTGATCAGGGTCGAGACGGCAACCTGATCGGCGGTGGCTTTGGATTTGTCGCCATCCTTGGGATCGGCAAAGGTGCGGAAGCTGGTGTTCATGATCACCTGGGCGACACGTGGTGCCAGGGCATGCACCACCTGACCAAACACCCCGAGGCGAGTGGCCAGTCGCACATGCTTGTTGATGATGGTATCGCACACCAGATCGGCCGCCTCTTCCGGCGTCATCATAGGTACCTGCTCATAGACCTTGGTCGGCGCTACCATCGGCGTTTTCACCAGCGGCATATTGATGATGGAGAAGCTGACCCCCTTATCGGCAAACTCGGAGGCGGCGGTACGCACCCAGGCATCGAGGGCCGACTTGGAGGCAACATAGGCGGAGAAGCGCGGCGCATTGGTCAACACCCCGATGGAGGAGATGTTGATGATGTGCCCTTTTTTCTTCTCAATCATGGTGGGCAGCACCCCCATGATCACCTTGAGTGCGCCGAAGTAGTTGAGCTGCATGGTGCGCTCCAGATCGTGGAAGCGATCGAAGGAGTCCTCGATGGAGCGGCGGATGGAGCGGCCGGCATTGTTGACCAGAATATCGACGCCGCCGTGATCGGCCACGATGCGAGCGGTGATCTCCTCGGCTTGCGCCAGATTGGCGAGATCCCCCTGATAGATCTCGATGGTCAGCCCCAGCTCGGCAAACTCAGCTTTAGTCTCGGCAATCTTCTGCTCGTCGCGCGCGATGGTAACGACGTTGGCCCCTGCCCCCGCCAGCTTGCGTGCGGTTGCTCGGCCAATGCCGGAGGTGGCCCCGGTCACCAGCACCACCTTGCCCTCTACCCGACCACGCAAGGAGCGATCGATGAAGAGCTCCGGGTCGAGGTGACGCTCCCAGTAATCCCACAGCCGCCAGGCGTAGCTGTGCAGTGGTGGCACTTCGATACCGGTCCCTTTCAGTACTCGCTGGGTTTCGCGACTGTCGAAACGGGTGGGATAACTGATAAGGCGGAACACATCCTTGGGCAGACCCAGATCGGCGATGGCGGCATCGCGGATGCGGCGCACCGGCGCCATGGTCATCAGCATGGCAGTCAGGTGGCGGGGAATGAAATTAAAGAGAGAGGCATTGATGCGGATCGCAGGCTCCGGCGCATGGGCGGCGCGGGAGAAGGTGCTCAGCATGTCGCCAACCCGCATCGGGTTGGGGTCGGTCAGGTGGAAGGTTTTGTTCTCCTCGCCCTCTTGATGGGCGATATGCACCATGGCATCGACCACAAAGTTGACCGGCACTATGTTGATGCGCCCGCCCTCAACCCCGATGGCCGGCATCCAGGGCGGCAGCAGACGACGCAGCTTCTGGATGGTCTTGAAGAAGTAGTAAGGGCCGTCGATCTTGTCCATCTCGCCGGTATTGGAGTCACCGACAACGATCCCCGGTCGATAGACTCGCCACGGAACTGTGCACTCGTTTCGCACAATACCTTCCGCTTCGTGCTTGGTCTGGAAGTAAGGCATGTCGAGGTGTTCGGCCTCATCGAACATGTCCTCGCGAAACAGACCGTCGAACAGGCCAGCTGCAGCAATAGAGCTGCAGTGGTGGAACTGCCCCGCCCCCAGCCGCTCGGCAAGTTGAACAGCCTGACGGGTCCCTTCGGTGTTGACCTGCTGCTGGATCCCGGCCTTGGCGTTGAGATCATAGATGGCAGCCAGATGGAAGAAGTGGTCGATCTTGCCGATCAACTGCTCCTGCATCTCGCCCGATACCCCCAGCAGCGGTTGCGTCATGTCGCCAAAAACCGGGACCGCGCGCGATTCATCCACATTCCAGAATGAGAACAGCTCTGGCAATTTCTCCTGATGAGAAGAGCGCATCAGAAAATAGACGGTACAGTCGGGATGCTGTTGGAATAACTTTTTGATCAATCGACGCCCGATAAAACCACTACCGCCGGTAATGAAATAGTTCATAAAGAGAATCCTGCTACTGATTAGGGTGTTACTAGGTTGTTAGATATATCACGATTCATATGGAAATCCGCAATTTGATTGTCGGTTCGTGAGCAAACCCTAATTTCGGTGGTGTGCCTGTTCCGTTATTAGGTAGAACCCTCTATTTTTTGTCCCTAGACTGAAGTTGAAAAATCAGTAATGCCACAACCCGATTGCAGTTTCGTTGTCGCCATTACATTTATCTGTCGTTATTCAAGGAGAAGATCATGGCTAAGAAATTGAAAGCGCTGGCAGGTTCAGTGACCGACAACCAACTCACCTCCACCATCAAGGAGTCCACCCAGCAGATCTGGTTGGCGGGTCTGGGTGCCTATGCCAAGGCGCAGGAAGAGGGTGGCAAGATCTTTGAAGCCCTGGTGCAGGAAGGGGAAGCATTGCAGGCCAAAACCCGTCAGAGCGCAGATGAGAAGATTGCCGCTGTGACCGACAAGACCGCCAATACCTGGGGTCGTCTGGAGCAGGTGTTTGAAGATCGCGTGGCCCGCGCTGTGGCCAGCCTCGGCATTCCGACCCGCAAGGATATCGACAAGCTCTCCAAGCGCATGGCCGAGCTGACCGATGTAGTCCAGCAACTGCTGGATGCGCAGGAAGAGGAAGCCCCTGCCGCTGAAGCCAAACCGGCTGCCGCCAAAAAGCCCGCTGCCCGCAAGCCTCCGGTAAAGAAGGCGCCGGTAGCCAAGGCTAAAGAGGCCGTGGTTGAGCAGGCCGCCGATCTCCTCTCCGCCGCTGAAGATGCGGTGAAAGAGGTGAAAGCCAAAGCAGAGAGCGTCCTGCCCTGATCCCTCGCGGTGACGGAAGGTGATTGATACCGGCCCATGCCCTGCGCTGGGCCGGTCTTGTCATGGTGAATGTCATGGATAGAGAGGCGACGCTATGAGTACCATCGCAATTGCCCTTGCTGGCGGCGGGCCGCTCGGCGGCATCTACGAGATCGGTGCCTGCGCAGCCCTCTCTGACAGCATCAACGGCCTGCGCCTTGACCATGCCGATATCTATGTCGGCGTCAGTTCGGGGGCCGTGGTGGCATCGGCGCTGGCCAACGGCATCTCGCCGGCTAAGCTGGTGCGGATCCTGCTCAGCGATGATTCGGGGGAGATGTTTGACCCGGCCACCTTGCTGCGCCCCGCCTTTCGTGAATATGCCGACCGCCTGACCTCGATCCCGCCACTGGCGTGGCAGAGCCTGACCTACTATCTGGCGGCGCCCTGGAAGCGCAGCCTGTTTGAATCGCTGCAGGGGCTCTCCAAGGCCATTCCGACCGGACTGTTCGACAACCGCGGGGTGGATCGCACCCTGACCCAGTTTTTCTCTCGTCCCGGCCGCAGCAACGATTTCCGCCAGTTGCGCAGTCGACTGTTTGTGGTAGCCACCGAACTCGACACCGGTCATCCGGTCGCCTTCGGCAGCTCGGGGCTCGATGATGTGCCCATCTCGGCGGCGGTACAGGCGTCAGCCGCCCTGCCCGGTCTCTTTCCGCCCTCCTTGATCAACGGTCGTTACTATGTGGACGGGGCGCTGATCAAGACTCTGCACGCTTCGGTAGCGCTGGAAGAGGGGGCGGATCTGGTGTTCTGCATCAATCCGCTGGTGCCCTATGATGCGGACATGGCCGCCGGTGCGCCGACCAATCTGGTGGACAGCGGTCTGCCGGTGGTGCTGGCCCAGACTTTTCGCGCCATCATCCACTCCCGCATGCATGTGGGGATGGATCGCTACAGACACCAATATCCCGACGCCGATGCCCTGCTGTTTGAGCCCTCTTCTGCCGATGGCGAGATGTTCTTCACCAATGTGTTCAGTTACCGGGATCGCCGCCGTCTCTGCGAGCACGCTTACCAGCATACCCGCCGCGATCTCTGGCAGCGTCGTGACGAGCTGGCGCCGGTGCTGGCCAAGCATGGCCTCGAGCTCAATCTGGCTGCGCTGGCCGATGAAGATCGCACCCTGCTGGCCCCCGGCATTGGCTCGGTTGCCGCCCTCGACAAGTCGCTGGAGCAGCTGCAGCACTGGCTTGCCAAACGCTATCGCCACGGCGTGCGTCGTTCATCACCAAAGGAGTAGCATGGATCGCAAACCCAAACGTCGTACCCGGGAGCGGATCCTGACCACTGCCCTCGCCTGCTTCAATCGACAAGGGGAACCCAGCGTCACCACCTCGGCCATTGCGGCCGAGATGGAGATCAGCCAGGGCAATCTGTACTACCACTTCCACAACAAGGAGGAGATCGTCAACGCCCTGTTCTGCGAATTTGAACAGCAGATGGATCGCCTGCTGGAGGCGGTCAGCACCCCGTCCGATGAGCCCGAAGATATCTGGCTCTTTCTCCACCTGATGTTTGAAGCCATCTGGCAGTACCGTTTCCTCTACTACGATATCGCGACCCTGATGAGTGGTTATCATCAGGTGGAACAGCGCTTTTCCGCCCTGCTGCGCCGAAAGGAGCAGACCGCCATCGCCATTTGCAACCATCTGCAAACGGTCGGGCTGATGGAGGGCACGGCGCAACAGATGCGCACGCTGGCGGCCAATGTGGCGCTGGTGGGCACATTCTGGATCTCTTACCAGCGGGCACTGCATCCCAAGGCGGACGCCGATATCGCCCTCGGCGTCTTTCAGGTGATGCAGCTGGTCGCACCCTATTTGCGGGCCGATGCCCGCGCTCATCTGGGCGCCCTCGCCCACCACTACACCGACAAGGTTTGATTCACATGCTACAGGGAGAACAAGCATGACCACTTCACAACTCGAATTTGTCCCCTTCCCCTACGCGGATGCGGCCTATGAGTATGCTGGCCAGAAGCTGGCGGACAACTGGGATCGTCTCCATCAGGGGGATGCCGAACCCTGGCCCGAGGATGAACAGGTACAGGATGCCTGGCGGGCCTATCATGCCGGGGATTTTGCCCGGGCCGTCGCTCTTGGTGAAGCGGCCGGTGAGGCGGGCCTCAATGTGGCAAACAAGGCGCTGGTGATCCACGCCAGCTATCTGCTGGAGGACAAGTATGCCAAACGAGCCGCCTTCGAGCGGGCGGCCAGTCATGCCGAGAAGCTGCAAAAGCGCCAGCCCAGGAACGCCAACGCCTGGTATTTCCACGCGCTGGCACTCGGTCGCTACAGTCAAGTGATTTCCATCTCCAAGGCCCTCTCGCAAGGAATTGGCGACAAGATCAAGGCAAGCCTTGAGAAGGCGCTGGAGCTGGCGCCAGACCACGCCGAGGCCCATATCGCCTTTGGCGCCTGGCATGCGGAGATCGTCGACAAGTTGGGGGCCATGATCGGCGGCCTCACCTATGGCGCCAAGAAGGAGGAGTCCGAGCGTCACTTCAAGGAGGCGCTGGCGCTGATCCCCGACTCGGCTATCGCCCGCATGGAGTACGCCAACGCTCAGGTGATGCTGCACGGCAAGAGCCGCCTGAAAGCCGCCGAAGCCCTCTATGCCGAAGCGGCCGAGTGCGAACCCATGGATGCCATGGAGCGCCTCGATGTGGAGGCGGCGCGCGAAGAGCTGGAGGATTAACCGTCACTCCTGCCACTAAGAGGTAGCAAAACAAGAGGCCAACCCACGGGTTGGCCTCTTTTATGATGGGAGCTGACCGGTTGGCTACGCCGCCACCGGTCTATCAAATGCACGATCAACCGAGCAGCGCATCCAGTCCGTTGGGGTCAAACAACAGCTCCGGCTCCATCAGCACCAGCAACAGCAGTTGCTCGAACTCCACTGCAAACCGCTCGACCACCCGATCCGGATCCGGAACCAGCTTCTTGTCGGTGATAAGGCCAAGCTGCACCTTGTGATCGTAAGAGAGGATGGAGACGCCGACGCCGATATCCCCCGATTGCGGGACCCAGAACAGCGGCTGACGCAATTTTGCTCCAGCCAGATAGAGGGTCTGCTGCGGGCCGGGCACGTTGGTGATCACCGCGCTGGCCTTGGCCGTGAGCAGCTCGACGGCCTGCTGTTGCACCGCATTGGGAGCCATGCCAAGGGCATGTAACAGGTTGAGCACTACCACGGGTTGTAGCGAGGTGCGCAGCGCCTGCATCCGGTCACGTACGGTATAGAGCCGCTGCAACGGGTGTTCAACATCCAGTGGCAAGTCCAGGGCCACCAGCCCGAAGCGGTTGCCAAGTGCCCCCTCATCGTCCGGTGCACGCATATTGACCGGCACCAAGGCGCGGATCTTGACCTTGTTGGCATCATCCCCTTTCTCCTGCAGGTAGTGGCGAAACGCCCCTGCGGTGGCGGCGATCAGCAGATCGTTGACCGAGCAGCCCAGTACCTTGCCCACCGCCTTGATATCCGGCAGATCAATTTGCTCCGACCAGGCCACCCGCTTGGTGCTGGTGGTCTTGCCCCGCAGGCGGCAGGGGGAGTCATCACCGAGGGTGGCGATATTGCACAGCTCACTCGCCAGATCGCGCCCAGTCTTGAGGTAATCCACCGCCTTGGTGGGATGGGTGACCACTTCGACATATTTGGACCAGAGGCTACCGGTCAGCTTGAGACCGGCTCGCACCAGACGGCTGCCCTGGTGGCAATCCTCCTCATCCTCGTCATCGCTGTCATCCAGTGGCTCCGGTGACGGTGGTCGCGGCGCCCCTTCCGGGGTGTTATCCATCATGGTCAGCATGGCCCGCACCAGCGAGAAGCCGTCGCCCATGGCGTGGTGAATGCGCACCACCAGCGCTTGCCCACCCAGCGACGTGTCGGTCAGGTGCATATCCCACAGGGGGCGCTGGTGGTTGAGCGGCGTCGAGGCGAGATCGGCCACCAGCTTCTCCAGCTCCAGCTTGCCCGCTTCACCCGGCAGGATCACTCGCTTGAGGTGCTGATCGAGATCGAAATCGGGATCATGACGCCAGTAATAGGAGCCCCCCTCCAGCACGGCCCGCTGGTGAAAGCGGGGTTGCACCGAAATGGTGTGGCGCAATCCGGCCCGCAGACGCGCTTCATCAAGCTCTCCTTCAAACATCAGGACACCGATGATCTGCATCAGGTTGTTGGGTCTGTCCATGCGTAACCAGGCGGTATCGACGCAGGAGATAAATTCACTCAGTGGCATGGTTGTTTCCCTACAAAATGAATTTACCGAGGCGGCAAATTGCTCCTGTCCTCATATCCGGATGAAGACTTGATGCAATCAGAATGACTTTAATGAGTGCCGACTCGAAATATGAAATAAAGATGAAAGATTACTGACAAATAGAATCAAGACCTCGCCTGAGAATAAATCTGACAAACCATATGGCTTGCAAACTTATTTCAAACAGCCATCGTTTACAGCTGGTTTATTTAAAAGCAGTGCAACGAAGAGTTTCAAACACGTTTGGGGCAAGGTAAGCGATTGTCGACATAATCGAGGATCTCTTGCTCCAGTACGCTGCGTACTGGCAACAGCATCAAACCAAGATGCACTTCCAGTTTCAGGATATCTTCGTCCAGGGTGAGAGTGCCATGTACCCCTGAGCCGCGAAAGCGTAGCTCGGTCTCCTCTTCATCCGCCCATTCGCAATTGAGTTGATAGCTCTCGCTCATGTCCGCAGCGATGGCTTCGGCCGCGATCCGGGCGGCGGCCAGTCCCAGCGGATGCTGACGGCTGATCTGGATGGTAGAGAGTGCGCTGCTGCCAGCGAGCGAGTTGAAGAACATGGTCGTTACTCTGGGTCATAAGTTAGTTATTGATATTAAACACATGTTCACAACAAATGAAAGGATGGTTCACATAAATGGGACTCACTTAACAGAGTCGAGAGGGATGCAGGCCATCAGCGTGGCATGGCATTTATTCCCTCCCCCGTGCGCGCTACACTTGTCACGGAACGGTCAGCAAAAGCTGCTTATTTTTCATTCATTTGTATCTTCGTATCACCGAATCCCCATCAATGGGCCCAAGGCCAGAGAGCTGTAGATGACGCATCAAGAACATGCCCACGACGACGATAGCACCCTGGGTCGGCTCTACCGCCAGCTCAAGCGGGTTGCAGCCTTGCGCGAGCAGATGCGTGCCCACCCGGAAGATCAGCAGGATCGGGATCGGCTACGCCAGTGGCAGGCCGACCGGTTGGGGCGAACCCATCGTGATCTGCTGGAGAGTGACCGCTACGGCCCTGCCGCCGAGTTCTTCCTGACCGACCTCTATGGCTCGGGGGATTGCGCCCGCCGCGATGCAGATGTGATGCGGGTGATGCCGACCGCCGAACGACTGTTGCCGGAGTCCGGCCTCAAGGTGCTGGCGCAGGCGATCGAGCTCGACGCTCTCTCCGAAGAGCTGGACTACCTGATGGTGGTGGCGCTACGGCGCATTGATGGCATAGCTCCCATCACGCCGGACCACTACACCATCGCCTATCGTGCCGTGGGTGAACAGGCGCGCCGGGAACATCAGATTGCGTTGGTGAGCGAGCTTGGCATGACGCTGGACAGACTGGCGAGAAAGCCGCTGCTGGGGGCAACCCTCAAGCTGGTGTCAGGGCCCGCCCATCTGGCGGGGCTGGGCGAGCTCTTCTCCTTTGTCGAGCGCGGCTATCAGGTGTGTCATCAGATGGGGCGTGCCAACGAGTTTCTCGAGACCATCGCCAGTCGCGAGACGGCCATCATGACGGCGCTCTTTAACGGCGACAGCAGTGCGCTTGGGTAAGGCTTATCGAGGGATAAGCCGCCAGAATAACAAAGCGGGCCGATGAGCCCGCTTTTCGTTTATCACTGTTTGCCGATATGTTGGCCAATGCAAGACCGGTCAGATCACCAGCAGATCCATAAAGGCGTGTACCGGGGTGGCAGCAAGCCGCGGCCCATCCTGACAGAGAGCAAGGATGTCGCTGACCCGTTTGGCCGGGAAGCGGGTGGCCAGGTTGTGCTGGAATTTCTCCACCAGCAGCGGAATCCCCTCCTCCCGCCGGCGGCGATGGCCGACCGGATACTCCACCTCCACCTTGGCGGTGTGAGTGCCGTCCTTGAAGAAGATCTGGATGGCGTTGGCAATGGAGCGCTTGTCTGCCTCCAGATACTCGCGGCTGTAGCGTTTATCCTCCTGTACCACCATCTTGCCGCGTAGCGCGTCGATGCGGGGATCGGCCGCCACGTCATCCTCGTAATCCTCGGCGATCAGGCGACCGAAGATGAGCGGCACCGCCACCATGTACTGCAGGCAGTGATCCCGATCGGCGGGGTTGTTGAGGGCACCGACCTTGCTGATGATGCGAATGGCCGACTCATGGGTGGTGAGTTCGATGCGGTCGATCTCGTCGAGCCGCCCCTTCACCTGCCCATGCAGCTTCATGGCGCACTCCACCGCGGTCTGGGCATGGAACTCGGCGGGATAGGAGATCTTGAATAGCACGTTCTCCATCACATAGCTGCCGTATCCCTGATGCAGGGCGAACTGGTTGCCCTTGAACAGCACATCGTAGAAGCCCCACTTGGGGGCGCTCAGCACACCGGGATAGCCCATCTCGCCACTCATGGTGATAAGGGCGAGGCGCACCGCACGAGAGGTGGCATCCCCCGCTGCCCAGCTCTTGCGCGATCCCGCATTGGGGGCATGACGGTAGGTACGCAGGCTCTGGCCATCGACCCAGGCCTGGGAGACCGCATCGATCACCTGATCGCGGGTGCCCCCCAGCATATGAGTCACCACGGCGGTGCTGGCGACCTTGACCAGTACCACGTGATCGAGACCGACCCGATTGAAAGAGTTTTCCAGCGCCAGCACCCCCTGAATTTCGTGGGCTTTGACCATAGCCACCAGCACATCGGCCATGGTAAGCGGCGCCTTGCCCTCGGCCACGCGAGTACGGGAGAGCCAGTCGGCAGTGGCCAGAATACCGCCCAGATTGTCGGAGGGGTGACCCCACTCGGCGGCCAGCCAGGTGTCGTTGTAATCGAGCCAGCGGATGATGGCACCGATGTCCCAGGCTGCCTTGACCGGATCGAGGCAGAGCTGGGTACCGGGAACCCGGGCGCCGTGGGGTACCAGTGTACCGGGGACTATGGGGCCAAGGTGTTTGGTACACTCGGGGAAGCGCAGGGCCAAGAGGCCACAGCCGAGCGTGTCCATCAGGCAGTAGCGGGCGGTGTCGAGGGCCGCCTGGCTGGTAATGGGGTGGTTGCAGACATAATCGGCAATATCGACCAGCACCTGATCAGGGTCTGGTCTGTGGTTGACGTCGACGTTGGCGGACATCGTGACTTCCTTATCGTTGTTGTAGAGAGACAAAGTGACGGGGGGCCGGGCCGACATAATCGGCGCTCGGGCGGATGATCCGGTTGTGCTCGCGCTGCTCCATCACGTGGGCGCACCAGCCGGTGACCCGTGAGCAGACGAAGATAGGCGTGAACAGCTTGGTCGGGATCCCCATGTAGTGATAGGCGCTGGCATGGAAGAAGTCGGCGTTGGGAAAGAGCTCTTTTTCTTCCCACATCACCTTCTCCGCCTCGCAGGAGACGCGATAGAGGCGATCATCCCCCACCGCCTCGGCGAGCTTGGCCGACCACTCCTTGATGATGACGTTGCGCGGGTCCGAGGTGCGGTAAATGGCGTGGCCAAAGCCCATGATCTTCTCCTTGGCCGCCAGCTTGGCCAGCAGTTCGCGCCTTGCCTGCGTTTCATCTTGCCAATGTTCGATCATCGCCATGGCCGCCTCGTTGGCTCCGCCGTGGAGCGGGCCGCGCAGGGTACCGATGGCCGCTGTGATACAGGAGAACATGTCAGAGAGCGTCGAGGCGCAAACCCGCGCCGCAAAGGTGGAGGCGTTGAACTCATGCTCGGCGTAGAGGATGAGGGAGACATGCATCACCCGGCGCTCCAGCTCGCTCGGCGCTTTCTGGTGCAGCAGCGCGAGGAAATGGCCACCGATACACTCTTCATCGGTATCGAGGGCGATGCGAACTCCCTCGTGGCTGAACTTGTACCAGTAGATCAGAATGCCCGGGAAGGCGGCCAGCAGCCGATCCGCCACTTCGTGTTCATGCTCGAAGCCATCTTCCGGCTCCAGATCGCCGAGCATGGAACAGCCGGTGCGCAGCACATCCATGGGATGAGCATCGGCGGGAATCCGCTCCAGTACCTCCAGCAGAGCCGTCGGCAAAGTGCGCAGGCGACGCAGTTCGCGCTTGTACGCGTCAAGCTGCTGCTCACCGGGCAACTCCCCCTTGAGCAGCAGATAGGCGACCTCCTCGAACTGGGCGCTATCGGCCAGCTCCTTGATGTCATAGCCGCGATAAGTAAGACCGGTGCCGCTCTTGCCCACGGTGCAGATACTGGTCTCCCCCGCACTCTGCCCGCGCAGACCGGCCCCGCCCAACGGTTTTTGCTGTCCCATAAGCTGCCTCCTATTCCTTGGCTGTAAACAGACGATCCAGTGTCTGCTCGTAGTGGTGATATCCGAGGAAGTCGTAGAGTGACTCCCGGGTCTGCATGGTCTCCACGACGGCCCTTTGATGACCATCCTGGCGAATATGGTGATAGACGTTGAGGGCGGCCTGATTGGCTGCGCGGTTGGCGCTTAACGGGTAGAGCACCATGTCGACCCCGTGCGCGGCCAGTTGCTCTTTGTCAAACAGCTCGGTTTTGCCGAACTCGGTCATGTTGGCGAGGATCGGCACTTCGGCCGCCTGCTTGAACTGGTCGTACTGGGCAAGCTCGGTCACCGCCTCGGCGAAGATCATGTCGGCACCGGCTGCCACATAGGCAGCGGTGCGTTCAAGAGCCGACTCCATCCCCTCCACCGCCAGTGCATCGGTGCGGGCCATGATGACGAACTCGCTATTCTCGCGGGCATCCACTGCGGCCTTGATGCGATCACACATCTCTTCAAGCGTGACCACCGCCTTGTTGGGGCGATGACCACAACGCTTCTGGGCCACCTGATCTTCCATATGGACGGCGGCAACTCCGGCGCGCTCAAACGCGCGAATGGTGCGGGCGATATTGAATGCCCCGCCCCAGCCGGTATCGATATCGACCAGTAGCGGCACACGGGTCGCCGCTGTGATCCGCTCGGCATCGATCAGCACATCGTTGAGGGAGGTCATGCCGAGATCCGGCAAGCCGTAGGAGGCATTGGCTACCCCGGCACCGGAGAGATAAAGAGCTTGAAAACCGCAGCGCTCGGCCATCAGCGCCATATAAGCATTGATGGTGCCGACGATCTGCAGGGGATGTTCATTGGCAAGGGCAGTGCGAAAGCGCAAGCCTGCCGAGGGGGACAAACTGGACATCATGACTCCTTTCACCTGTCTAGTCTGGCTATCTAATATCACGTTTACGTTAACGTCAATCATACTTTCGTAACATTCCGGCCGCAGGCAAGACAGGAAACCGGTTTTAGGGTAAATTTCACCAATTCCTTCAACAGGTTGAATTGTATGATGGAGCCCGGTTCCGTGATTGTCTGTCCGGCGTGCGACTTGCTGATCCAGCGCAAAGCGCTGCCGCTGCGTCGCCATGCCCACTGCCCGCGATGTCATCAACATCTCTATGGCCGTTATGCCTTTCGTCCCTCCCAGTTGATGGCCCTGACCATCACCGGATTTCTGCTGCTGCCCTCCGCGTTTTTTGAGCCGTTGATCTATCTGCGGCTGGCTGGGGTCAACACCGATGCCGACCTGCTGCGCGGTATCCTGGTGCTGTTTGGCGAAGGTGAGTTTTGGGTGGCCTCTTTGGTGCTTTGGTGCGCCGTGTTGGCGCCGGTGGGGTTATTGGCGGGGATCTTTGTGCTGGCTTCGGGTCTGGCCAAACGTTGGCACATTCTTCCCGTCACCTTGAAGCTGGTCGAGGTGTTTCGCCACTGGGCCATGCTGGAGGTCTATATCGTCAGCTTGCTGGTTGCCCTGTTCAAACTGATCGACATCGCCGATGTGCGCCTCGGTGGCGGCTTGCTCAGCCTCGGTATTCTGATGCTGCTCAACATGACCCTGCTGATCCTGTTTGACCCCGCCCCCTACTGGGCGCGGATCCCGTTAAAGGAGCCGGAACATGACCAGCGCCCGTGAGATGGGGCTCTGCCGCTGCCATACCTGCGGTCTGCTGGTGCGTTATCAAGCCGGGGCAGTCTGCCCCCGTTGCAGCAGCAAATTACAGGTGCGCATTCCCCGCTCCCTCGCCTGGTCGTGGGGCTTGCTGGCGCTCGCCACCTTCATGTTGTTGCCTGCCAATCTGTTGCCCATAACCCATTTCTACAACAAGGGGTTGCTGCAGTCAGATACCATCTTCAGCGGTATCATGATGCTCTATCGCAGCAAAATGAGCGGGATTGCCACCATAGTTCTCACCGCCAGCATACTGGTACCCGTGGGCAAGATATTGGGGCTGGGCTGGATCTGCTGGCAGTTGCAGCGGGCCAAGCCGGTTCGGCGCAAGCGCCAGCTGGTGATGTATCGGGTGATCGATTTTATCGGTCGCTGGTCAATGCTGGACTTGTTCGTGATTTCGCTGATGGTGGCACTGGTCGATCGGGGTGTGCTGCTGAGTGTCCGCGCAGGCCCGGGGGCCACCGCCTTTGCCGGTGTGGTGGTGCTGACCATGATGTCGGCTCGCATGCTCGATACCCGTTTACTATGGGACAAGGCGGCCCGTTGATGATTTCTCTGTTTTTGTCTGATGTGCTGTTTAATCCAGCCAATAAGGAGTCACTATGATCGGGGCTGAACCCGTCATTGAAAAGCGTCGCTGGTTATCGCCGGTCTGGCTGTTACCCCTGATAGCCCTGCTGCTGGCGGGTGGCTTTCTCTATCAGCAGGTATTGAGCCGTGGCCAGCTTATCCAGATCAACTTTGCCCAGGGCAACGGCATCTTGCCGGGTAAAACCCAGGTTCGTTATCAGGGGGTGGCCATCGGCGTGGTGCAAGAGCTGGAGCTGGCTGAAGATGGCCGCAAGATTGCGGTAATGGCCAAGATTGACAGCCGTGCCAGGCCGCTGATCCGCAAGGGATCCGACTTCTGGCTGGTGAGCCCCAAGGCGTCGCTCACCGAAATCTCCGGCCTCGATACCCTGGTCTCCGGCAACTACATCAACCTGCAACCGGGGCGTGAAAGCAATCCGCTGGAGGAGACCTTCGATGCACTGGATGGCCCCCCTCCCGGCTATCAGGCTCAGGGGCGGATGCTGCACCTGACCGCCGATTCGCTGGGTTCGGTTGGGATTGGCGCCAAGCTCTATTTCCGCGGTATCGAGGTGGGCAGCGTCATCAATACCCGCCTGGGTCAAGACAACCAGAACGTCATTCTGGATCTGGTGATCGAGCCGCGTTTCGAGCATCTGGTCAAAGCCGATACCCGCTTCTGGAACATCAGTGGCATCAAGGGCTCCTTCAGTCTGGCTGGCGTCAGCGTGGAGGCCGGCAGCCTCACCTCCATTCTGAGCGGCGGCATTGCCTTTGACTCGCCCAAAGATTCACCGGAACCGGAGAAGGGACAGACTTTCGTCCTCTATAAAGGGCTGGCGGAAGCGGCGCGTGGCGAGCGTATCGACATTGCGGCTGGCGATCTTCCGGTCAAGGAGGGGATGCCCATCCTCTATGAGGGGATCGAGATCGGTCGTATCGACCCCATTCGCCTCACCGACAAAGGCCGTGTGGTCACAGCGCTGATCAACCCGGAGCAGGCCTATCGCATTACTGACAAGAGTCAGCTGGTGTGGGAGAGCGTCTCCCTCTCCGCGACCGGCGTGCAGCATGCAGATCGCCTCCTCTCCGGCCCGGCCATTCGCCTCGACTATGTAGCGGGCAAACCGGTACAGAAGATGACCCTGACCGATCGCGCCCCCCAGAGCGGTACCAAGGTGACGCTGCAGGCTGACGATCTGACGGGGCTCAATCAGGATGCACCTGTCTGGTACAAGGGATTGCAGGTGGGCCGTATCAGCCAGCTCACCCTGGATGCGCGCGGCAATGCCAGCGTCGAGCTGGTGATGGCGCCGAACTATGGTCATCTGCTCAACCGTGCCCGCTTCTATCGCGCCGCCCCGTTGCAGATCGATGCCGATCTGAGCGGCATCAAAGTAGAAACCAGTCCGGCCAGTGCATGGTTGGGGGGCGGGATCAAGCTGGTACAAGCCAGCAGTGGCGAGCGGATTAACCGTCTCTACCCGAGTCAGGAGCTGGCACTGCTCGGTACCCGTGATGCCAAGCCGCAGCGCTGGTTGCTCAAAGCAGATCAGGCCGATGGCATCGGCATTGGCTCACCTGTACTCTATCTTGGGCTTGAAGCGGGCAAGGTCAAACAGCTGCGTGCCGCCAAAGAGGGGGTCGAGATCGAACTCGAGATTGATGGAGTCTATGCTCCCCTCCTCGCCCAGCAACCCCAATTCTGGAAAAAACCGGCCATCGACACCAAGGTGCGGGTCGATGGGGTGCAGGTCAAGGTGGGCAACCTCGGTACCCTGCTGCGCGGTGCCATTGAGTTTGATCGGTTGGCCAATGGCCGCAGCAGTCATCAACTGTTCGATTCCAGGGAGCAAGCCAAGGCCAAGGTGCGCCAGCTGTCACTGGTGGCAGAGAGCAATCCGGGGCTCGGGATTGGCAGTCCGATCCGCTATCGCGGGGTCGATATCGGTAAAATTGAAGAGATCGAGCTGGAGCCGTCTCTGGGTCAGGTGATCTTCAAGGCCGAACTCGATGGCCACTACGCCGAGCGTTTCCTGCAGTCCGGCGCCCGCTTTACTCTGGTGCAGGCCAAGCTGGGATTAGGCGGCGTTGCGCACCTCGATACCCTGATCAAGGGGGCATTTGTAGAAGCACAACCGGGTAAAGGCGCAGGCAAAGATCGCTTCCCCTTGAGTCAGGTCGGCCCGGTGGGTCTGGCTCTGACCCTCAAGAGCCCCTCGGTTAATGGCCTGAGCGTCGGCAGCCCGCTGCTGTTTCGCAAGATGGTGGTGGGCAGTGTCACCAAGGTGGCGCTGGCTCGGGATGGCAGCGAGGTGGTGATCGATGTCAACGTGGATCAGGAGTATGCCCATCTGGTGCGAGCCAACTCCCGTTTCTGGAATGTCTCCGGGGTCAAGGCGGATATCGGGCTGACCGGCGGCACTATCGAAGTGGAGACGGTGCAGAGCCTGCTGGCCGGCGGCATTGCTTTCAATACGCCGGAGAAAGAGATGGGTCCAACCGTCAAAGCGGGCCACAGCTATGCGCTCTACGGCAAGGCCGAGAAAGAGTGGCTGGAGTGGAGTCCACGTATCCAGCCCTGACCTCTTCCCTTTGTATCTCATCCAAGCCCGGCACTGTGCCGGGCTTTTTTATATTCCGGTGCCTGTTGATAGGGTTCAGATTCAGAATATTCTTAGCCTTGTGGTAGGATATCGCCCCTCTTTTTCGGTCAACGAGACGGCACAGTGCACGACAACACCTTCCTTCCCGATTACTTTTTACGCCACATTGCGGCCATTATGCCGGCCCATCTCTCGATGGAAGACTTTGTGGCCAGTTGTCGACGTCCGCTGCGCCGCAGCATTCGGGTCAATACCTTGAAGATCGCCGTCTCGGATTTCGTCGCCCTGATGGAGCCACTGGGTTGGCAGCTTGACCCTGTCCCCTGGTGTGACACCGGCTTCTGGCTGACCCGCAGCGACGAAACCGTCCCACTTGGCAATACCGCCGAGCACTTGAGCGGGCTCTTCTACATTCAGGAAGCGAGCTCCATGCTGCCGGTGACGGCGCTCTTTGCCAGCGACAAGATCAAGGCGGATGGCATGTTGCTGGATGCGGCGGCGGCCCCCGGCTCCAAGACCACCCAGATAGCCGCCTTGATGAACAATCAGGGAATGCTGGTTGCCAACGAGTTTTCCAGCAGCCGGTTGAAAGTGCTTAGCGCCAATATCCAGCGCTGCGGCGTGACCAATGTGGGGATGACCCATTTTGATGCCAAGGTATTTGGCCAGTGGTTGCCGGAGACCTTCGATGCCATCCTGCTCGATGCCCCCTGCTCCGGTGAAGGGACGGTGCGCAAGGATGAAGATGCGCTGCGCAACTGGAGCATCGAGAGCATCGACGAGATTGCGGCGGTGCAACAAGGGTTGCTGGAGAGCGCCTTCCATGCCCTGAAACCGGGTGGTGTGCTGGTCTACTCCACCTGTACCTTGAGTGAGCAGGAGAATCAGGCGGTCTGCCAATCCCTGCTGAACAAGTTTGGCGATGCCTTGAGTTTTGACTCGTTGGCAGACCTGTTCCCCCATGCAGAGCAGGCCTGTACATCCGAAGGATACCTGCACGTTTGGCCCCAGATCTTCGACAGTGAAGGCTTTTTCGTCGCCAGATTGCGCAAGCATCACTCGGTACCCAACACCATGTTCAAGCCGGGCAAGCTGGGTAAATTCCCTTTTGCGCCACTTCCTGCCAAAGAGGCGGAACCCATATTGCGCGAGATCGAAGCCAACTTTGGGGTGGCACCGCAGGGTCAGCTGTTTGGCCGCAATGACGAGATCTGGCTCTTCCCCGAGCGGTTTGATCAGGTGCAGGGCAAGCTTCGTTTCGATCGCATCGGCATCAAGTTGGCCGAAACCTTCAAGAAAGGTTATCGCCTCACTCATGAGTGGGCACTGGCCTATGGCGATAAAGCGAGCAAGGGCGTGGTCGAGCTGGATAGCGCCAATGCGCGGGAATTCATGATGGGGCGGGACGTTTGGCCAGAACAGGATGCTGGTACTGGCGAGGTGATCGTCCGCTATCAGGGGCATACCCTGGGCATGGGGAAATGGGTGGGGAGTCGGGTCAAGAATGCCCTCCCCCGCGAGCTGGTGCGTGACAACAATCTGTTCAATGCGTAGTGGGCCGCTCGGTGCATAAGCACTTGAACGAGTCTGAAATACCCACACTCTGGTTGAACTTTTCTTCGGATCTTGAAAAGCCTTGAGCCTTGTCTAAGCTTAAGGCAATCCGAACACCAGTTAGCGCACGGCTCTGCAAGGAGCCAATTCCCCTATGCCAGGTACAAGGAATTCGTACCTGGCTTTTTTTATCTCTTCACGTATCGCTGTTACTTCACTCTTGGCTCTATTCAACAGTCTCTTCGAGCTGTGTGGCGACTCTGTTTTCAAACGGAGGTTCTCTACCCAGCTCATGTTGGTAGAGCAGATCGATCGCCTGCTCGATGAGTGATGCCTGACTGTCTTCGAGATGGATACCCAGAGCGGCCAATCGCTCGGCGTGGCGATTGCTGATCCAGCATTGCAATCGGGTATGGGTCTCCTGCTTGCGTTTTACATGTTGGCGCTGCCGCTCTGCATTGTTTTGGGGGGCCGCTTCTTGCTCTTCACGCACTGTCATTTCTTGGCTCATATGTCCTTGCGATATTACGTTTCTGAGTTTGTTATCTCTCATCACATGCCATTATCCATTGGAAGATGCCCTTCCCCTTTGGGCTGTTGGCTGCGCGACAAATATATCATCAGATTAACAAGATATCATTTAACATAAAAAACGAAGTGACGCAGTTGTGTCAAAGCAAGCCATCAAGGGCATGATCGGAGAATTTGTGGGCGTCATCGAAATACTCCTGCAGGGTTCGCATATCCTTGTGGCGAGTAACTTCAATGATCTTGTTCATCGGCTTGCCGGCAGTCACCGCCGAGGTGATAAATCCACGCCGCAAGCTATGGCCACTGACATAGAGATCATCGATGGTTTGGCCGGTTCGCCGCTTGATCATCAGATTGATGCCCTGGGGGCCGAGTGGTTCGGCCATCAGTTGCCCCCAACGATTCATGCGTCGAAACAGCGGCCCCTCGCTGATCCGGCTTTTGCTCAGCCAGTTTTGTAGTGCCGACACGGGACAATAGTGCTTGCCCGGGATCAGGGCGATCTCGGTTTCATGCAGCTGATGCTTGCTAGGTTTGAGACGAAGGCGGATCCCCTGCCCCACAAAATCGAGATCGCTCACCTCAATTCGGGCTGCTTCCGAGCGGCGCAAGGCGCCACTGAACATCAGCAGTAGCAGGGTGTGATCACGCAAACCCGCGAGGTCACTGGTGTCGATGCCATCCAGCACCTGGGTCAATGGTTGCAGCGTCAGGGCGCCGGTTTTGCGTTTGCGGTTATCCCCCAACCTGACAATACCGCGCATCATCTCCTTGATTTCGGGATGTTCGGTGGGCATGGGATGAATGCCTTTCTGCTTGAAGGCATAACGGATCCCGGCTAGCCGTCTCACTAGGGTTGCCGGTTTACGAGGTTCACCGTTGCGCAGCTCCCCTTTTCCCTCCTCTTTATCCAGCCATACCCAGTCGGCCAATACGCCGTCAGCCTGATCTGCGAGAAAATTCATGATGTCGTGATGGGTCGTTTGCAGCGGATCCAGCCCGTGCAATTGACACCAGAAGACAAAAATACGGGTATCCGCCTGATAGGCATTGAGAGTGGAATCCGCTTTTGCACTGCGTAAAAAGCGGCGTGCCCGACTATTTAGCTGTGCATCGAAAACAGTCTGCAGTGACTGATGAGCCAGATTGGACAAGGATAGATATGCCACGGAACTCTATGATTCATATGAAGTTTGAGAGGATCTTACAGGATCCTTCCCATACATCAAGTATCGATAATGAATATTATCGATACTTATAGCCTGATGTTTTAATACCCTTTGACCACAGTGAAAAAACGAAACATCGGAATATCATTCACCCAGTTTTGTATGGATGAACGAGTTGAATTGACTGGGTGGGTGAGAGATAACGTTGTGCTAGGTTGGTTTTCAGGTGGGTAATCAGCTTGGTATTTGAAATATAAAAGCCCCGAGCAACGGGGCTTCTGTGTTATTTTTTCGCCAGCTTGAACAGTTCAAAGAAATTCCGGCTGGTGGCTTCTGCCAATTCATTAAGCGGAATATGACGCAGATCGGCAATAAACTGCGCAACGTCTCGCACAAAGGCAGGTTCGTTCTCCCTCCCCCGATGCGGAACAGGTGCAAGATAGGGCGAGTCGGTCTCGACCAGCAATCTGTCGAGGGGCAGAGCCTTGACCACTTCTTGCAGTGCAGACGCATTTTTGAAGGTGGCGATCCCGGAGATGGAGATATAGAACCCCATCGCCATCGCAGCTTGCGCCATTTCGAGGGATTCGGTGAAGCAGTGCAGCACACCGCCAACCTGATCAGCGCCCTCTTCGCGCATGATCTGCAAGGTATCTTGCTGGGCATCGCGGGTATGGATGATCAGTGGCTTGTTCAACGCGCGCGCAACCCGGATATGTTCGCGGAAAGAGGCTTGCTGCACTTCCTTGTTCTCGGGCGAGTAAAAGTAATCGAGACCGGTCTCACCGATAGCCACCACACGTGGATCGGCAGCTTGCTTGAGCAGCAACTCGGCATCGACACCGGGTTCCTGATTGAGCGGGTGTACCCCGCAAGAGGCAAATACCTGGGGATAGGGAGCGATCGCCTCGAGCATGGTCGGGAACTGTGCCTGAGTCACACTGACACAGAGAAAATATCCCACGTCCAGTTTCGCGGCCTTTGCCAGTACATCAGCCATGCTGGTCTGCTTGCTGCCATAGCTGAGGCGATCGAGATGACAGTGGGAATCAACGAGTAACATATAAAACCTTTCTGCTTGTCGGTACTTATAACCAGCGACTGAGCCAGTTCATCAGATGGATGGTGGGATTGGAGAGCTGACCAGGCTGGCATGCCGCTTTCAGGGAAACCAGATCTTGTTCTGCTTCCAGCAGTTTTTCGCTGGAGTGCTGCTCCGCCAACCGTTGACTCAAAATTGCCAGATCAGGCATTGCCAGCTGATGGTGACCACATCCGGCCTGGGTTTTCAGGGCATCGCATAAGAAGAGCTGCAACCAGTGCAACCTGACCTGCGTTTCCTGACCAAGCTGGCTGCACAGTGCCGTCGCCTTGCCCGGACTTTGGCTCAGGGCGACAAACTGTTCCAGCAGTTCGCGGCGAGTACCGTCCTGTTGCTGCTCGATATAGTCGAGTACCCGCAGTGGTGCCCCCTGACAGATCCGCACCTGAGCTAGAGTGGCCTGATGACCCTGCTCGGCCAACCAGCGTACAGTTTCCCCTTCCGCAGGCAACTGACAGACATGTTTGTGACAGCGACTGAGAATGGTAGGGAGCAGCCGGGAAACCTGGGAGGCAATAAGCAACAGCAAGCTGTCGCCGGCCGGCTCTTCCAGGGTTTTCAGCAGGGCGTTGGCCGCCGCTTCGGTCATCCGCTCCGCATCTGGAATGATCACCACCTTGCCACGGCCGAGCTGGGCAGAGCCCTGCAGCCGGGTGCAGATCTCGCGAATGGCCTCGACCCCGATGGTCTTGCTGTCGCGAGTTATGGTGCCGAGATCCGGGTGGTTGCCCTTGTCAAACAGTTGGCAAGAGTGGCACTGACCGCACGGCTCTCCGCGATCCGGTTGCTGGCAAAGGTGCAAACGTGCCAGCCGCTCGGCCAGCTGTTCCTTGCCAAGACCGGGATCGCCGAGCAACAACCAGGCGTGGCCGAGGCGACCGGACTGGGCCGTCTGGCTCAGGGCATGCCAGTCGGGGATCAGCCAGGGATACATAGCGGCTCGTTCGACAGATAGTGCTCCAATGCACGTTCGATGGCAGCTTTGACCTGATCCGGCGTTTGCGCCGCATCGATCACCACAATGGAGTCATCCTTGGCGGCCAGTTCGAGATAACGAGTTCGGGTACGCTCGAAGAAGCTCAGTTGCTCCAGTTCGATGCGATCCAGCTCGCCACGATGGCGCGCGCGCTGCAAGCCAAGGGCGGGATCGATATCGAGATAGAGGGTGAGATCCGGCTTGAAGTTGCCGAGCACCGCTTGCTTGATAGCACCGATAAGCTGGGCATCGATACCACGGCCACCGCCTTGATAGGCCTGGGAGGAGAGATCGTGGCGATCCCCCACCACCCAGACACCGTCGGCAAGTGCGGGTTTGATGCGGGTCTCCACCAGTTGTACCCGGGAGGCATACATCAGCAGCAGTTCCGCCTCGATGGTGAGGCGCTCGTCGTGCACCTCTTTGACGATGGCCCGCATCCGCTCGGCCAGCGGCGTACCACCCGGTTCGCGGGTGCACTCGATCCGGTTGATGCCGTGGCCCTGCAGATAGTCGGTCACATAACGAACGGCCGAGCTCTTCCCTGCCCCTTCCAATCCTTCGATCACAATAAATTTAGACATTAGGGTTTCTTCAATATGTATTCGCGAACCGCCCGATTGTGTTCATCGAGGGTCTTGGAGAAATAGTGGGCACCGCCCCCCTTAGCGACAAAGTAGAGATAGTCGGTCGACTTGGGGTTGAGCGCTGCTTCGATGGAGGCCTTGCCCGGCATGGCGATGGGCGTGGGCGGCAGGCCGTCGATCACATAGGTGTTGTAGGGATTCTTGTCGGTCAGATCGCTGCGACGAATGTTGCCATCGTAGCGATCCTTCACCCCGTAAATGACGGTGGGATCGGTTTGCAGCTTCATGCCCAGACGCAGTCGATTGACAAACACCGAGGCGATCTGCGCCCGCTCGTCCGGCTGGCCGGTCTCTTTCTCGATGATGGAAGCCATGATCAACGCCTCATAGGGCGTTTTGTAAGGCAGGTTGGCCTGACGTTTCTCCCAGCTCTGCTGCAGGAAAGTCTCCATATCCTGATGGGCGCGACGCAGGATCGAGAGATCGCTGGCATGGGTGGTATAGGCGTAGGTTTCCGGCAGGAACCACCCCTCCAGCTTGCCATTCTCGATGCCGAGCTCCTGCGCCAAGTCGGCTTCGGATTGCTCAACAGTCAATCGCTCAAGGTATGGGGCGCTGGAGAGCTGCTTCTGCCAATCCTCGAAACGGGAACCTTCGACGAAGGTGAGGCTGAAGTGAAACTCCTTACCCGATGCGAACAGAGAGAGGGTCTCCTTGAGAGGTGCCCCTTCCTTGATTTCATAGGTGCCCGATTTGATGGCCACCAGTTCGGGATGGCTCCGCAGCCAGAGCCGCACCGCCCAGGGGCTGGCTTCCCCCTCCCCCAGTTCGGCGATGAGGCGCGCCGCATGGGCGCCCTTCTCCACCGTAAAGAGCCGGGTCGGCCCCTTGTTGGTGAGCGTTTCTACCTGTTGCCATTTGTAATGTACATAGCCCCCGGCAGCGGCAACCGTCAGTGCCGCCCCCGCAAGCATGGTGTAAAGCCGATTAAACTTCAATGACCAAACGCTCCTGTAAACGGCGACTCAATACAGCTGGGGGATAGTGAATATCCTCGATGCCATTGACCGGCACGATCCCCATCAGGGTATTGGTGAGCCACACCTCTTCCGCCTGCCATAGTGATTCCAGCGGAGCCTCTACCACACGCAACTCAATACTCATCTGTTTCAACATCGCTATCACCTGGCGACGCATGATGCCATCGACACCACCGCGGGCGAGATCGGGCGTAAACACCGTCTTGCCCCGACGCCAAAACAGATTGGCACTGACCCCTTCAATCAGAAAACCACGACTGTTAAGCACTATCCCTTCGACTGCATTTCGGCTGACAAGTTCGCTTTTCAGCAATACCTGCTCCAGACGATTCAAGGTTTTAAGCCCGGCCAGCATGGGGGCATCGCCGATCCGCTGGCGGCACACCACCATCTCGATCCCCTCCTGTTGCCACTGGCCATAGTGAGTGGGAAATGGCGCCAGAGTGACAATCCGGGTCGTGTGCTGACATCCGCTGCCATCATAGCCTCGCCCCCCCTCACCGCGGGTCAGGATCACCTTGGCCACGCATTGTGGCTGGTCGGCCACCATCTCTTCAACCTCCCGGGTCAAGAGTTCCCAGTCCGGTTCAACCAATCCCAGCCGGTTGTTGGCCAGCTGCAACCGTGCCAGATGGGCAGGCCACTGCAACACGCGACCCTCCTTGACCGCCATGGTGGTGAAATGACCGTCACCATAAGCCAGCCCCCGATCATGGGCCGAGATGGTATCAAGCTGCATTCCATTGATAAGCAAAGGGATCCCTCCGATAAAAAAGGCCCGATACCGGCAGTATCGGGCCTGTGTCTTTGCCCTGCGGCAAATTATACGCGTTTGAAGATCAGTGAGCCATTGGTGCCGCCAAAACCAAACGAGTTGGAAAGGGCGTACTCGAAGCTGCCTGGCTTGGCCACATGGGGTACCAGATCCAAGTCGCACTCTTCATCCGGGTTGTCCAGGTTGATGGTGGGCGGAGCCACCTGATCACGCAGGGCCAACACTGTGATGATCGCCTCGATGGCACCGGCGGCGCCCAACAGGTGACCGGTCATGGACTTGGTAGAGCTCACCATCAGGGATTTGGCGTGCTCACCAAACACCGACTTCATGCCACGCAGCTCGGCCACATCACCCAGCGGGGTGGAGGTACCGTGCGCGTTGATGTAACCAATCTGCTCGGGAGCAATGCCGGCATCCTTGATAGCATTTTTCATGGCGCGAGCACCACCGTTGCCATCTGCAGGAGGCGCAGTCATGTGGTACGCGTCACCGCTCATGCCAAAACCGACCAGCTCGGCGTAGATCTTGGCGCCACGGGCCTTGGCGTGTTCGTACTCTTCCAGTACCAGTACACCGGCACCGTCACCCAGCACGAAACCATCGCGATCTTTATCCCACGGACGGCTCGCTTTTTGCGGCTCGTCGTTGCGGTTGGAGAGTGCCTTGGCTGCTGCGAAGCCACCCATCCCCATCGCGGTGGAGGCTTTCTCGGCACCGCCGGCGACCATCACATCGGCATCACCGTAAGCGATCATCCGGCCAGCCATACCGATGGCATGGGTACCAGTGGTACAGGCGGTCGTCACGGCGATGTTCGGCCCTTGCAGACCTTTCATGATGGAAAGATGACCGGACACCATATTGATGATGGTGGACGGAACGAAGAAGGGACTGATCTTGCGCGGGCCGCCGTTGACCAAGCTTTCGTGGTTCTGTTCAATCAGACCCAGACCGCCGATACCGGAGCCAATCGCCACGCCGACACGTTCGGCATTCTCTTCATTGATGGTCAGGCCGGAATCATCCAGTGCCTGCATACCGGCTGCGATGCCGTATTGAATGAAGAGATCCATCTTGCGAGCGTCTTTACGGTTGATGCCGTATTGCTCGGGATCGAAATCCTTGACCAGACCTGCGAAGCGGGTTGCAAACTCGCTGGCATCAAAATGTTCGATAAGGGAAATGCCGCTCTGCCCGTTGAGCAGTGCTTGCCAGCTGGATTCGGCAGTGTTACCCACCGGGGAAAGCATCCCCAAGCCGGTCACCACGACTCTGCGTTTTGACACTGAGGTAGTCTCCGAGAGGTGTTTTGAAAGGGAACAAATACAAAAGAAGCGGCCCTTGGGCCGCTTCTTTCAGAACAGGAACTTATTCCTGATTAGCGGTGATGTAGTCGATAGCCGCTTGAACAGTGGTGATCTTCTCGGCTTCTTCATCAGGAATTTCGGTATCGAATTCTTCTTCCAGCGCCATTACCAGTTCAACGGTATCCAAAGAGTCAGCGCCCAGGTCGTCGACGAAGGAGGCAGCGTTCTTAACGTCTTCCTCTTTAACACCCAGTTGTTCGATGATGATTTTCTTTACGCGTTCTTCGATGTTGCTCATGACCTGAATTTTCCTTTAAAAATACGCTATTTGCGTCTGGTTGGGGTAGTTTATTCAATTGACGTGAGTTTGCAAGTAGCTTGCCGCTGGTCAAACCACGAAATGTGCCAAACTTCGGCGTACTATCGCAAATTTGAACAGATCTTACGACAAATTGATTACACCATGTACATCCCGCCATTAACATGCAGGGTTTCGCCGGTGATATAGGCTGCTTCATCAGAAGCCAAGAATACCACAGCTGCGGCAATTTCTTTTGGATCACCCAAACGGGCGGCAGGCACCTGACTCATGATGCCGGCACGTTGATCGTCATTCAGGGCACGGGTCATGTCGGTTTCGATGAAACCGGGAGCAACCGCGTTCACTGTGATACCACGGGATGCCACTTCCCGCGCCAACGATTTGGTAAAACCAACCAGACCGGCCTTGGCGGCAGCATAGTTGACCTGACCGGCATTGCCCATGGTTCCCACCACGGAGCCAATGCTGATGATGCGACCGTGACGTTTCTTCATCATGGCACGCAACACCGGTTTGCTCAGACGGTAAAGCGAGGTCAGATTGGTATCGATGATCTCGTTCCACTCGTCATCTTTCATCCGCATCAACAGGTTGTCACGGGTGATACCCGCGTTGTTGATCAGGATGTCGATGTCGCCAAAGCGCGCCTTGATGGCGGCGAAGACGGCTTCGATGGATTCCTGGCTGGTCACGTTCAGTGCTATGCCGCAACCATTGTCGCCCAGATAGGCGCTGATCGCCTCGGCACCGCTCTCGCTGGTCGCCGTACCGACCACTTTCGCGCCACGGGCCACGAATGTTTCGGCAATCGCACGGCCGATGCCACGACTGGCACCGGTCACCAACACAACCTTATCGGTAAAACTCATCACTTGCTCCTGTTTACTTGATCTGGGCCAGCGCCTGCTCGAAAGAGGCGGCATCGTTGGCGTGAATACCTTCCACGCGCTTGTCGATGCGCTTGGCGAGCCCGGTCAACACTTTGCCCGGTCCCATCTCGATCTCGAGGGTAACCCCCTCATTGGCCATCCGCTCGACAGTCTCGGTCCAACGAACCGGGCTGAACAGCTGACGTACCAGTGCTTGCTTGATGGCGGCCGGATCCTGTTCACAGGATACGTCGACATTATTGATGACCGCGATGGTTGGAACCTTGATCTCGATCCCGTCCAGCGCAGCTGCCAGTTTTTCTGCGGCAGGTTTCATCAGCGCGCAGTGAGACGGCACGGAGACCGGCAGCGGCAACGCACGCTTGGCGCCCGACTCTTTCATCAGCACGTTGGCTCGCTCAACGGCCTCTTTGTGACCGGCGATAACCACCTGGCCCGGGGAGTTGAAGTTGACCGGAGAGACCACCTGCCCTTGTGCCGCTTTTTCGCAGTTGGCGGCGATGGATTCGTTATCCAGACCGATGATGGCCGCCATGGCGCCGGTGCCTTCCGGTACCGCTTCCTGCATGGCCAGACCACGCAGCTCGACCAGTTTGACCGCATCGGCAAAATCGAGTGCACCGCTGCAAACCAGCGCGGAATACTCACCCAGGCTGTGACCCGCCATGACGGCAGGGGTTGCCCCACCCAGCTGTTGCCACAGGCGCCACAGAGCGACAGAGGCTGTCAGCAGCGCAGGCTGAGTGCGCCAGGTTTTGTTCAGATCTTCAACCGGACCATCCATCACCAGGGCAAACAGGTCATAACCCAGCACCTGGCTCGCCTCGGCGAAGGTCTCCTTGATCACGGCATGTTGTTCGGCCAGCTCGGCCAGCATGCCTACGGACTGGGAACCTTGTCCCGGGAAGGCAATGGCAAATTGGGTCATCATTGATTCCTTTTAGATAAGACAAAAATGAAATCGGTGACGGGATGATGGGCGCACCATCCCGCCGAAGATCAAAGGCGAACCAGCGCCGAGCCCCAGGCGAAACCGCCGCCAAAGGCCTCCAGCAGAACCAGCTGACCCGGTTTGATCCGGCCATCCCGCACCCCTTCGTCGAAGGCAACCGGAACAGAAGCGGCAGAGGTATTGCCGTGCTTGTCGAGGGTCAGTACCACTTTATCGAGGCTCATACCCAGCTTCTTGGCGGTGGCACTGATGATGCGGAAGTTGGCTTGATGCGGCACCAGCCAATCCAGCTCGCTCGGCTCGATACCGGCAGCGGCCAACGTTTCGGTTACGATCTCGCTCAGACGGGTGACTGCTACCTTGAAGACATCGTTGCCCTTCATATACATGTAGGCTTCGAGCTCGGCACCCGGCATGCCACGACGGGGATGAGGCAGCTTGAGCAGCTCGCCATAACGGCCATCGGCATGAAGATGGGTAGAGAGGATGCCCGGCGTCTCGCTGGCACCGACAATCACGGCCCCTGCCCCATCACCAAACAGGATGATGGTGCCACGATCTTGCGGATCGCACATACGGGAGAGCACATCGGCCCCGACGACCAACACATGGCGGGCGGCCCCGGATTTGACGAACTGATCGGCAATGGAGAGTGCGTAGGTAAAGCCTGCGCAGGCAGCAGCCACGTCAAAGGCAGGAATGCCCGGTACGCCGAGCAGCCCCTGCAGCTCGCAGGCAGCAGCCGGGAAGGCATTTTCAGCACTGGTGGTGGCCAGCACTATCATATCGAGATCGGCAGCGGTCAGACCGGCTGCATCCAGGGCGCGCAAGGCGGCCTGGTAAGAGAGGGTGGCAACGGTCTCGTCAGCCCCGGCAATACGGCGCTCACGGATACCGGTGCGTTCCACGATCCACTCATCACTGGTCTCAACCATCTGCTCGAGATCGGCGTTGGTACGCACTGAACTCGGCAGATAGCTGCCAGTACCCAGAATTTTGCTATGCATAGAGTTCTTATAGATCCCTGTCAGAGAAGACAGCTTCAAGGCGATCTGCTATCTGCAGTGGAAGTTGATGTTTGGCCTCTTGTGCGGCCAGCAGGATCGCATTACACAGAGCGCGCCGTTCGGCCCGCCCATGACTTTTTACCACAATGCCGCGCAATCCTAACAGACTTGCCCCGTTATACTGGTCGGGGTTCAGGTAAGAAAAACGCCGTTTGAACATAAATCCGGCGATCCGGCCAAGAAAAGTGCGTTTCTTGCGGGGATATCCGGCCAGCTGGGCCATCATCCGCACCACCCCTTCTGCTGTCTTGAGGGCGACATTGCCGACAAAACCGTCGCAGACGATCACGTCGCTGTCGCCGCTGAAGATGCGATCCCCTTCGACGAACCCGACATAATTGAGCGCGTGGCACTGACGCAACAATTCGGCACTGTGGCGTACCAGATCATTGCCCTTGATCTCCTCCTCGCCGATGTTGAGCAAGGCAACACGGGGGGATGCAATCCCTTCTACCTTTTCGGCCACGACAGAGCCCATCACCGCAAACTGCAACAAGGTATCGGCATCGCAACTGACGTTGGCGCCAAGATCCAGCATCACGGTGCGTTTGCCGCTCAATGTCGGCAGCGCCTTGATAAGGGCTGGTCTGTCTACCCCGGGCAGGGATTTGAGCACGCACTTGGCCATCGCCATCAACGCACCGGTATTGCCGGCACTGACGCAAGCATCGGCCTCACCGGCTTTCACCAGATTGAGTACCACCCGCATGGAGGAGTCTTTCAGAGTACGCAGCGCCACGATCGGTTTATCGCCCATGCCAACCACTTGGGATGCATGTACGAAACGAACGCGGGGATGATTCAGCAAGCCATGTTGCTGCAGCAAAGAAGAGGTCTGGTGCTGGTCGCCGACCAGGATCAGTTTTAGCTGGGGTAAAAGAGACAGTGCCTGCACGGCGGCAGGCACTGTTTCCGAGGGGCCAATATCTCCCCCCATGATGTCTAGCGCGACAGTTTGCGTAGACAAAGGCAATCCTTAAGCGATTACCTTTTTACCGCGGTAGAAACCATCGGCAGTCACGTGGTGACGACGATGGATTTCGCCACTGGTCTGATCAACAGTCAGGGCAGCGGTGGTCAGCGCATCGTGGGAACGACGCATGCCACGCTTGGCACGGGTTTTACGGTTCTGTTGTACGGCCATTGTAGGCTAACTCCTAAATTCACTTACGTTTAAGCTCTTCAAGAACTGCAAAGGGATTCGGCCGCTCATCAGCAGGTTCGATTTCACCCCAAGTCATCTCCATGTTACCGCGGGGACACGCATCCAGAGAATGCATGGCTACCTGAGGCAACGAGAGGATGAGTTCATCCTCTAGGATTTGATGAAGGTCCATCTCGCCGTTTTCGTCCAACTCAATGGGCTCATAAGCTTCCGGCAGTTCTTCCTCGTTTGTTCTTTCGAACAGCGGAGTGTAGATAAATTCAGCTTCACAGAGATGCTCGAAAGTCTCTCCGCAACGTTGGCAAACCAGGTCAACCTTGGCATGGGCAGTGCCTTTCATAACGGTCAACTTCTGGACATCTTTGCCAAAGTGCAGCGATACCTCGATATCACTCCGCAAGCCAGCGGTTGATTCCTCCAGCCTGGGCATCTGCGACTTTTCCACTATCCCGATGTAATCGAGCAGCTTCAAGGCACTACGGACTGGATCAACCTTAACGGGCAACTTCACCTTTTGCATAGGGCGCGAATAATATAGGTCCAACAACTGATAGTCAAAGGAAAAAGTCCTTACCGCCGATGATTTTAACGTCACAAGTCCCTAGAATGCCGGTACTCGCTTTCATCGGTAACTCGATTATGCCACAGAATCTGATCCTCGCCTCAACTTCTCGCTATCGCAAAGCCCTGCTGGAGAAGCTCGGACTCCCCTTTGAATGTGCCGCCCCCGATGTGGATGAGCAACCACTGGCTGGCGAATCCGCCGAGGCGCTGGTGGCCAGACTGGCTCGTGCCAAGGCTGATGCCATCGCCCGACATCGTGATCACGGCTTGATCATCGGCTCTGATCAGGTGTGTGTCTGCAATGGCCGCATCCTCGGCAAACCGGGCACCATCGACAATGCCATCGCCCAGCTGATGGCGGCTCAAGATCGCAGCGTCACCTTCTACACCGGCCTGTGCGTGGTAAATGCCGCAACCGGTGAGGCCCATCAACTGGTGGAACCTTTCACCGTCCATTTTCGCAACCTCGATAAAGCCGCCATTCGCCGCTATGTAGAAGCTGAATTGCCCCTAAATTGTGCAGGCAGCTTCAAATGTGAAGGGATGGGCATCGTGCTGTTCAAGGGGCTGGAGGGGCGCGATCCTAACGCATTGATCGGTCTGCCACTGATCGGCCTGATCGAGCTGCTGGAGCGCCACGGTATTGCCCTGCCCTGATTGCGGACGAATAGATAAGCTAGAACGAGCATATAAAAAGCCCGGTCAATAGACCGGGCTTCTGTTATCAATCAGATCGATGTCTCTTAAAGAGAGGTGTCTATAACAGCACGCGAAGAGCCGTCATGGAGTCCACCACCGCCACAGGTCCGTGACGACTGAGGGCATCCCGACTATCTACACCCCAAGTAACGCCAATGCGCGGCATGGCAATTGCCTCGGCCATCGCCATATCGTGAACAGAGTCGCCGATCATTACCGCCTGACGGGGTGACAGCCCCAGCTCGTCCAGGATCTGCTCAAGCATCAGCGGATCAGGCTTGGAGCGAGCCTCATCGGCCCCACGACTGGTCACAAACAACGGGCGCAGCCCGGTCTCATCCAATACCCGATCCAGCCCACGGCGTGATTTCCCGGTCGCGACGGCCAGTTGCAGCCCTCGTGACCGCCAATCATGCAGCAACTCCCCTGCCCCGGAAAACAACGGGCTGGGGGTGGCATCGTGCAGATAGTGATGACGATAGCGATCGATGAGTGCGGCAATCTGGCGCTCACCGCTGGTAGCACCACTGCCACTGCATAAGGGGAACAGACGGGACATGGCGACATCGAGGCTCAATCCGATGATCTGCCGGATCTGGGCTGGCGCAGGTACCGCCAGCTCACAATCTCTGGCGGCCCCTTGCACACAGGCCACAATCCGGCCCACCGAATCCATCAGGGTACCGTCCCAATCGAAAATGGCGAGCCGGATATCCTGCATCAGCGTGGTAAGCCGTTGAGGAAGTTGTCGAGTTCAGGTGCAAGCGGCGCTTCGACCTGCATCTCGCGACCATCGGCCGGATGGGTGAAGCTGAGCTTCCAGGCATGCAAAAAGAGCCGTTTCAGCCCTTGGCTGCGCATTTTCTCGTCAAACGCCGCTTCACCGTACTTATCGTCACAGGCGATCGGGTGACCGGCATGCAGGGTGTGCACGCGGATCTGGTGGGTACGGCCAGTGATGGGGCTGCACTCGACCAGGGTCGCTTCGGCAAATTGACGCACGATACGGAACCGGGTTTCCGATGGCTTGCCATCGGCGCTGACCCGTACTACCCGTTCGCCAGACTGCAGATCGTTCTTGCGCAGCGGGACATTAACCACCTTGACGTGAGCCTGCCATTTGCCGCGAACCAGCGCCAGATACTGCTTGCGCATGGTCTTGACGCGCAACTGCTCATGCAGGCTGCGCAGGGCGCTGCGTTTTTTAGCAACCAGCAGTACGCCTGAGGTATCGCGATCGAGACGGTGAACCAGTTCGAGGAAACGGGCTTCCGGACGCAGGGCGCGCAGCCCTTCAATCACGCCAAAGCTCAGGCCGCTGCCGCCATGTACGGCCATGCCGGAGGGCTTGTTCAGCACGATCATGGCATCGTCTTCGAACAGGATCTGACTCTCCAGACGCTGGATAACGCCCAGATTTGCTGAAGGCAGCTCATTCTTCTCGGCAACGCGTACGGGAGGAACCCGCACCTCGTCACCTGCGCAGAGTTTGTACTCCGGTTTGATGCGCTTTTTGTTTACTCGCACTTCGCCTTTACGAAGGATGCGATAGATCAGGCTCTTGGGGACGCCCTTTAGCTGAGTCTTGAGAAAATTGTCGATGCGCTGCCCGTCATGCTCAGCTTCGATGGTGAGCAGCTGCACTTGTTGTTGTATCTGTGTCATGGCGCGGATTTTAACACTGCCAGCGCCCCTTGGCTGCATGGTTTGTTGAAAAATGGCGCCTTGCTATAAAAGAGGTTTAAATGGGATAATAAACAAGGTTTTGTCATTGTGTTCAAGCCTTGTACTAAGTGGCCAAAAAGTATGCCACCCAATCCCGAAACACCGTGTATACAAGAACATGACGGTTCCCGGGTGCGAGGTACAACGCATGGAGAACACAAACATCACCGTTTATTTGTCTCCATTTCGGCATCCTTATTCATTCCTTCTCGAGAAGTGATGACCAGAACGCCCTTAGTTTGCGCCTCATGCATACCCCAACCGGGAGGTTGCCCCAGTATGCTGAAGACCCGAGGCCGGCGCTGGCAGGACCCAGATGGAGGAAATCAAAATGACACAATAATGAGAACTCAATGAAAAGAATGCTTATCAACGCAACTCAAGAAGAGGAGTTGCGCGTAGCGCTGGTTGACGGACAACAGCTCTACGATTTGGATATTGAAAGTCCGGGACACGAGCAGAAGAAAGCGAACATTTACAAGGGTAAGATCACCCGCGTAGAACCCAGCCTTGAAGCTGCTTTTGTCGACTACGGCGCCGAGCGCCACGGTTTCCTGCCGTTGAAGGAGATCGCCCGCAATTACTTCCCCTCCGGTTACTCCTATCAGGGTCGTCCCAACATCAAAGAAGTGGTCCGCGAAGGTCAGGAAGTTATCGTCCAGATCGACAAGGAAGAGCGTGGCACCAAGGGTGCAGCCCTCACCACCTTTATCAGCCTGGCAGGTAGCTACCTGGTACTGATGCCCAACAACCCCCGTGCCGGTGGTATCTCCCGCCGTATCGAGGGTGATGAGCGGACTGAACTGAAAGAAGCCCTGAGCGGATTGACCGTGCCGGAAGGCATGGGCCTGATCGTACGTACCGCAGGAGTGGGTAAGTCGCCAGAAGAGCTGGAGTGGGACCTGAACGTTCTGCTCAACCACTGGGACTCCATCCACAAAGCCTCCCAGGAGCGCGCTGCGCCGGTGCTGATCCATCAGGAGAGCAACGTCATCGTGCGTGCCATCCGTGACTATCTGCGTCGCGATGTGGGCGAGATCCTGATCGACAATCCGGTGATTTTCGAACGCGCCAAGGCCCATATCGAGCTGGTACGTCCCGATTTCCTCAACCGTGTGAAGCTGTACAAGGGTGAAGTTGCCCTGTTCAACCACTTCCAGATTGAGAGCCAGATTGAATCAGCCTTCCAGCGTGAAGTGCGCCTCCCTTCCGGTGGCAGCATCGTTATCGATCCGACCGAAGCTTTGACCTCCATCGATATCAACTCCTCCCGCGCCACCAAGGGCGGCGATATCGAAGAGACTGCGCTGCAAACCAACCTGGAAGCGGCCGACGAAATTGCCCGTCAATTGCGTCTGCGCGACCTGGGTGGCCTGATCGTTATCGACTTCATCGACATGACGCCGGTTCGCCATCAGCGCGAAGTAGAAAACCGTCTGCGTGAAGCAGTTCATCAGGATCGCGCCCGCATCCAGCTGGGCCGTATCTCCCGTTTCGGTCTGCTGGAGATGTCTCGCCAGCGTCTGCGCCCCTCCCTCAACGAGTCCAGCAGCCATATCTGCCCCCGTTGCCAGGGTCAAGGCGTGATCCGTGACAACGAATCCCTCGCCCTGTCCATCCTGCGTCTCATCGAGGAAGAGGCCATGAAGGACAACACCGAGCAGGTTCACGGCCAGGTGCCGGTGGATGTTGCCGCCTATCTGCTTAACGAGAAACGTGCCGCCATCGCCAGTCTGGAGCAGCGCAATGATGTGCGTGTTTACATCATTCCGAACCAGCATCTGGAAACCCCGCACTACGAAGTAACCCGCATTCGTCAGAACGAGATCCCGGAAGCGGCCAGCTACGAGCTGAAAACCGAGATTGCCAAGCCGGTCTACCAACCGAAGCAAGCTCAGGTGATCGAGCGTGAGCAACCGCTGCTGCAAGGCTTTGCCCAACCGGCACAACCTGCCCCTGTTGCACTGCAACAGCCGGCGGCTCCCGTTGCTGCGGCCCCTGCCGAAGCCGGCTTCTTCAGCAAGCTGATCAAAGGCATTACCGGCCTGTTCAGCAGCGATGCAGCCCCTGCCGACGTGAAAGCTCCCGCCGAGAAACCTGCAGCTCGTGAAGCACGCAAGGATGAAGGTCAGCGTCACCAGCGCGAAGAAGGCCGTGGCCGTGGTCAGCGTCCTCGTCGTGACGACAATCGTGGCAACCGCAACAATGCGGAAGCAGGCGAGAAGCGTGAAGGTGGCAACCGCGAAGCTGGTGAAAACCGCAATCGCCGTCCCCGCAAAGAGCGCGAACCTCGTCAGGAGCGTGAAGCTCGTGGCGAAGTGCGCAGCGAACAGCGCATGGAACGTGAACCCCGTCAGGAGCGAGAGCCTCGCGAACCGCGTCAGGAACGTGCGCCACGTCCGGCCCGTGAGCCTCGTGCTCCCCGTGAGCCGCGCGCCGAAGTCGTTGTTGACGCAGTAGATACCGTCGATGCAGCTGCTGCCCAGCCACGTCAGGAGAAAGAGCAGAAAGTAGCCGAGCGCCGCGAACGTCGCCAACTGCGCAAGCAGATCCGCGTCGATGTCGCCGCTGCTGACACCCCTGCCCTGCCGGTTGACGAAGTACCAGCGCAAGCTGAAGTGATCGATGCTACCGTGGGTAACGAGCAGGAAGAGCAGAGTGAAGGCCAGCGCCGTTCACGCCGCACTCCGCGCAGCCAGCGTATCGAAGGTCAGCGCCGCAAGCGCATCAATGAAGATGCCCGCAGCCAGCGTGACGAAGAACAGCAAGAGACCACCACTCTGACCACCGCAGCCCAGGCAGATATTGCCAAAGCGCAGGTTGAAGAGCCGGTAGTGCCTGTTGTTACCATCCCGAGCGCTGAAGCAGTCGCAGCTGCCCTGCAAGCCTCTGCGGCACTGACCGAGCATGTGGTTGTCGAAGCCGTTGCTGAAGAAGCGGCCGAGCAGGCTGCTGCCCATGTCGACGCAACTCAAGCCGATGAGATCGCCAGCCCGGTTGTTGCCGCTGTCGCAGAAGTCGTGGTTGCAGCAGCGCCAGAAGTTGCCGTTGTCGCCGCTCCGGCTGTCGACATGGCTGCCACTGAAGTCGTTGAAACTGCTCAGGTTGTTGAAGAAGCCCCTGCTCTCAACACTCCTGTTGTGGAAGCTGTACCGGCTGCAGTCGAAATGCCAGTTGCGGTTATCGAAGCCCCGGCACCTGTCGCTGCCGTTGCGGTGGAAGAGACTCCGGTCGTGACCAAACAGGTAGCTCACGGTGCTGGCCTGCTGGCTCGTGCCCGCAAAGCATCCGCCCCGATGGCAACCCCTGCCGAAGCCCCTGCCCTGCCTGCCCGTGAGCCGGTTAACTACCCGCCGCTGGTACGCAACGAAGTGAGCACATCAGGTCGTCATGGTGGCAGCACAGCCGCCGTCAACGTGGCCACCTGCCCGGCCGGTCGCCCCTAAGCAACCCGGGTTGATCCCCTAAACAAAAGCCACACCAACCGGTGTGGCTTTTTTATTTCTATTTTCCCCTGTGCACTCACAGACACATTAATACCCATGTTCTGCAAAGCCGCTTTGTCTGTTATCTCTCTATCATTGAACACTGCGTTAACTCATGTTTACTTTTTCACGTAACAGAGAATGTCAGTTTTTCAGCGCTTATGTTCAGCATGAGGCCGACTGATTTTGTCTGTTTAACATCTTGTTTGTTGGCATACAAAAACTGTATATATGACGATCTACAATGGGCTGGTGTAGGGTTCAAGATCCATTTGATATGGAACCCTCTGGTTCAATGCATACTTGCCAACCAAGGCATTCGGTTGTACCGAAACCTGAATCCCCCTTTCGCAGAATTGAGGAGGTTTGTCATATAGCAAACCTGCCTCAGGTCTTGTTCAACTGATGATCAACTCAGGTTGCATCTACACAGATTTACATATAGGTAACTGTCGCTGATACAGATTTGCTTCCCGAAAGCTCGCCAGTTTCCCCCTATCCTAGCGGCAACACAATCAATGCATGAGATATTGGTTACGGCCCTTCCCCACACAATTAAGTGTTGAAACTGAGCAAGACGCAGGCCCCAATACGCGAGACCTCAGTAACCGCTGCTCAACGATTCTGTTTAAAGGCATATAAAAATGCCGCCCGGCTTTGCAACCGGGCGGCATTGAACATCTTCTGTTATTGAGAACTAACTGTCAGGCTGTTGCCAGCTTGGCCTGCTCTTCGCCGCGTTTGAGCATGGCGTAGAAGACACCGGTCAACAGCGAGCCTGCGGCAATGGCCACGATATACATCATAACGTTGCTGATGGCGTGCGGGATAAAGAGCACAAACAGACCGCCGTGGGGTGCCATCAGCTCGCAGCCGAACAGCATGGAGAGCGCACCGGTCAGGGCACCGCCGACCATGCAGGCCGGGATGACCCGCATCGGATCCTTGGCGGCAAACGGGATGGCGCCCTCGGAGATAAAGCACAGGCCCAGCACGAAGGAGGCTTTGCCCGCTTCCTGCTCCGCCTTGATGAACTTGGTACGGGCCAGGAAGGTGGCGATCCCCATCCCCAGTGCCGGCACCATACCAGCGGCCATCACCGCAGCCATCGGGGCATAGGTTTTGGAGGCCAGCAGACCGACCCCGAAGGCGTAGGCTGCCTTGTTGACCGGGCCACCCATGTCGAAGCACATCATGGCGCCGATGATGACACCCAGCAGCACGGCGTTGGCAGAGCCCATGTTGTTGAGGAACTCGGTCATGGCATTCATGATGCCGGCCACCGGGCCACCCACCACGTAGATCATCACCAGGCCGGTAAAGAGGCTGGCAAACAGCGGAATGATCAGGATGGGCTTGAGCGCTTCCAGGGTCACCGGCAGGCGCACCTTGTCACTCAGGTACTTGGCACTATAACCGGCCAGGAAACCGGCCACGATGCCGCCAAGGAAACCGGCGCCCAGCGAGCTTGCCAGCATACCGCCGATCATGCCGGGGGCGAGACCCGGGCGGTCAGCGATGGAGTAGGCAATGTAGCCGGCCAGCACCGGGATCATCAGGGCAAAGGCGGAGCCACCACCGATCTTCATCAGAGCGGCGGCCAGAGTGCCTTCCACCTTGAACGCTTCGATACCGAACACAAACGAGAGCGCGATGATAAGGCCGCCCGCCACCACCATGGGCAGCATGAAGGATACACCGGTCAACAGGTGCTTGTAGGGGCCGGCTTTTTCCTCTTTCTTGGCTTGGCTGGCACCGCTGTGGCGATAGAGTGTCGCCTCGTTCCACGCCTTGTCCAGCTCGGCACGGGTTTTCTTGAGCGCCGCGCCAGTGCTGGTGCGATAGACCGGCTTGCCATCGAAACGGGCCATGTCCACCTCGATATCGGTGGCGAGGAATACCAGATCGGCAGCGGCAATCTCCTCGGCGGTCAGGGCATTCTGGGCACCGACCGAGCCTTGGGTCTCAACGCGGATCTGATAACCCAGCTGTTTGGCCATGGTCTCCAGCGCTTCTGCCGACATAAAGGTGTGGGCCACCCCGGTCGGGCACGCAGTCACCGCCACGATGCGCTTGCCAGCGGCGGCGGGTTTGGCAGCAGCAGGCACGGCTTGATGGCGATAGAGGCTGGCACCGCTGGTGGCGGCTTCCAGCAAGGCGGCCGGATCCTGCAGGGCAAGATCCATGCTCCCCTGATAGACTCGCTTGCCATCATAGACCGCGAGATCCACCGGAGCACTGGCGACAACCAGCACCAGGTCGGCGGCGGCAATCTGCTCCTTGCTCGGCACCTGGCGGGGTTGCACGCTGGAGCCGACATCGAGGGTGAGCTCCCAGCCAGCCAGTTTGGCCTGCTGTTCTATCCGTTTGGCAGCGAGAAAGCTGGTGGCTATGCCCGCCGGGCAAGCCGTAACCAGAATTGCTTTCATTGGGCATCTCCTGAGTTTTCCATTGAGGGGGTATGGCATTGAACCGGTGCCAGCTCATCCAGAGGCTGTACGCGCACCTGTTCAAGTAAGGGGTTGAGCACATTTATATCGTTAAAACCGACCGCCACCTGACTGACCGCCAGAGCCGAGACGGCGGTAGCCAGCCGCAGGGTCTGCTCCGGCGCCCAGCCAAGGCTCAGACCATGGGCGAGACCTGCCACCAGAGAATCGCCAGCACCCACGGTACTGACCACCTGCATCCGCGGCGGAATGGCTTGCCAAACGGCATCCGGGGCAAACCAGATCAGGCCATCGGCGCCGTTGGAGATCACCACGTGGGGGATCCCGCTGGCCTGCAGCGCGCGGGCACACTCGGCCTGCTCGCTCAGGGTCTTGATGGGGCGATCCGCCCACTGGCTCAGCTCCTCCAGATTGGGTTTGACCAGAGTCGGCGCCGCCTTGATCCCTTCGCTTAAGGCCGCGCCGCTGCAATCGAAGATCACCTGCTTGCCCTTGGCCTTGAGCAGGCGGATCAGATGGGCACAGTAATCGGGAGCCACCCCTTTGGGCAGGCTGCCCGCCAGCACGAACCACTCTGCATGCGGAGCCAACTCGTCGATGGCCTGCTCCAGCGCGCTCACTTCCCCTTGCTGGATGGTGAGCCCCGGCAGATTAAGATCGGTGACCCGACCGGATAGCTCGGAGATCTTGACGTTGATGCGGGTGCTGCCCGCGACACGGACAAAGTGATCATCCAGCGCGCGCTCGGCAAACAGGGAGACAAAACTCTGTTCATTGTCAGCGCCCAGCCAACCGGTGACGCCCACGTCGCGGCCCAGATCCTTGAGCACCATGGCAACGTTGATCCCCTTGCCTGCCGCGCGCAGGTTGGCCTCGCTCACCAGATTGACCTCGCCAAGGCTCATCGCCTCAAGACGGGTGGTGAGATCAAGGGCGGGGTTGAGGGTAATGGTGACAATCTTCATCAATGCGCCCCCTCGCCCAGACCTCCGGCAATGGCCTCACCGATCCCCTTGAGAGCCGCTTCGGCATCTGCACCTTCGGCGCGAAATGCCAGACGGTGACCGCACTTGACCCCAAGGCCGATCACCTTCATCAGGCTCTTGGCGGAGACTGCCTCGCCGCTACCATCCAGATTGGCAACCCGGATATCTGATTCAAACTCTTTGGCCACCTTGACCAGCATGGCGCCCGGACGGGCGTGCAGGCCGTGAGGGTTGATGATGGTGAAGGTTTCACTAAGACCGCTCGCTGGCCCTGCCTGCAACATGGCAAGCCCCTCGCCACCCGCCAGCATTGCCAGCTGACCAGCGGCCGCCAGTTTGGCCAGATTCTCCAGTTGCGACAGATGGCCGCTATCTGCGGCGCACAGCAGTAGCATGGCGCTGACCGGCAGATCCCCTGCGCGAAGTTCGCTGCTGGGCGTTGCCAGCACCCAGCCAGTCTGGGCCGCTTGCGCCCGGGCCAGCCAGACGCCCTCACCCAGATAGGCGGGATCGCTTGTCAGCAGCGCGCTCACCATGGCAGCATCGCCCCAGCCCGCCGATTTGGCGCGGGCGGCTGCTCCCAGCAGCAGTTGGTCGCGATCATCGGCCGGGAAGTCAGCCAGGGTCAGGTATTGCACCTCTTTGGCGGCAGTGGCACCGGTCAGGATGTTGATGATGGTGTCGGCATCGGTGGCCTCTTTGAGCTGAGCTGCCGCCTGCTCGTCACCCAGCACATGGGTGAGCTGGCGCAAAATGCCCAGATGCTCGTCGGACTTGGCGGCGATGCCGATGGCGACATAGGCGATCTGCCCCTCATCCCACTCGATACCATTGGGGAACTGGGCCACCATGACGCCTGTGCTCTTCACCAGATGACGGGTATCGGTGGTGCCGTGGGGAATGGCGATGCCGCTGCCAAGATAGGTGGCATGCTGCGCTTCACGGGCCAGCATCCCATCCACATAGCCCGCTTCCACCAGACCGGCTTCGGTCAGTTTGCCTGCCAGCAGGGCAATGGCGTCCGACTTGGTTGCCACCGACTGTCCCAGCAAGATCTGCTCTCGCGCCAACTTCAACATAGAGACTCTCCATCAGGTTCCGGCCGCGCCGGTACGTCACAATTGAACATTCGGATAACTCGCCAGCTGACAATAGACCCGAACACGGTTCACTGTGATCGGGGCCCGATTTTCAGGCCACTGGGTCTCTTCGTTGCTGACAGGCTGAATCGTTTCACTTACACTCAGACTGAATCGTTTCAGCGAATTGATCAAGTACCCACAAAGAGTGCTTTTCAATGATATGATCCCGCGCACACTTTTCGGTGCCCTCACCCGGCAGTGACCGTGGGCCTTGCAACTCAAACAGAGCCAATATGATGAAACTGGATGAAATCGCCGCCCTCGCCGGTGTCTCGCGCACCACGGCAAGCTATGTGATCAATGGCAAGGCCGACCAATACCGCATCAGTCAGGCCACCCGCGACAAGGTGATGGCCGTGGTCACCGCCCACAACTACCAGCCTGACAGCCGCGCCGCCTCCCTGCGTGGCGGCCAGACCAAGACCCTGGGCTTTATCCTGCCCGACCTTGAGAACGCCAGTTACGCCAAGCTGGCCAAACGGCTGGAACAGGGGGCCCGGGCGCAGGGCTATCAGCTGCTCATCGTCTGCTCGGAGGATGAGCCCGCCACAGAAAAAGAGCTGGCCCAGATGCTGGTGAGCCGCCATGTGGACGCCCTGCTGGTGGCCAGTTGCCTGCCGCCAGACGACCCCTTTTACGGTAAATTGCAGGCGCAGGGCAGCCAAATCCTCGCCATCGACCGGGCGATGGCAGCCGACAAGTTCGTCACCGTCGCCAGTGAAAACGAGAAAGCGAGCTTTGATCTCACCAGCTCCCTGCTCACCCCGACCTTGCGCCATATCGCCTTGATCACTGCGCTGCCAGCACTCACGATCAGTCAGGAGCGCAAAGCGGGTTTCGAGCAGGCGGTCGCCAGTCACAGCGCGGCTCGCCATCTGTGCGAGGGGGATCACTTCTCCCGCCTTGAGGGGTATCGCCTGATCAAGGATCTGCACCAGCAGCTGGGTCAGCTGCCCGAAGCGCTGATCACTACTTCCTATATCCTGATGGAGGGGGTACTCGACTACCTGTTGGAACAAGAGATCGATATGAGCCAGCTCGCCATGGCCACCTTCGGGGACGATCGCCTGCTTGACTTCCTCCCCTTTGGCATCAACTCCCTGCCCCAGCAGCACGACGCGCTGGCGAGCCAGGCGCTGGAGCTAGCGCTCAAGGCGGTGAACGGCGAATACCAGAGCGGGCTGCACTATGTGAGCCGCACCCTCAAGCGCCGTCGCTAACCTGACCGCTGCAGACCCGATTTGCTGTCAATGGGTGGGTAAAGCGAACAGATGACAATAAGGCTGCCAGCATCGGCAGCCTTATTGTTTTCCCCCACAACCCTACCCGCCCGCTTTGCTTTCTCTACCGTCTGGCCGACTAAACAACCGGCCTCCACACTCCTTTCACCCCGCAACTAAACGCCAACGCCAACGCCACGACAAGGCACTCCGCCATCCGTGCAGCAACCACTTGGCTGACCTGTATCAATGAGCCCCTGCCAGTCATTTTTCGGTGATTTTTTCTGCAATTAGCCATCACTGTCATCATTTATTTCCACTTGTTGCCACAAGCCAGCACAAGATCCGTATAAAAGGGGTTGTTTCCGCTATTTTGATCCGCTAACGTGGCAACCATCTTTTACAACTGACAGGTTTTAGGTACAGATGTTCCCGTTCCGATATTGCTAGCCTCCGGCCCTATCCCCGGAGGCACCTTCTGATAACGCCAATTGGCCCCCTCTTGTTGACGTCAATGCTGACATCGCCTGTTTGCACTGACACCACTACGTTCGGATGGATAACATGAATACCAAAACTCTGGGTTGTACCCTGTTGATTGCCGGCACCACCATAGGTGCCGGCATGCTGGCCCTGCCGCTGGCCTCCTCCTCCCTCGGCGGCCCCGCCACCCTGCTGCTGATGGTCGGCCTCTGGGCCCTGATGGCCTTCACCGCCATGCTGCAAGTAGAAGCGAGCCTCAACACCGGCAAGTGGTACCTGCACCAGCTGGCGGATCATCTGCTCGGCCCCTGGGGCAAGCGCATCGCCTCCTTCTGTATCCTGATGCTGTTCTACTCGCTCGCCTCCGCCTACATCAGCGGTGGCAGCAGCCTGCTGGCACAGGCGCTGGCCGATGCGGGCATGACCCTCAGCCAGGAGCAGGCCGCCTGGGCCTTTACCCTGCTGTTTGGCGGCATGGTCTGTGTTGGCACCCGCTCGGTGGATTACCTCAACCGGCTGATGTTCACCGTCAAACTGGTGATCATGGTGGTGGTGCTGGCGTTGCTGCTGCCCCGCACCGAAGGGCAGCATCTGCTCTCGATGCCGCTGGGTCAGGGCCTGTTGCTGGCGGGCCTGCCGGTCATCTTCACCTCGTTTGGCTTTCACGGCTCCATTCCGAGCGTGATGCTCTACCTCGGTGACTGCCCCAAGCAGTTGCGCCGAGTCTTTGTCTGGGGCTCAGCCCTGCCGCTGATCCTCTATGTGCTGTGGCAGGTAGCAATCCTCGGTCTGCTCGGCCAGCAAGCCCTGCTGCAAACCGGTGGTGCGCTGGACAGCCTGCTGGCCAACGTTGGCAAACTGGTGAGCTGGCCTGCGTTTAATCAGGCGATGCACCTGTTTGCCGATCTGGCGCTCGCCACCTCCTTCCTCGGGGTGACGCTGGGACTGTTCGACTTTATGGCCAAGGTAACCCGCCGCAAGGATAACTGGCAGGGCCGCACTCAGACAGGTCTTATCACCTTTGTGCCGCCATTGCTGTTTGCACTCTACTTCCCGCAGGGCTTTATCATGGCGCTGGGCTACGCTGCCATTGCGCTGGCCATCCTCGCGGTGCTGCTGCCGGTGGCGCTGGTGTGGCAGAGCCGCAAACAGGCGCCTGCCCACCACTACCGTGCCCCGGGTGGCGTAGTGGCGCTAGGAGTGGCCGCCGCCATGGGCGTGCTGATTGTTGGCGTCCAAATCAGCGTCAGCCTTGGAATGCTGCCAGCGCTGTAATCCCCGATACTAAACGCCCCAAATAGCCAAGCCCCGCCAATTAACTTGACGGGGCTTTTTGTTGGAAAAAAAATCAAGTGGATACAGGCATCCGCCATTAATTAAGAGTGCGCCCCTTACCAAACAAACACCCAAACCTTCAGCTATATACCGACCTTTTTACTACCCAACCCTGAATAATCAGTTCAAAAACCGTTCATGCCCCTTCGCTACACTGCCCGCTCGTTTATCGCTATCAGGAGTCTTAAAACAATGATGTTGCACCTCAAGAAGAGCACCCTTGCCCTCGTCCTGCTTGCCGCCAGCGGCGCACTTAGCGCCGCCGAAATCGCCAACAACAATATTACCGAGGCGGAGATCAAGGCCGCGCAGGATGGTTGGGGCGCGGCGCTCATCAAGATCAGCGATGACTATCGTGCCGGTGGGATTGAGCGCGCCAAGGCGACCGCCGAGTCGGTGCTCGACAGCGCCTATGGCTACCAGCAGGGGCCAGTGCTGTTCAAACCCACCCTCGCCGGTGGCGAGCAGACCTTTCGCACCAACCGCGAGGGGGCGCTGGCCTACTTTGTCGGCAACAACAGCGCCTATCCGGCCGATAGCGGCTTCGCCCTGAAAAACTGGCAGAGCTATCGCTATGACAATGCCGCCGTCTATATCAACGGCGACATGGCGCTGACCATGGGCAAGGTGCATCTGGTAGATCGCGACAACAAGGAAACTACAGTCGACAAGACCTGGGGTTTCAAGAAGGGGGATGATGGCAAGGTGCGTATCGTGCTACACCACTCCTCCCTCCCTTACGAGGGGTAATGACGGGGCACAGCCCACCATCAACACGGTCAAAATACAGCCCTGCCACCTCGGCAGGGCTGTTTTTTTGCGCCTGCGCTTGGCAGATGGCAAGTGAATAGATGACGGTCGTGCTAACGCAGTTTGCTGCTACCCTCAAGGCAAACCATTGAGATGCCGAGCAATATCGCGCCTCTCAACACCAGCCACTCGATATCATCACACAAGGAGCCAGATACCATGATCATACTGCCTGTTTACGCGGCCCTGCTCGCCCTGCTGTTCGTGTTGCTGAGCATTCGTACCATTCGCACCCGCCATAGCCGCAAGGTGGCGCTGGGGCATGGGGATGACCCCGCCATGTTGCGCGCCATGCGGGTGCATGCCAACTTTGCCGAGTATGTCCCCCTCGCCCTGCTGCTGATCTATTTCGTTGAAACCGGCAGCCATGCCCCCTGGCTTATCCATCTGCTGGGGAGCGCCTTGCTGCTTGGCCGCCTCTGCCATGCATTTGGCATGAGCCGCACGCCGGAGAACTTCCGTTATCGAGTGGCGGGAATGGGGCTGACCTTCACAGTGATCCTGGTGAGCGCGGCCCATATCCTGCTCACGGCGCTGCTCCCCTGACCCGGCCGTCACGAATAGCTGGCGAAGCGGTCTGGCAGCCATCCCCATCGGCTATTCTTCACTGCACAGATAGTCGCAACAGTGCTGCTTAAACAAGCCCGATTCAGGAGTGCTATATGAAGTGGATTGGCTGGTTACTGCTTGTCGGGCTGACTCCCGTTGCCCACGCAACCCCGCTAAAGCTGGCGGCAGCGGTCGAACACACTGCGATATTGCGCCCTTTTATTCATGACTGGTTTGGCCGGGCCGGCATCGACTTTCAGTTGATCCCCTGCACCTATGCCCGCTGCGAAAAGTTGATTGAGGCAGACCATGCCGTCGATGGCGATATGGCCCGGATCAAGGGCTTTGATCAGACCTATCCCCACTTGCTGCAGATCGGTGCCCCCATCTCGGAGGCGGCGATTTATGGTCAGCCAAGGGATAACCCGAGCTGGCCCCCTGCCAAGGGTACCGTGATTGGCTGCCTGCGTGGCATCCAGTGGTGCGAGCGCTTCCTCGGCAACTATCAGGTCATCTGGTTGAACGATGAGAAGCAGGGGCTTGCCCAACTGCATCGAGGCAAAGTGGACTGGCTCATCAAGATGCGCCCCGCCTCTCAACCTGCACTGGCGTCCCCCTGGCAGAAGATCACCAAAGAGCAGGTCTTTCTCTACCTCGATAAAAAGCACCGGGCGGAAATTGCGGCCCTGCTCAAGGTACAGCTGGCGTTTATTAATAACGGCCGCTGGCTGGCAATGCAAAAGCAGTACCTCTCCGCCATCTAGCGCGGTTCTCGCAGCACCACACAGTGCCGATTACATGGCTGATGTCTAGTCCTGAAATAGGTTTACACATTTTCGGCTAGCGTTACTCCACTCAGAACCTCCTATGTACCGCATCGGGGGTTCTGTATTTCAACGCATGATGCGGCCGCTCCTCGTTGTAAATATCTACTGCTTCCCCATCCGTCATCGAGCATTTCACCCCGTACCGTTCATGTAATGACTGATACAGCCCCGAGCAATACTGCACGCCGCGGTCCGAGTGATGGATGAGTTCACCGCCGCCACGCCGTTGCTTCAGTGCTTTCTTGAACGCCATCGCCACCGATTCGGCATGCATCCCTTCGTGCACGTGATGGCCCACTATCTTGCGTGAGTACGCATCCGTCACCAGGCTCAGGTACAGCGGCCCGCTCCTGGCTGGCAGATAGGTGATATCTGCGACCCAGACCTGTTCCGGGGCCACCGGTGTGACCTGCTCTGGTCCCGCCTTGAGCAAGTTGGGATGACGGTAGAAACGGTGAAAACTGTGGGTGGTCTTGTGATACGCCCGTCTGGGCTGCACCAGCAGGCGGTGCTCGGCCAATATTTGAAACAGCCTGTCACGCCCGACCTTGAGCCCGCCATCCTCCTGACCCTGC
>NZ_JAJNOE010000030.1:0-18190 GCF_027854445.1 Aeromonas sp. PI_26
GCCGACGTTTACGTGCGGTTTATTACGCTCAAATTTTTCTTTAGACACGACGTAGTCCTTCTAGGTTAAACCCGCCTACCGTCGTAGGCGGGGAATCTTAAATTACTTGGATTTGCGCTCTTCGATCACAGCCTGAGCAATGTTGTTCGGGGCATCAGCGTACTTACCGAATTCCATTGCGTAGGAGGCGCGCCCCTGAGTGGCAGAACGCAGGTCAGTGGCGTAACCGAACATCTCGGCCAACGGAACCATGGCACGAACAATCTTGCCAGACGGACCGTCTTCCATACCTTCGATCAGGCCGCGACGACGGTTCAGGTCACCGATAACGTCGCCCATGTAATCTTCCGGAGTTTCGACTTCTACTTTCATGATCGGTTCGAGCAGAACCGGGTTGGCCTTCATGAAGCCAGCCTTGAATGCCATGGAAGCAGCGATCTTGAACGCCAGTTCGGAAGAGTCGACATCGTGGTAAGAACCGAAGTGCAGACGCACGCCCAGATCCATAACCGGGTAACCAGCCAGCGGACCAGATTTGAGCTGCTCCTGGATACCTTTGTCAACGCCCGGGATGAATTCGCCAGGAATGACACCGCCTTTGATGTCGTTGACGAACTCGTAACCCTTGCCTTCTTCCAGCGGGTACATGTCGATCACAACGTGACCGTACTGACCACGACCACCAGACTGCTTGGCATGCTTGCCTTCGATGTCTTTAACGGTGGCGCGGATGGTTTCGCGGTAGGCAACCTGCGGCTTACCTACGTTGGCTTCAACCTTGAACTCGCGACGCATACGGTCAACGATGATGTCCAGGTGCAGCTCACCCATACCGGCGATGATGGTCTGGCCAGACTCTTCGTCAGTCCATACGCGGAAGGACGGGTCTTCCTGAGCCAGACGGCCCAGTGCCAGACCCATCTTCTCCTGGTCAGCCTTGGTTTTCGGCTCAACCGCGATGGAGATGACCGGCTCCGGGAATTCCATACGCTCGAGGATGATCGGCGCTTTTTCGTCACACAGGGTGTCACCAGTGGTCACGTCTTTCAGACCGATGGCAGCAGCGATGTCACCTGCGCGAACTTCTTTGATCTCTTCACGTTTGTTGGCGTGCATCTGAACGATACGGCCGAAACGCTCGCGCTTGTCCTTGACGGAGTTCAGCACGGAGTCACCGGAGTTAACAACACCGGAGTAGACGCGGAAGAAGGTCAGGTTACCAACGAACGGGTCGGTAGCGATCTTGAACGCCAGAGCAGAGAACGGCTCGTCATCAGAAGCATGACGCTCGTCTTTGGTCTCGCCGTCCATCTTCAGGCCGTCGATAGCAGCTACGTCGGTCGGAGCAGGCAGGTACTCAACAACCGCATCCAGCATTGCCTGTACGCCCTTGTTCTTGAACGCGGAGCCACAGGTTACCAGGATGATTTCGTTGTTCAGCACGCGCTGACGCAGAGCTTTCTTGATCTCTTCCTCGGTCAGCTCTTCGCCGCCCAGGTATTTTTCCATCAGGTCTTCAGACGCTTCAGCAGCGGCTTCAACCAGATTCATGCGCATTTCTTGCGCCTGTTCCAGCAGCTCGGCCGGCACATCTTCGTAGTCGAAGGTGACGCCCTGGTCAGCTTCGTTCCAGTTGATGGCCTTCATCTTGATCAGGTCAACAACACCCTTGAAGTTCTCTTCAGAGCCGATGTTCAGCTGAAGCGGAACCGGGTTGCCTTTCAGACGGGTCTTGATGTGCTCAACACAACGCAGGAAGTTGGCACCGGTACGGTCCATCTTGTTGACGAACGCGATACGGGGAACCTTGTACTTGTTAGCCTGACGCCATACGGTTTCAGACTGTGGCTGTACGCCACCTACGGCACAGTAAACCATCACGGCACCGTCCAGAACACGCATGGAGCGCTCTACTTCGATAGTAAAGTCAACGTGGCCGGGGGTATCGATGATGTTGATACGGTGCGGTTGGAACTGTTTACCCATACCGGACCAGAAAGCAGTGGTCGCGGCTGAGGTGATGGTGATACCACGCTCTTGTTCCTGTTCCATCCAGTCCATGGTGGCAGCGCCATCGTGAACTTCACCGATTTTGTGGCTTACACCGGTGTAAAACAGTACACGCTCGGTAGTAGTAGTCTTACCGGCGTCAATGTGAGCGGAGATACCGATGTTACGATAACGCTCAATGGGGGTTGTACGAGCCATTGTCATCCTCTTACTAAGGCGCTTGTCCCTAGATAATTAAAGGTGCGCAGAGTCAGAAGACCCTGCGCAAGCGGATTACCAGCGGAAGTGAGCGAAGGCTTTGTTCGCTTCAGCCATACGGTGAACGTCTTCACGTTTCTTGACAGACGAACCCTTATTGTCAGCGGCATCCAGCAGCTCGCCAGCCAGACGCTGAGCCATTGATTTTTCACCACGTTTACGAGCGGCATCAACCAACCAGCGCATTGCCAGGGCATTGCGACGCACCGGACGAACTTCTACCGGCACCTGATAGGTTGCACCACCGACGCGACGAGATTTAACCTCGACCGCCGGACGAATGTTATCCAGAGCTTCTTCGAATACGGCCAGGTGCTCTTTGCCAGATTTGGTGGCAATGATGTCCAGGGCGCCATAAACAATGGCTTCTGCAACAGATTTCTTACCGTCAACCATTACTACGTTGACAAATTTAGCCAGCAGCTCTGATCCGAACTTGGGATCTGGCAGGATTTTACGCTGACCAACAACACGACGTCTTGGCATTTCAAATTCTCCGTAACTTCAGGGATTACCCAAAACTAGAAAGCTATCTAACTAGAAACGAATTAACGTTTGGCCTTACTTAACGGAGAACCATTAAGCTTTAGGACGCTTCACGCCATACTTGGAGCGAGCCTGCTTACGGTCTTTAACACCGGCACAGTCCAACGCACCACGAACGGTGTGATAACGAACACCTGGCAAGTCTTTTACACGACCGCCACGGATCAGAACAACAGAGTGCTCTTGCAGGTTGTGACCTTCACCACCGATGTAGGAGGTGACTTCGAAGCCGTTGGTCAGACGTACACGGCACACTTTACGCAGTGCAGAGTTAGGCTTCTTCGGGGTGGTGGTATATACACGAGTGCATACGCCACGCTTCTGAGGGCACGCTTCCAGCGCCGGCACGTTGCTTTTCACAACGAGCTTGATGCGTGGCTTGCGAACCAACTGGTTAATAGTTGCCATCAAAAGGCTCCTGATAATGACTTCATAAACGTGTGGAAAATCCTCCCCGCAGATACGGGGACGCGAAATTTTATGCCCTGTTGTCTGGGGAGTCAAGATTTATACAATTTGCGTCACAAAAGGGCAATTCGGATCCGTTTGATTTCACAACATCACCTTGAATTTTCTTGAAAATATGCTTCTCAGCCACCCCAGGTGCGCGGAGAACCTTTTTGCGCAATCAGTGCCACCAGACCCGCCATATCGAGCACATTGCCCACCCGATGCTGCAAACCGCGAGCTTGCAGATCTTCCTGCATCACATAAAGCGGGATACCCGCCAGCCGCGCGCTCCACTGGGGAGCCGATGCCGCAATCACGGCATCCTGCATCAGTACCAGCTCATCCTCGGGCTGAAGATATGAGAGCGCCTCTGCCAGAGCCTGAGTCTGAAAGGGAGAGTTCAATATCAGATGCAACATGGAGACCTCAAAAGCTGATGTGAGTCGAACATTGTGCCCAGCGCCGAGCCAGTTCCTGGCGCGGCAAACTCTCGACGGGGATCAGCAGATCATCCACTGTCACGCCACGCTCTGCCAGCGAGTCAGCACAAACATAGACCTCTTCGATGTCGTAGAGTTCCAGCATTTTGAAGGTGGGCGCGTAGTGGCGTTGAAAAATGGCGGCTGGCTGCTGCTCCTTGAGCAGTTGCAGCACGCCGTCCCCAATCAGGAAGAGGGCCAGCTCATCGGTCATGGCCGAGGTGGCCAACATGGCATCCAACCCTTCCCGACCGGCGGCATGGCCATGGGGGCCACGACTGCAGATAAAGGCAATTTTCTTGCTCATGACTCCCCCTAGAACTGAACCAGCCGATCGGCGGTGAGCGCCGCCTCGGCCAACTGGCCCAGACCGCTCAGGCAAAATGGCGCTTGCAGATTGAAGTGCTCCAGCCCTGCCCCCTTGGCTTCCTGTTCATCGAGCACACCGCGCCGCATGGCGGCGGCGACACAGACGTCGATACCGATCCCCTGCTCTTCCGCCAGCTCTCGCCACAGACGCACCAGGTCAGTCTCATCGGATGCAGGCAGATGCAAACCGTTGCCGTTGCAGACCCCGTCCTGATAGAAGAACAGGTGGGACAAGGTATGCCCCTGTGCCAACAAGGTGCGGGCAAAACGATAGGCGGTGCTGGCCGACTGGGTGCCATAGGCAGGCCCCGTGACCAGGATGGCAAAACTCAGACTCATAGCAGGACTCCTGTGCTGACCCGGTCCATTTTACGCCAAAAACAAAAAAGCCCCTGCCAGGAGGGGCTTGATTCGATCTGTTGATCAGAGATGGGCAATCGCCTCGACCTCGACCAGCACATCTTTCGGCAGACGGGCCACCTCTACGCAGGAGCGAGCTGGCGCCGCATCGCCAAAGTAACGGGCATAGACCTGATTGAAGGCAACGAAGTTGTTCATGTCGCTCAGGAAGCAGGTGGTTTTGACCACTTTGCTGGCATCGGCACCCGCAGCGTGCAACACGGCAATCAGATTCTTCATCACCCGCTCGGCCTGCTCTTCAATGCCGCCAGCCACGATTTCCATGGTGGCAGGATCGAGCGGGATCTGCCCGGAGGTGAAGATCATCTCGCCAACCTTGGTAGCCTGAACATACGGACCAATCGCGGCAGGCGCCTTGTCGGTTGCAATCACTTCTTTAGCCATTCATCTATCCCCTTCTGGAATGAGTTACTCGTTCTCGTCTTCACCCTGCTTGCGCTGTCGGATGTAAAGATAAACGGTATGTTTTGAAATATTGAGTTTGTCCGCCACCAGATTGATCGAATCCTTGATGTCGAAAATGCCCTTCTCGAACAGCTGGGTCACGATGAAGCGATTCTTGGCATTGTTGGCCACGGTGGGATCGCGATTGATCTCGTCGATGGTGTTATCCACCGTCTGGGCAACCAGCTCTTCCACACTGTTGGCGAAGGTCTCTGGTGACTGACGCGCCGCCTGCTGGGGCGTCGGGAAAAATTCGGCCACGAACTCGTGGAAAGGCGCATTGATGTGCAGGTTGATGCAGATAAGCCCCACTACTTGCCGCTCGCTGTTGCGAATGGCGATGGTGCTCGACTTCATCAGCGCGCCGGTACGGCTGCGAGCGAAATAGCTCTGGGTGTAATCCTGGCCGGTGCTCTCGATGTCCTTGAGCATGCGCAGGGCGAGATCGGTGATGGGCGCCCCGAGGGTGCGTCCGGTATTGAAGCCGTTGGCGATCTTGATCACCGACTCGTGCAGATTTTCCAGGGAGTGGAGTACCACTTCACAATGCTTGCCGAACAGCTCGGCCAAGCCATCGATGAGCCCATCGTATGAGCGCAACAATTCCCTGTCTTCATCTGTAAAAGTGCGGCTGATCAGCTGTTCTTCGGGAAGCATGGCTTCCTCGATACCGACAGTCATGTTCTACCCCTGTAATAACCATTCAACTTTCCCGAGTTTTAAATTGCAGGGGAGTAAAGTCAACTTTTTTTGATTTTTTACTCTACAACTTTGCTCTGGATCATCCTGAAACCCGCGCTGCGTCTACCTTTGCCGAGGAATTGGCCAACAAAAAGGGCTCCTTGAAGGAGCCCTTTTCAATCACGGATGACGAGTTACTCTTCGTCGAAGCTACCGGCTGCGTTCAGCAGATCCGCCAGGTTCTGCTCTGCTTCATCAGCGGTCACCTGCGGGGTACCAACAGCACGAGCTGCGGCAGCACGCTGGTTGATCCGGCTATGGTGGTAGGCAAAGCCGGTACCAGCCGGGATCAGACGACCCACGATGACGTTCTCTTTCAGGCCACGCAGTTCGTCACGCTTGCCACCAACGGCGGCTTCGGTCAGAACGCGAGTGGTTTCCTGGAAGGAAGCCGCGGAGATGAAGGACTCGGTGCTCAGAGATGCCTTGGTAATACCCATCAGTACATGACGGTAGGTCGCAGGGGTCTTGCCCTCGGCAACCAGCTTACGGTTGGCAATCTTCACACGAGCAACTTCAACCTGTTCGCCTTCGATCAGATCGGTATCGCCAGCGCTCAGGATCTCGCACTTGCGCAGCATCTGACGAACGATGACTTCGATGTGCTTGTCGTTGATCTTAACGCCTTGCAGACGGTAAACGTCCTGCACTTCGTTGGCGATGTAGTTGGCGACCGGGCTGATACCGCGCAGACGCAGGATGTCGTGAGCAGACTCAGGACCGTCCGCCAGCACTTCACCCTTCTCAACTTTTTCACCTTCGAACACGTTCAGGTTACGCCACTTCGGAATCATCTCTTCGTAGACGTTGCCACCATCGGTCGGGGTGATGACCAGACGGCGTTTGCCCTTGGTCTCTTTCCCGAAGGAGATGGTACCGGAGATCTCGGCCAGAATTGCCGGTTCCTTCGGTTGACGTGCTTCGAACAGATCCGCAACGCGCGGCAGACCACCGGTGATGTCCTTGGTACCGCCGGACTCTTGCGGGATACGCGCTACCGCGTCACCCACGCCCACGTTGGCACCATCTTCCAGGTTCACGATCGCCTTGCCCGGCAGGAAGTACTGGGCGGCGACATCGGTACCCGGGATCATCACGTCTTTGCCGTTCAGGTCGACCAGTTTAACGGTCGGACGCATCTCTTTACCGGCGCTCGGACGCTCGTTGACGTCCAGAACAACGATAGAAGAGAGACCGGTCAGCTCGTCGGTCTGACGAGTGATGGTCACACCATCGATCATGTGTTCGAACTGCAGGCGACCTGCCACTTCGGTGATGATCGGGTGGGTGTGCGGATCCCAATTGGCAACGGTCTCGCCAGCACTCACGGCCTGGCCGTCCTTCACTTCCAGCACAGAACCGTAAGGCAGCTTGTGGCTCTCCTTGGTACGGCCCATGTCGTCCATGATGGTCAGTTCGGTAGAACGTGAGGTGATAACCAGTTTGTCATCGCTGTTGTGAACGAACTTGGCGTTCTGCAGCTTGATGGTACCTGTGTTCTTGACCTGGATGCTGCTTTCAGCAGCGGCACGAGATGCAGCACCACCGATGTGGAACGTACGCATCGTCAGCTGGGTACCCGGTTCACCGATGGACTGGGCGGCGATAACACCGACAGCCTCACCCTTGTTAACCAGGTGACCACGGGCCAGATCACGGCCGTAGCAGTGAGCACAGTTACCGAAGTCGGTTTCACAGGTGATGGCAGAACGTACCTTCACACGGTCAACGGAGTTGCGTTCCAGCAGGTCACACAGTTGCTCGTCGAGCAGGGTGTTGCGAGCAACCAGGATCTCGTCCTCGGTACCCGGCTTGATGACATCTTCTGCCACCACACGACCCAGCACGCGCTCACGCAGCGGCTCGACCACGTCGCCACCCTCGATCAGCGGAGTCATCCACAGACCGTCGGTAGTGCCGCAATCGTCCTCGGTGATCACCATGTCCTGCGCCACGTCTACCAGACGACGAGTCAGGTAACCGGAGTTCGCAGTCTTCAGTGCAGTATCCGCCAGACCCTTACGAGCACCGTGGGTAGAGATAAAGTACTGCAGTACGTTCAGACCTTCGCGGAAGTTCGCGATGATCGGGGTCTCGATGATGGAGCCATCCGGCTTGGCCATCAGGCCACGCATACCGGCCAGCTGACGGATCTGGGCGGCGGAACCACGCGCACCAGAGTCGGCCATCATAAAGATGCTGTTGAACGAGGCCTGCTCTTCTTCTTCACCCAGCGAGTTGACGTTACGCTCTTTGGACAAGTTCTCCATCATGGCCTTGGAGACGCGCTCGTTGGCGCTGGCCCAGATATCGATAACCTTGTTGTAACGTTCGCCCGCAGTTACCAGACCTGACAGGAACTGGTCCTGGATCTCGGCAACTTCGGCTTCGGCAGACGCGATGATGTCTTTCTTGGCATCCGGGATGACCATGTCATCGATACCAACGGAAGCACCGGACAGCGCCGCGTAGTGGAAACCGGTATACATCAGCTGGTCAGCGAAGATAACGGTGTCCTTCAGCCCCTGCTTGCGATAGCAGGTGTTCAGCAGACGGGAGATGAGCTTTTTGCCCAGCGCCTTGTTGGATACGCATTTGATCCAGTTCTGCGGATTGGCTTCCAGATCGGCCTGCTCGGCAGCAGTCAGCACCTTCGGCTCGTCGATCAGGGCGTATTCCATACCTTTCGGCAGGATCAGGCTCAGGATCGCACGACCAACGGTGGTGTTCTTCATCTCGGTCTTGGCAACCAGCTCACCGTCTTCGTTCTTCACGTACTCGGTGATGCGGCACTTGACGCGAGCATGCAGGTCGGCCAGACCAGCACGGTACACTTTCTCGGCCTCTTTCGGGCCGGACAGCACCATACCTTCACCCTTCGCATTGATGCGGGCGCGGGTCATGTAGTACAGACCCAAGACCACGTCCTGAGAAGGAACGATGATCGGCTCACCGGAGGCTGGCGACAGGATGTTGTTGGTAGACATCATCAGCGCACGCGCTTCCAGCTGGGCTTCCAGGGTCAGCGGTACGTGAACCGCCATCTGGTCACCATCGAAGTCCGCGTTATACGCAGCACAAACGAGCGGGTGCAGCTGGATTGCCTTGCCTTCGACCAGAGTCGGTTCGAATGCCTGGATACCCAGACGGTGCAGAGTCGGTGCACGGTTCAGCAGAACCGGATGTTCGCGGATAACTTCGTCCAGGATATCCCAAACGACAGCTTCTTCGCGCTCCACCATCTTCTTGGCGGCCTTGATAGTGGTCGCCAGACCGCGGGTTTCCAGCTTGCCATAGATGAACGGCTTGAACAGTTCCAGCGCCATCTTCTTCGGCAGACCGCACTGATGCAGACGCAGAGTCGGGCCTACGGTGATAACGGAACGACCGGAGTAGTCGACACGCTTACCGAGCAGGTTCTGACGGAAACGACCCTGCTTACCCTTGATCATGTCGGCCAGGGATTTCAGCGGGCGCTTGTTGGAACCGGTGATGGCACGACCGCGACGGCCGTTATCCAGCAGCGCATCGACGGACTCTTGCAGCATACGCTTTTCGTTGCGCACGATGATGTCCGGAGCCGCCAGATCCAGCAGACGCTTCAAGCGGTTGTTACGGTTGATCACGCGACGGTACAGATCGTTCAGATCGGAAGTCGCGAAACGACCGCCGTCCAGCGGTACCAGCGGACGCAGGTCCGGCGGCAGCACGGGCAGCACTGTCATGATCATCCACTCCGGCTTGTTGCCGGACTGCAGGAAAGCTTCCATCAGCTTCAGACGCTTGGTGGTCTTCTTGCGTTTGGTCTCGGAGTTGGTCTGATCCAGCTCCTCACGCATCGCTTTGACTTCACCTTCCAGATCGATGGCGCGCAGCAATGCCAGGATTGCTTCGGCACCCATCTTGGCGTCAAATTCGTCGCCCCACTCTTCCAGCGCATCCAGGTACTGCTCTTCAGAGAGCATCTGGCTGCGTTCGAGGTTGGTCATGCCCGGCTCGATAACTACGAAAGATTCGAAGTAGAGCACGCGTTCGATGTCGCGCAGGGTCATGTCCAGCAGCAGGCCGATACGGGACGGTAGGGACTTCAGGAACCAGATGTGGGCAGTCGGGCTGGCCAGCTCGATGTGGCCCATACGCTCACGACGGACCTTGGTCTGGGTCACTTCAACGCCGCACTTCTCACAGATCACACCACGGTGTTTCAGGCGCTTGTACTTGCCGCACAGACACTCGTAGTCCTTCACCGGTCCGAAGATACGGGCGCAGAACAGACCATCACGCTCCGGCTTGAAAGTCCGGTAGTTGATGGTCTCAGGCTTTTTGACCTCACCGAATGACCAGGAGCGGATCATGTCAGGAGAGGCCAGACCGATCTTGATGCTGTCAAACTCTTCGGTCTTGGTCTGAGCCTTCAAAAACTTGAGTAAGTCTTTCACGTGTTTCCCCTGTCAGGAGTCTAACCTCGGCGCCCCGGCTGCCAAAACAGCGGGGCGCCCACGTCAATTCTCGAACAATAAGAGCGAGCTCTTACTCTTCGTCCAGCTCGATGTTGATACCCAGAGAGCGGATTTCCTTCAGCAATACGTTGAAGGATTCGGGCATGCCCGGCTCCATACGGTGGTCGCCATCCACGATGTTCTTGTACATCTTGGTACGGCCATTCACATCGTCAGACTTGACGGTCAGCATCTCCTGCAGGGTATATGCCGCACCGTAAGCCTCCAGGGCCCACACTTCCATCTCACCGAAACGCTGACCACCGAACTGAGCCTTACCACCCAGCGGCTGCTGGGTAACCAGGCTATAAGAACCGGTAGAACGCGCGTGCATCTTGTCGTCGACCAGGTGGTTCAGCTTGAGCATGTACATGTAACCAACGGTTACTTTACGCTCGAAGCGGTTACCGGTACGGCCGTCGAACAGATCAATCTGACCGGATTCCGGCAGATCGGCCAGCTTCAGCAGGGCTTTGATTTCGCGCTCTTTGGCACCATCAAACACTGGAGTAGCAACCGGCAGACCCTTACGCAGGTTACCCACCAGGGTACGTACGTCGTCGTCAGACAGTTCGGCGATGTTCACTTGCTGGGTGTCCTTCTCGCCCAGGTCATAGACCTGTTGCAGGAAGTTGCGCATCTCGTGCAGCTCGCGCTGCTCTTTGACCATGCGATCGATCTTCTCGCCGATACCCTTGGCCGCAAGGCCCAGGTGCACTTCGAGGATCTGACCGATGTTCATACGGGATGGTACGCCCAACGGGTTCAGTACGATGTCGACCGGACGGCCGAACTCGTCATGAGGCATATCCTCGACCGGACAGATCTTGGAGATAACACCCTTGTTACCGTGACGGCCCGCCATCTTGTCACCCGGCTGGATGCGACGCTTGACTGCCAGATAAACCTTGACGATTTTCAGTACGCCCGGCGCCAGATCATCACCCTGGATAATCTTGCGACGCTTGTTCTCGAATTTCTTGTCGAACTCGGCTTTCAGCTCAACGTGCTGTTCAGCGATCTGTTCCAGTTCGGTCTGCTTGCCTTCGTCTTCGATGGCCAGTTCAAACCACTTGGAGCGATCGAGCTTGTTCAGACGATCTTCGCTGTAACCGGCGGCCAGCAGCAGGTTGCGGGAGCGGCCGAAAATGCCGTCTTCCAGGATCTTGAACTCTTCGGTCAAGTCCTTCTTCGCTTCCTTCAGCTGCATCTCTTCGATTTCTTTGGCGCGCTTGTCTTTTTCCACGCCATCGCGGGTAAAGACTTGCACGTCAACCACGGTACCGTACACACCGTTCGGTACACGCAGGGAGGAGTCCTTCACATCGGACGCCTTCTCACCGAAGATGGCGCGCAGCAGCTTCTCTTCCGGCGTCAGCTGGGTTTCACCTTTTGGGGTTACCTTACCGACCAGAATGTCGCCGCCCTTCACTTCGGCACCCACGTAGACGATACCGGACTCGTCCAGCTTGGACAGAGCGGCTTCACCCACGTTCGGGATGTCAGCAGTGATCTCTTCCGGACCCAGCTTGGTGTCACGGGAGATACAGGCCAGTTCCTGGATATGGATGGTGGTCAGGCGATCTTCCTGAACAACACGCTCGTTCACCAGGATCGAGTCTTCGAAGTTGTAACCGTTCCACGGCATGAACGCGACGCGCATGTTCTGACCCAGCGCCAGTTCACCTAGGTCGGTGGACGGGCCGTCAGCCAGTACGTCGCCAGCCATGACCGGCTCACCCAACATCACGCAAGGACGTTGGTTGATACAGGTGTTCTGGTTGGAACGGGTGTATTTGGTCAGATTGTAGATGTCGATACCGGCTTCGCCTGGCATCAGCTCATCTTCATTGACCTTCAGGACGATACGGGAGGCATCGACATAGTCGATTACGCCGCCACGCTTGGCTACTACGGTTACACCGGAGTCAACGGCCACAGCGCGTTCCATACCGGTACCTACCAGCGGCTTGTCAGCACGCAGAGTCGGTACAGCCTGACGTTGCATGTTTGAACCCATCAATGCGCGGTTCGCGTCATCGTGTTCCAGGAACGGGATCAGAGCCGCTGCCACAGATACGATCTGCTGCGGGCTCACGTCCATATACTGGATCTGGTCGGCGTTCATAAAGGTGGATTCACCTTTGTGACGGCACGGGATCAATTCATCTTTCAGACGGCCATCTTCGGTGGTCGCGGCATTAGCCTGTGCGATCACGTACTTGCCTTCTTCAATAGCAGACAGGTAGTCCACTTCGTCGGTGATCACACCGTCAATGACCTTACGGTACGGGGTCTCGAGGAAACCGTACTCGTTGGTACGAGAGTACACGGACAGAGAGTTGATCAGACCGATGTTCGGACCTTCAGGAGTCTCGATAGGGCACAGACGACCGTAGTGAGTCGGGTGTACGTCTCGGACTTCAAAGCCGGCACGCTCACGAGTCAAACCGCCCGGGCCCAGCGCGGAGATACGACGCTTGTGGGTCACTTCGGAGAGCGGGTTGTTCTGGTCCATAAACTGGGACAGCTGGCTGGAACCAAAGAACTCTTTGACTGCGGCGGAGATCGGCTTGGCGTTGATCAGATCCTGCGGCATCAGAGTGTCCAGATCGCCCAGGGAGAGACGCTCCTTGACCGCACGCTCGACACGCACCAGGCCGACGCGGAACTGGTTTTCAGCCATTTCACCGACAGAACGGATACGACGGTTACCCAAGTGGTCGATATCGTCCACTTCGTCGTTACCGTTACGGATGTCGATCAGGCGCTTCATCACATCGACGATGTCGTCTTTGGTCAGTACACCCGCGCCAGTCTCGTCTTCACGACCCAGACGGCGGTTGAACTTCATCCGACCTACGGTAGACAGGTCGTAACGCTCGGCGGAGAAGAACAGGTTTTCGAACAGCTGTTCTGCAGCTTCGCGAGTAGGCGGCTCGCCCGGACGCATCATGCGATAGATCTCGACCAGCGCTTCCAAACGGTTGGAGCTGGAGTCGACACGCAGGGTCTCGGACATGTAAGCACCGTGATCCAGTTCGTTGGTGAACAGAACCTCGAAATGCTTGAAGCCGGCCTGGGACAGGTTGGCGATCGCTTCCAGGCTCAGCGCCTGGTTGGCGGTCACGACCATCTCGCCAGTTTGCGGATGTGCGTAGTCCTTGGCAGCAACTTTGCCAACAACATACTCAACCGGTACCTCAATCTGGGTAACGGCATCTTTTTCCAACTGACGAATGTGACGCGCAGTCACACGACGACCGGTCTCAACTACCACGGCGCCATTGGCCACGATGTCAAAGGTCGCAGTTTCACCACGCAGACGCTCCGGCACCAGATCCATCATCAACTTGCCATCTTTTACTTCAAAACCGATGGTCTCGAAGAAGGTGGCCAGGATTTGTTCGGAAGTGAAGTCCAGGGCGCGCAGAATAATGGATGCTGGCAGTTTGCGACGACGGTCGATACGGACAAACAGGTTGTCTTTCGCATCGAACTCGAAGTCCAGCCAGGAGCCACGGTAGGGGATAACGCGAGCGTTATACAGTACCTTACCGGATGAATGAGTTTTGCCTTTATCGTGGTCGAAGAAGACGCCCGGGCTGCGGTGCAGCTGGGAGACGATAACCCGCTCGGTACCATTGATAACAAAGGTGCCGTTCTCGGTCATGAGCGGAATTTCGCCCATGTATACTTCTTGTTCCTTGATGTCTTTGACGGTGCCGGCAGCTGCTTCACGGTCGTACAGAACCATACGAAGCTTGACACGCAGCGGCGCGGAGTAGGTCACTCCACGGATCTGGCATTCTTTTACGTCAAATACCGGCTCACCCAGGCGATAGCTGACATACTGAAGCTCAGCACTACCGGAGTAACTGGTGATCGGGAAAACGCTACGGAAAGCGGCCTCTAGGCCATATTCACCTTCCGGGTCAGCCTCGATGAACTGCTTGAAGGAGTCCAGCTGAATGGACAACAGATAAGGCGTGTCCAGTACCTGGTCTCGCTTACCGAAGTCCTTACGAATGCGTTTTTTTTCGGTATAAGAGTAAACCATAGGGTTCCTCAGCTCGCTGATAAGTGACCCACTCTGTCCCGCGGGACAGCTCTGTCTCAACACCGTTTTGTGTTGGCCCGGACGAAAGAAGACAGTCCGGATTGCTGGTGCACCGAGAGTCGTAAACGGTGTGAAATGCTCTCAGTCTACAGCGCAAAAAGGCTGGTGAACAAAAATTCACCAGCCCTAGCCTGTTTTATCAGGCTAATCTACATAAATGCAGATTATTTGATCTCAACAGAAGCACCGGCAGCTTCCAGCTCTTTCTTCAGAGCTTCAGCTTCGTCCTTGGACACGCCTTCCTTCAGGTTAGCCGGAGCAGCTTCTACCAGATCTTTGGCTTCTTTCAGGCCCAGACCGGTAGCGCCACGAACGGCTTTGATAACGGCAACTTTGTTGGCGCCAGCAGCAGTCAGAACTACGTCGAACTCGGTCTTCTCTTCTACTGCTTCAGCAGCAGCCGGGCCAGCCATTACGGCAGCAGCGGCAGAAACACCGAACTTCTCTTCCATAGCTTCGATCAGCTCAACAACTTCCATTACGGACATGGAAGCAACGGCTTCGATGATTTGGTCTTTAGTGATAGACATGACAAAAATTCCTGATGTTGAATAAACTCAAACAGCCTAAATAGGCGAGAATCAAGCAGCAGCTTGTTTCTGGTCGCGAACAGCAGCGATAGTACGAACCAGCTTGCCAGCAGAGGCTTCTTTCATAGTCGCCATCAACTTCGCAATTGCTTCTTCGTAAGTCGGCAGCGTGGCCAGACGATCAATTTGTGCTGCGGCGATAAACTCACCGTTAAAAGCGCCAGCCTTGATTTCGAACTTTTGGTTCGCTTTGGCAAACTCTTTGAACAGACGAGCAGCAGCGCCCGGGTGTTCGTTAGAGAAAGCAATCAAGGTAGGACCGGTAAATGCGTCGTTCAGGCACTCGTATTCGGTACCTTCTACCGCGCGACGCAGCAGGGTGTTACGCACAACGCGCATGTACACACCGGCTTCACGAGCGGTTTTACGCAGGACGGTCATCTTGTCTACAGTTACACCGCGAGAATCGGCAACAACTGCAGAAAGAGCGCCTTTGGCAGCTTCGTTGACTTCAGCAACAATTGCCTTTTTGTCTTCGAGTCCCAATGCCATTGGCTTAACTCCTGGATTGAATCCGGGTCTATTGACCCAGTACTGACACATCCCCCCTACCTTTACAACAGAGGGGAACGATGCGGTAGCAGGATTCCAGAAGAGAAAGAATCTTTCTCGCTGGGTTTCCGGCACCGTCTACGCAGGAAACATTAAGGCTTTGCAGCCTCCTGCGGTCTTGGACGGAGGTCGAAACCCCCAACCAATCAAGGCGCAAAATTATAGATTAAATTTTGCGCCTTGTAAAACCCATCAATTAGGCCTGAGCTTCCAGAGAAGCTTGGTCTACGGCAACACCGGCACCCATGGTGGTGGAGATGCTGACTTTCTTGATGAATTGACCTTTGGCGGAAGAGGGCTTGCCTTTTTTCAGGGCAACCAGCAGAGCTTCCAAGTTTTCTTTCAGCTGAACTTCGTTGAAAGAAACCTTACCCAGAGTGGTATGGATGATACCATTCTTGTCATTACGGTAACGAACCTGACCAGCCTTGGCGTTCTTGACAGCTTCGGCAACGTTAGGAGTTACAGTACCAACTTTCGGGTTCGGCATCAGGCCGCGCGGGCCCAGGATTTGACCCAGTTGACCAACAACGCGCATTGCATCCGGGGATGCGATAACTACGTCGAAGTTCATCTCGCCTTTCTTAACCAGATCGGCCAGGTCATCCATACCTACCAGGTCAGCACCGGCAGCTTTTGCTGCTTCGGCGTTGGCACCTTGAGTAAATACGGCAACGCGTACATCACGACCGGTACCGTGCGGCAGTACAGTAGCACCACGTACGTTCTGGTCAGATTTACGAGCGTCGATACCCAGGTTGACAGCAACGTCAACGCTTTCAACGAACTTGGCGGTAGCCAGTTCTTTCAGCAGGGCAATGGCTTCGTTGATGGAGTACTCTTTGGTACCGTCAACTTTTTCGCGAATAACGCGCATACGCTTGGAAAGTTTAGCCATTGTCTTAATCCTCCACTACCAGACCCATGGAACGAGCGGAGCCTGCGATGCAACGTACTTTTGCATCCAAATCGGCACCAGTCATATCCGGCTCTTTGGTCTTGGCGATTTCTTGCAGCTGAGCAACGGTCACCTTACCAACCTTGTCTTTGTTCGGCTTGGAAGAACCAGACTTGATGCCAGCAGCTTTCTTCAGCAGGAAGGAAGCAGGCGGAGTCTTGGTTTCGAAGGTGAAGGAACGGTCGCTGTAAACGGTGATCACGACCGGAGTCGGTGAACCTTTTTCCAGCTTCTCTGTACGAGCGTTGAACGCCTTACAGAATTCCATGATGTTAACACCGTGTTGACCCAGTGCAGGACCAACGGGAGGAGACGGGTTGGCTGCACCAGCAGCAACCTGCAGCTTGATATAAGCTGTGACTTTCTTAGCCATTAGGAAAATACCTCAAAAATGGGTTCTAGCGCCTCGGAGACTTGCTCCTGCAAACGGCTCCCCAACTAATAAAGGGGCAGCGAATTATAGAGATATTCGCTACCCCTGACAACCGTTAAACGTACAGAATTCAATCAGCCTTTTTCGACCTGACCAAAATCCAGTTCAACAGGAGTAGAACGACCGAAGATCAGTACAGAGACCTTCACGCGGCTCTTCTCATAATCTACCTCTTCAACGGTACCGTTGAAGTCGGCAAACGGACCATCGGCAACCCGCACCATTTCACCCGGTTCAAACAGGGTTTTCGGACGCGGCTTGTCCTGGGCATCCTGCAGACGGTTCAGGATGGCATCGGCCTCTTTGTCGGAGATCGGTGCCGGACGGTCGGAAGTACCGCCGATGAAGCCCATGACACGCGGTACGTTACGCACCAGGTGCCATGTGGTTTCATCCATGATCATCTGGACCAGGACATAACCCGGGAAAAACTTGCGCTCACTCTTGCGCTTCTGGCCAGCACGCATCTCGACCACTTCTTCGGTCGGGACCAGTACTTCACCGAACATGTCTTCCATGCCATGCATCTTGATATGTTCGCGCAGGGACTTGGCTACACGGCCTTCATAGCCGGAAAAAGCCTGCACGACATACCATCTCATACGCTGTTCACGTTGTTCAGTCATGGCTTATCCTTACACACCGGTAATCAGGTTGACCAACCAGACCAAGGCACCGTCCAGAACGAACAGCAGCAGCCCCATCACGGCGGTCACCGCCAGCACAATCAGGGTTGTCTGAATGGCTTCCTGACGGGTCGGCCATACGACCTTGCGGACTTCCAGGCGAGACTCACGGGCGAATGCCAGTGTTGCCTTTCCCTTGGTGGTTTGCAGGGCTACTGCACCGGCAGCAGCAATGACAACGACCACACCCAGGGCGCGGACGGCAGCGACAACATCGTTGAGCAGGTAATTACCCACTACAGCGGCCGCCAGGATAATGAAAACCAGGCCCCAAAGCAGGGTATCCTTGCTTCCGCCCTGGCTCTCAGAACTAACACTCATACAACCCACCTGTATCTGACGTAACCAAAGACACAAAAGCCCCGTACGAGACGAGGTATATGGCAGGGGCGGCAGGACTCGAACCCGCAACCATCGGTTTTGGAGACCGCTGTTCTACCAATTCGAACTACGCCCCTGCATAAGAAAGCCCCTATTATAGGGGCTTTGCTTTATTTATGTAAGCCAAAGATTAAGCGATAACTTTAGCTACAACACCAGCACCTACGGTACGGCCACCTTCACGGATAGCGAAACGCAGGCCGTCGTCCATCGCGATCGGCGCAATCAGGGTAACAACCATCTTGATGTTGTCG
>NZ_JAJNOE010000031.1:0-15760 GCF_027854445.1 Aeromonas sp. PI_26
GACCGTCACTGCAACTAACGATGCTCCCATGCTGACTGTCTCGGATCTGCGCATATCCGAGGAGGGATTACCGGGATCCAATCCAGACAATTCACCCAATCCCGGCGATATTACCGATAGCACCTCGACCCATGCGACGGCAAGTGTGACAGATATCGACAGCAATACCTTTACGTTCACTCTTTCTGCTCCATCTGGCCTGAGCTCTGGAGGGGTACCAGTTGTGTGGAGTGGTATAGGGTCTGCGACACTGGTGGGTTCAGCGGGAGGGATCCCAGTCATACAAGTATCTGTAGATCCGGTTGGTAAATATACCGTCACCTTGCTGGGGCCCATCGATCATGAATTTGGAGACAATAAGGAAGGACTGAAGACATTTACCTTCAACCTGTCAGCCAGTGATGGTGACTTGAGTGATACCAAGCAGGTCAGTGTTGTTATTGAAGACGATATGCCCGTGATCACAGGCATCGAAAGTCTGGAAGTGATGAATGTAGCCGACATCACTACCGGTGGATTGTTTGGCGTCTCTTTTGGTGCTGATGGCCCTCTGGGTACTGGTGGACTGAAACTGACTGGATGGCCTGATTTGGCAGGGATCACCGAAACCTTGTCGACTGATGGCAAGACTCTGGTAGCAACCATTGATGGTAGTGGGCAGCCACCTAAAGTGTTCTATACATTGACACTCAATGACGACAATACTTACAGCTTTGAACTGGTTACTCCCCAGCCAACCCAGACTTTCTCGATCGGGGCACAGTTCGGTGCTGGAGGGCCTGTTGAGACGAGCGGGGTTACTGCTGGCGGGATTGGTGTACTGTTCGATGGTCTGCTGTTCAATGGCAGCGTCAATAATCCTCAGGATCTGCCGGGGAGTGATGCAGATAATCTCAACCCGAACAACAATGGTTTCGGGATTAAGAACGGCAACCTGGACAATAACGAAGGGTTCAAGGTATCCACGACTGCAGCCGTTGATGGGCTCTCTTTCAACGTCTACGGGGTTGGCAACACCAATACCAGCACCATACAGTGGGTGGCTTATGCTGCCGATGGCGTGACCGTCGTCGATTCCGGAGAGCTTGTTCTGTCAGGACTCAAAGGGTCGATGCAGTTGGCCAGCATAGAACCCGATGGGGAGTTCAGCCAGCTTTATGTCCGCTTTGTGCTGAATGGCAATGACTCAGTGAGGATCGAGAATTTCGGAGTGATCGACAAGATCACGCCTCCTGATATTGACCTTGATTTCAGTGCTACCTTGACTGATGCCGATGGAGATAAAGCCAGCGCCAACTTTACCGTATCGGTCAAGAGCAATGAGCCTCCCGTCGCGTCCAATATTCTGGTTGTGGGTAGCAACACCTCGGATACCCCCGACACTACCGGGACCCCCGGCACGGATGATGATCACAAGGTGCCCAACTCCAACGGTAGTGTGGATGGTCTGGTTGCAGGCGGTGCTGGTCACGATATTGTGGTGGGGGACATCGGCGGCACCAGTACCAATTTCATCCCGGGTGAGAATTACAATATTGCCTTGGTGGTCGATGTGTCTGGCAGTATGGCTGGATCACGACTGAGTATGCTCAAGGCCTCCCTGACCCATTTGGCGAACCAGTTGAAAGATCATGATGGTGAGATCAATATCACCTTGATTGGTTTTGCGGCGAATGCCAGCGAGAGTGTGACAATAGTAGGGCTTGATGCCAGTAATGTGAGCAACCTGACCAATGCCATTGATGCACTGGTTGCCAATGGTGGCACCAACTATGAAGCCGCGTTCAATCAGGCCGTGCAGTGGTTCAATGATGGTAGCAAGGCTGCTCCCGGTTACCAGAACCTGACATTCTTTGTCACGGATGGTAACCCGACTTACTACCTCAATGACAGCAATCAGGTCGCTGGACCAGGCAACAGCACCACATTTGAGGTGATCAAGGAGTCGGTGGATGCTTTTGTTTCACTCAGTGCCATCAGCCAGGTCAATGCAATCGGGGTGACCAATGATGTTAACAAGGATTTGTTGAAGTTCTTTGATAACACGACTGAAACGGCAGATCAGTTTTACTCGGCAGGCAGCTTCCTTGACTTGGCCACATTTGGTAGTGGTAGCGGCATAAATGCCGCCTCGGGATGGGTGCTCAGTGGTGATGCTCAGGGATCGCATACCGTTACAAATGGAAGCTTGCGGATCCGGGATGATCGAACCGGTTCTGATTCTGACAGGACAATATTGGCGCTCGCCGTGGCCAATGCCATCCAGGTTTCTGCGGCACAAGCCGGAGCAAGTCTGCAGTTCCAGTATGCCTTGAATGGTGTTAATAGCAGCGACAGCTTCACCTGGAAGTTGGTGAAACTCGAGGGTGGCGTCTGGGATATGCTCAATCCAGTGCAAACGGGCACCATTACTGGCGTTAGTTCATCTGTTTTGACGGCTTACAGCACTATCACAACCGATGGACTGCCTGTCGGGCAATACGGGTTTGTGTTCGAACTGCTCGACAGCTCCAATGACCGGAATGCTGAGGTACGGATAGACAATATCCGGATCGAGCAGGGTTTCAATGCCCTGATCGGCGATGCCCAGATTGTGACCAGTGCCGAGCAGTTGACGGCAGCCCTGACCGAGGGGGATCAGATTACCGTGTTGCTGGGGGCCGGCAATGACGTGGCCGATGGTGGTGTTGGCAATGACATCCTGTTTGGCGATGTACTCAATACCGATACGCTGGCCAGCGAGTTGGGACTGGATCTGCCCCAAGGTTCTGGTTGGCTGGTATTTGAAACGCTGGAGTCCAGTCATGGGTGGACACGTGAACAGACGGTGGATTACATCCGGACCCATATTACTGAGCTGAGTGGGGAGAGTAGCCGCAGTGGTGGTAATGACACCCTATATGGTGGCAGTGGCAACGATATCCTTTTTGGCCAGGAAGGGAACGACACCCTTGTTGGAGGTGTCGGTGATGATTATCTGGATGGTGGTTCTGGTAGCGATATACTCACGGGCGACCTTGGTAAGGACATTCTGATCGGCGGCCTTGGCAGCGATACCATGACCGGTGGTGGGGAGAGTGACACCTTCAAGTGGCTGGCGGGGGATGCGGACGGCAGTATCGATACCATTACTGATTTCACTTTAGGTGATACCAACAATGGTGGAGATGTACTGGATCTCTCGGATCTGCTGGTCGGCGTACCTGCAGTGGGGAACAACGAGGATCTGGCAGCCGTGCTGGACAACTATCTGCAGTTCAACACGACGACCAAGACGTTGACGATAGATCCTGCCGGGGCCGGTGGGAGCCCGGAACTGACCATCCAGTTCCAGAACTCACTCGACCTCGCCTCACTGGGCTCCAATCAGGAGATCATCAAGCACTTGCTGGATGACGGTAACTTGAAGGTTGATCCGTAACCCTCTCTCGGGGCCGGGCTTGCCTGGCCCCTGTTTTTTCTTTAGGTGGATGGATAAGATAGCGGCCGTAGAAGAGAGGGTAATCATGCAGTCATTCAACTGGGTCGACATTGATGGCATCCGTTATAGCTGGGATGGACAGGGCAACATTACCTGCGCAGGTCAGTTTGGCTATCAGGCCTCGATCGCCGGTGATCGGCTGGATGGGATGGAGATAGAGAATGAGGCCGGTGATGTCGCGGGCTCGCTCTATGTTGACTTTGCTGCAGCCTCTATCACCTATGTGCCTGTTTTGGATACCGAGTCTGCCCATAACATGATTCTGGTTGGCCATGAGCAGGGTCAGCAGGAGTATCCACTGGTCAGTTTTCACCCTCCGTTGTTGCAAAATTTGCTTGGGCCGTCTGATACCATCCCTTGGTCTGCGATGGAGGAGGCAATTGGTGGCACCGATCTCGGACAGGCGGTGCAAGGACATGTTCTGTCGTGGGACTCGTTCCATTTCGATGATGAGGTGCAGGTCTGCGGTGCGACATCGTCACAAGATAAGGTAGAGCAGAGCCCAGATGTCTGCAGCGTGGTCACCATCAGTCTCGATCTGACCAATCAGATACTGGATCAGTTCCCCCCCTCGCATGATATATGAATCCCGTAACTGCACGGGCATAATGACCTCAATCTTTCCGATTGAGGTTTTTTTCTATGTGGCGTCCCCTTCTTACTCTTTCTGCTCTGGTTGTCAGTGCTCCGCTGCTGGCGATTGAAGTGCCGCAAGCGCCCCATCTGGTGGTGAGTGGTTATGCCGAGCAGAAGACCGAACCCGATATGCTCACCCTCAATGTGGCGGTGAGTGCACTGGATAAGCAGGGCCTCAAGGCCAAGCAGCAGGTCGATACCAAGGTCGCAGCCTTTTTCAGCCAACTGGAAGGGCTGGGGATCAAGCGCAGCGATGTTGAGGCTGGCAACCTGATGGTCTCTCCGGAATATCAGTATGGCGAGAACAAAAAGCCGGTATTGCTGGGATACCGTGCCCAGCGGCAATTGGCGGTCAAACTCTATCAACTGGATAAATTGAGCCCCCTGATGGATACCGCCCTCAAAGCTGGGCTGGAGTCCGTATCACAGATTGAGTACGGGTTGAAGTCGCCGCAGGTCATCAAGGAGCAGGCCCGTTTGAATGCAGTTGAGGATGCCAAAACCAAGGCTGAATCTCTGGCCAAGGCGTTCGGGATGAAGCTTGGCAAGGTATACAGTGTGGAGTACCGTAATGCTTCGCCCATTACCGCCTACAGCCGCAACCTGAAGGTGGTGCAGGCCATGGCGATGGCTGCACCTGCGGCGGATATGGCGGACAACAGCTATCAACAACAGCAGATCACGGTAAGTGATAATATCGAGGCTGTTTTCTTGCTGGAGTGATGCCCGTCGTTTAAGTCCAGTCATGAACAACCCCGCCATTTGCTGCGGGGTTTTTATTGCGCATCGATGCAGATATAAAAAAGCCGACGCTCGTGTTTACTTCATCGGGCGTCGGCTTTTTGTTGCGCTGGGTTTATCAGGCGGTCACAGCATCAGCCTTGGTCGCTTCAGGAGCAGGGTTGCGGATGAGGTAATCAAACGCACCCAGTGCAGCGGTGGCGCCAGCACCCATGGAGATGATGATCTGCTTGAACGGTACCGTGGTGGCATCTCCTGCGGCGTAGACGCCGGGCAGGGAGGTCGCCCCTTTGGTATCGATCTCGATCTCGCCAAAGCGGGTCATGGCAATCTCGCTCCCTTTCAGGAACTCGGTGTTCGGTACCAGGCCGATCTGGACGAAGATGCCCGCTACCGCCAGGTGTTTGATCTCACCTGTGGTGCGATCTTCGTAGTCCATACCGACCACCTTACTACCATCACCGATCACTTCGGTGGTGCGGGCGCTCATGATGATGTCGATATTGCCCATGGAGCGAGCCTTCTTCTGCAGCACTTCATCGGCACGCAGGGTGTCGGCGAACTCCACCACAGTCACATGCTCGACGATGCCAGCCAGATCGATGGCCGCCTCGATGCCGGAGTTACCACCCCCGATCACCGCAACCCGTTTGCCCTTAAAGAAGGGGCCATCGCAGTGCGGGCAGTAGGCCACGCCCTTGGTGCGGTACTCGAGTTCGCCCGGCACGTTCAGGTCGCGCCAGCGGGCACCGGTCGCCAGGATCACGGCACGGCTCTTCAAGGTGGCGCCAGAGGCGAGATCCACGTTCACATACCCATCTTTGCTGATGGCGGCGGCACGCTGTTCGGTGATCACTTCCACGCCGTACTGTTTGACGTGCTGCTCCAGGCTGGCGGCCAGCTTGGGGCCTTCGGTATAGGGCACGGAGATAAAGTTCTCGATGCCGACGGTGTCCATCACCTGACCACCGAAACGCTCGGCAACGATGGCGGTGCGAATGCCTTTACGAGCGGCATAGATAGCCGCTGCGGCGCCAGCCGGGCCACCGCCCACCACCAGTACGTCGTAGGGAGCTTTCTCATTCAGCTCGGCGGCCTTGCGCTCGGCAGCACCTGTATCGAGTTTGGCGACGATCTCTTCCAGCGAGATACGGCCCTGGCTGAACGGTTGGCCGTTCAGGTAGACATTCGGTACCGCCATGATTTGACGCTCGGTAACCTCTTCCTGGAACAGGGCGCCATCGATCATGGTGTGAGTGATGCCGGGATTCAGGGTCGCCATCAGGTTGAGGGCCTGTACTACGTCCGGGCAGTTGTGGCAGGAGAGGGAGATATAGGTCTCGAAGTGGAACTCACCCTTGAGATTGCGGATCTGCTCCTGCACGGCCGCATCGGCCTTGGAGGGGTGGCCGCCGCTTTGCAGCAGGGCGAGCACCAGAGAGGTAAATTCATGACCCATGGGGATGCCGGCAAAGTGAACGCGCGGGGCTTGGCCCTGCGGCGCGACACTCATGGAAGGCTTGCGAGCGGCAGTGCCAGAGGTCTGGGTGATCTTGGGGGACATCTCGGCGATCTCGCTGGCCAGTGCCAGCAGCTCTGCAGATTTGTCGCTGTCGTTGCCGGACACGCTGATCTCGATGGGATTGACGATGTACTGCAGATAGGTGTTCAGCTGTTGTTTGAGGTTGGTATCCAACATGGTCGAATTCCTTCTTGTAATGGCGAGTTGGCATTAAATGTGAGTCGGTCTGCTTTCAGGCCTATTTGGAAATGCCGGAAAGCAGACCGGCCCTTATGCGGGCCGGTCTTGGAAGCGGGAGGCTTAGATCTTGCCTACCAGGTCCAGGGACGGGGCCAGAGTGGCTTCGCCTTCTTTCCATTTAGCCGGGCACACTTCACCCGGGTGGGAGGCAACGTACTGGGCGGCTTTGACTTTGCGCAGCAGTTCCAGTGCGTCACGGCCGATGCCGCCAGCGTTGATCTCGACGATCTGGATGATGCCCTGCGGGTCAATCACGAAGGTACCGCGGTCAGCCAGACCAGCTTCTTCGATCATCACGCCGAAGTTGCGGGTGATGGTACCAGTCGGGTCACCAATCATCGGGTACTGGATCTTCTGAATGGTGTCAGAAGTGTCGTGCCATGCTTTGTGAGTGAAGTGGGTATCGGTAGAGACAGAGTAGATCTCAACGCCCAGCTTCTGGAATTCAGCGTAGTTGTCAGCCAGGTCGCCCAGCTCGGTCGGGCAAACGAAGGTGAAGTCAGCCGGGTAGAAGAAGACCACGGACCACTTGCCTTTCAGGTCAGCGTCAGACACCTGAACGAATTTGCCATTGTGGTAGGCGGTAGCATTGAACGGCTTGATTTCAGTGTTGATGTAGGTAGACATGTAATTGCTCCTTGGTGATGTACATATGCCGGTCTGGTGTTGAAGAGTCTTGCCAGACGAGGCGCTTAACTTTCGATGAATTCATCATAGGGGCTTCCGTTAATCGATAAAAGCCGCAATTTTGAATCGCTTAAATCTACTTATTAGATAGCTCACTATGGCTGTACCTAACATGAATATCTCTGACCTACTGAGATAACTCCTTGTCGTGGTTCAATATCTGTGCGCTACATCGCCTTTTCAAGGCATAAGAAGGGGTGTGCAGAGTCACGATGACGCGATGAGATAAACGGTGGTGCAAACAGGTGGCGCAGGAGGTTGAGGCTGCTGCTTGCAGCGATGGGGATGTGCTGGCAAGGGGGAGAGCAGAAAACGCGGATAAAAAAATCCCGGCGCTATCGCAACGACAGGGCCGGGTCATCAAACAAGGAATGGCTATATAAACAAATGCTTTACAGCAAAGACTAACTACGGGGTGTGCAAACTTGCAGACATATGAGAGGAAGATAATGGGTGCACAATCCCTCGTCTCCCCCTCGGCAACTATTGCATGAGAGGGATGATAGTGTGACGCAGATCACAAGGCAAGCATTTGGTGTAATTTTTCAATCAAAATGAAAGTGTTTCATCATTTCAGCTTATTTTGACGGCTGAAAACGCTTTTATTGTAATTTAATTACAGCTGAATCTGTCAAAAGTCGGTAGGTGGTTCCTGCTCTTCCATCAATTCCAGCAGGTTGATGGCCACGGAAATAAAGTCCGACTCGGTGACAATGCCGATCAGCTTGCGTCCTTTGAGGACCGGCAGGCAGCCATATCTGTGCCGCTGCAGGTAAAGTGCCGCCTCCTTGATGCCGGCGTGAGGATCTACGCTCGCCACTTGCCGTGTCATGATCTCGTCGAGTTGCACGCTGTCGGTAAATTCGGCTTCCCGCTCCGGGCTGATGAGCAGCAGCTTGGATTCCCGGGTGGCCAGGATATCGGTGAGGGTTACCAACCCCAGCAGGTGATGCTGCTCGTCGACGATGGGAATGTGGCGGATCCGCTCCTGCTGCATCAGGTCCATCGCCTGTTTGACACTGTTTGACGGACCCAGGGTAAAGGGATGTTCGGTCATGATTTCGGATAGGGTCATCATGGTGGGCCTCCTTGTGTATCTGCTTTCACCCTAGCCCAGCCCCAACTGGCAAAACATGATCAGGGTCAATACAGAACATTAAAGAATCATTAACCGGAGGTGTGTCTCAATATTGCTCGCTACCCCTTGTCTCTCTTGGGTTTTTGGTCTTTTGGGTTGCCTTGGAAGATGGGGATAACTAGACTAGCCGCCGATTCCCCCCGAGGTGAAAGATGCAAGTATCCGATTTTCATTTTGATCTGCCAGACGAGCTGATTGCCCGCTATCCGATGGCAGAGCGTACCGCCAGCCGCCTGTTGCAGCTCGATGGTCAAACTGGCGCCCTGCGCCACGGTCAATTTGTGGATGTGCTGGATCAGCTCAATCCGGGTGACCTGCTGGTATTCAACAACACCCGTGTCATTCCGGCACGCATGTTTGGCCAGAAGGCCAGCGGCGGCAAGCTGGAGGTACTGGTCGAGCGCATTCTGGACGAGCACTGCGTGCTGGCACATGTCCGGGCCTCCAAGGCGCCCAAGCCCGGCACCCGGATGATCATGGATGGTGGTGTGGAGGCAGAGATGCGTGCCCGCCACGACGCTCTGTTCGAGATCCACTTCCTAGACCCGCGTCCGGTGCTGGAGATTTTGGAGGCCATCGGCCACATGCCGCTGCCCCCCTATATCGACCGTCCCGACGAGGATGCCGACAAGGAGCGCTACCAGACCGTTTACAATCAAAAGCCGGGCGCCGTCGCGGCGCCGACCGCCGGTCTGCACTTTGATGAGCCGCTGCTTGAGAAAATTCGGGCCAAAGGGGTTGAAACGGCCTTCGTCACCCTGCATGTAGGGGCGGGGACCTTCCAGCCGGTGCGGGTTGAGAAGATTGAAGATCACCACATGCATTCCGAGTATGCGGAAGTGCCGCAAGAGGTGGTAGATGCCATCGCGGCCACCCGTGCCCGTGGTGGTCGGGTGATTGCGGTAGGTACCACATCGGTGCGTTCGCTGGAGAGCGCGGCCAAGGTCACCCTGGCACAGGGCAAACCGCTGGCGCCCTTCTTTAGTGACACCGATATCTTCATCTTCCCTGGCTACCAGTTCCAGATTGTCGATGCCATGGTCACCAACTTCCATCTGCCGGAGTCGACCCTGATCATGCTGGTCAGCGCCTTCGCCGGTTATGACAACGTGATGGCGGCCTATCAGGCAGCTGTGGCCGGTCAGTACCGTTTCTTCAGCTACGGGGACGCCATGTTCGTCACCCGTCGCCAGGTTGAAGCATAAGCTTCAGCTTATTTACCGGGCCGTGAGCGGCCCTCCTATTGTCAGACTGTTTATCTGACGCAGCCGAGGTAGCAATGAAATTTGAACTGAAAACCACCGACGGCCGTGCCCGTCGCGGTCAACTGGTCTTCGAACGTGGTGTGGTACAAACGCCGGCCTTTATGCCGGTCGGGACGTACGGCACCGTCAAGGGGATGACCCCGGAAGAAGTGCGTGAAACCGGCGCCCAGATCCTGCTGGGTAACACCTTCCACCTCTGGCTGCGTCCGGGTCAGGAAGTGATGCGTGCCCACGGCGATCTGCATGACTTCATGAATTGGCAGGGCCCGATCCTGACCGACTCCGGTGGTTTCCAGGTGTTCAGCCTGGGCCATATTCGCAAGATCACCGAAGCGGGCGTCCACTTCCGTCACCCCATCAATGGCGAGAAGATCTTCCTCGACCCCGAGAAGTCCATGGAGATCCAGTACGATCTGGGCTCCGACATCGTGATGATATTCGACGAGTGCACCCCGTACCCGGCCACTTATGAAGAAGCGCGCAAGTCCATGGAGATGTCCCTGCGCTGGGGCAAGCGTTCCCGCGACAAGTTTGATGCGCTGGGTAACAAGAACGCCCTGTTCGGCATCATTCAGGGCTCGGTCTACGAAGATCTGCGGGATGTCTCCCTCAAGGGGCTGCTGGAGATCGGTTTCGACGGTTATGCGGTCGGTGGTCTGGCAGTGGGTGAACCCAAAGAGGACATGCACCGCATCCTCGAGCACGTCTGTCCGAAAATTCCGGCCGACAAGCCGCGTTACCTGATGGGTGTCGGCAAGCCGGAAGATCTGGTGGAAGGGGTGCGCCGCGGTATCGACATGTTCGACTGCGTCATGCCGACCCGCAACGCCCGCAACGGCCACCTGTTCACCACCGATGGTGTGGTGAAGATCCGCAACGCCCAACATCGCAACGACACCAGTACCCTGGATGCCGAGTGCGATTGCTACACCTGCAAGAACTACAGCCGCAGCTACCTGCACCATCTGGACAAGTGCAACGAGATCCTCGGTGCCCGTCTGAATACGATTCATAACCTGCGTTATTACCAGCGTGTGATGCAGGGTTTGCGGGACGCGATCGAGCAGGGTAAATTAGACGACTTTGTAACAGAGTTTTACCGTCGGCAAGGGAAGCCTGTGCCTCCGCTAGCTGAAAATGACGTTAAATAACAACAACATATAATTTTGTTTTTTTATCTACATCAATAAGAGGTTGTTAAATGAGCATTATCTCCAAGGCGTATGCAGAAGGCGCAGCACCGGGTGCACAGGGTGGTGGTATGGAAATGATCATCATGCTGGCCGTATTCGGCCTGATCTTCTACTTCATGATCTATCGTCCCCAGGCCAAACGTGCCAAGGATCACCGCAATCTGATGAGCTCCTTGTCCAAGGGTGATGAAGTGCTCACTTCCGGTGGCCTGGTTGGCAAAATTGCCAAAGTGGCTGCAGACAGCGATTACCTGGTGATCGCCCTGAACGACCAGACTCAAGTCACCATCAAAAAGGACTTCGTCTCTGCCGTTCTGCCCAAGGGTTCTATCCAGTCCCTTTAATCTCCCAAGGAGCACAGCGTGTTGAATCGCTATCCGCTGTGGAAATACCTGATGGTGATCCTGGTGATCGCCATCGGTTTTCTATATGCAGCCCCCAATCTTTACGGCGAAGATCCGGCTTTGCAGGTTTCTGCCAGCCGTGGTGCCGAAGTCAAGCTAGATACTCTTGATCTGGTGAAAGAGACCCTTGAAGCGGCCAAGATCCCGGTCAAACATGCTGCATTCGAGCACGGTTTTATCCTGATCCGTTTCAAGAACACCGAAGACCAGCTGAAGGCGCGCGATATCGTTGCCAACAAGCTGGGCGACAACTTCATTACCGCACTCAACCTGGCACCTTCCACTCCCGCCTGGCTCGAAGCCATCGGTGCGGCGCCTCTGAAGCTGGGTCTTGATCTGCGCGGTGGTGTGCACTTCCTGATGGAAGTGGACATGGCCGAAGCACTGACCAAGCAGCAAGAGCAGATGGTGCAGGATTTCCGCTCCGAGCTGCGCACCCAGAAGATCCGTTATTCCGGCGTGCGCCGGGTCGGAGATCAGGTGCAGGTGATCTTCCGTGACGAAGCCGATCAGGAACGCGCCGTTTCTCATCTGCGTCGTCAGAACCCTGATTTGACTTTCACTACCGAGCAGAAAGGGGATGAGTTCATCCTGCTGGCTGGTCTGAGCGAAGCCAAGATCAAGGAAGTGAAGAAGTACGCCCTCGAGCAGAACATCACCATCATCCGTAACCGGGTCAACGAACTGGGTGTGGCCGAGCCGCTGGTACAACAGCAAGGCGCCGAGCGCATTGTCGTTGAACTGCCCGGTATTCAGGATACTGCTCGCGCCAAGGAGATCCTGGGGGCAACCGCTACCCTGGAATTCCACATGGTCGATGAGACTGCCGACATCCAGGCTGCGGCCGATGGCCGTGTCCCGCCCAGCTCCAAGGTCTACAACGATCGCAATGGTCGTCCCGTGGTACTGCACAAGCGAGTGATCCTGACCGGTGACCACATCGTGGGTGCCCAGTCCGGTTTCGACGAGTACAGCCGTCCCCAGGTCAACATCAAGCTGGATGGCCAGGGTGGCAACAAGATGGCCAACTTTACCAAGGACAACGTCGGTAAAGGGATGGCGACCGTCTTCATCGAGTACAAGCCGGTCGGTCAACCGGGCCCGGATGGCAAGCGCAAGTTCCGCAAGCAGGAGGAGGTGATCAACGTCGCCACCATCCAGTCGCGTCTTGGCAGCCAGTTCCGTATCACAGGTATCGACAACGCCAACGAAGCCCACAACCTGGCGCTGCTGCTGCGTGCCGGTGCCCTGATCGCCCCGATCCAGATCGTGGAAGAGCGCACCATTGGCCCGAGCCTGGGTCAACAGAACATCGACAGCGGTATGGAAGCCATCGGCTGGGCCATGCTGGTGATTGTGCTGTTCATGGGGATCTACTACCGCGCGTTCGGCTGGGTTGCCAACCTGGCGCTCTGTATGAACCTGGTGTTGATTGTCGGCATCATGTCGATGATCCCGGGTGCCACCATGACATTGCCGGGTATCGCCGGTATCGTCTTGACGCTGGGTATGGCGGTGGATGCTAACGTACTGATCTACGAGCGTATTCGTGAAGAGATCCGCAACGGTCGTGGTGTTCAGCAAGCCATCCATCTGGGCTTTGATCGAGCATTCTCCACCATCGCCGACTCCAACGTGACCTCGCTGATCACCTGTGTGATCCTGTTCGGTATCGGCACCGGCGCCATCAAGGGCTTTGCCCTGACGCTGGGCATTGGTCTGACCGCCTCCATGTTTACTGCCATCACAGTTTCCCGTGCCATTATCAACCTGGCTTGGGGTGGACGGCGTATCGACAAGCTGCCCATCTGAGGATAGAGAAATGTTTCAGATTCTACATTTTGAAAAACCGATCCCGTTTATGCGTTATGCCAAGCCGGGTGTGGTTTTCTCTTCCGTGCTGATGGTGGTAGCCCTGTTCTTCCTGTTTGATCGGGGGCTGAACTGGGGTCTGGACTTTACCGGTGGTACCACCATCGAGGTGGGGTTCCAGCAGTCGGTGAGCCTGGACAAGATCCATGACGCTCTGGAAGAGCAGAAGATTGAAGGGGCAACCCTGCAACACTTTGGCTCCAGCCGTGACGTGCTGTTCCGCCTGACCCCGAAAGAGGGGGTCAAGGTAGAACAACAGGGTAACGAAGTGCTGGCGGCGGCCAAGCAGCTCGACGAGGGCGCTGTGCTCAAACGCGTCGAGTTCGTCGGCCCCTCCGTGGGGGATGAACTGGCGACCGACGGTGCGCTGGCCATGCTGGCCTCCATCCTCTGTATCCTGGCCTACGTGGCAGTGCGTTTCGAATGGCGTCTGGCGCTGGGGGGGATTCTCTCCCTGGTGCACGACGTGGTGATCACGCTGGGTGTCTTTGCCTACTTCCAGTACGAGTTCGACCTGACCGTACTGGCGGCACTGATGACACTGGTGGGTTACTCCCTGAACGATACTATCGTGGTGTTCGACCGCTTGCGGGAGAACTTCCGCAAGGTGCGTAAAGGGGATACCGAGTACATTCTGGATCTCTCCATGACCGAGACCCTGAGTCGTACCATCATCACCTCTGGCCTTACCTTTATCGTGGTGCTGGCGCTGCTGCTCAAGGGCGGTGCGCTGATCCACGGTTTTGCCGTGGCCATGGTGATCGGTGTGGCGTTCGGTACCTACTCCTCCATCTATGTGGCGAGTGCGTTTGCCATGTTCCTCGGCGTCAAGCGCGAGCACATGCTGCCAACCCAGGTAGAGAAAGAGGGGGCGGACCAACAGGAAATCCTGCCGTAACAGTGAAGAGCGCCTCATGGCGCTCTTTTCTTATCTCTGCGTGTCGTTTGCTGACGCACATGATTTAAACAACAGGAGTTTGTCATGCATCACAATCCCCGTTTTTTGGCGCTGGTTGACGGGATCCGCTCCCGCATCACCGAAACCGATGTTCACCAGATCAAGCGCTGGCAGGATGAAGGGCGCACGTTTCACCTGATCGACGTGCGGGAAGAGAGCGAGTGGGCCAAAGGCCATCTGCCCGGTGCCCGATATCTGGGTCGTGGCGTGATTGAGCGGGATATCGAGACCCAGTTCCCGGATCTTGAGACCGAGCTCTACCTCTATTGTGGTGGTGGTTTTCGCTCCATTCTGGCTGCGGACAACCTGCAACAGATGGGTTATCGCAAGGTGATCAGCGTCGACGGCGGCTTTCGCGGTTGGTGCGATGCCGGATACCCTGTCGAATCCTGATTTATTTGAGGTAGAGGGGCACAGCTACATGACAAAGCGGCAGTTGACCTTTACCATATGCGGGGTCAAGCGTAAGCGTCGGAGTGTTCATTGAACGTCAGGAAAGGGATTGGATACCTCCTCGGTATCCTGTTGTTGCTTCCCATGTGGGGTTGCAGCAGTAGCAGTCAGGTTAACACCCCCAAGGTTCCCAAGCCGCAGCCTGCTTCACTGGTGTTGGCGACCCCCCTGCAGGTCTCCTACCAGAGTGAGCTGGCGCTCGCCAGACTCGGGCAGATGCTCAGTGAAATGGAACTGACCACCGAGCAACGGGCAGAGTTGTTCTATGAGCGTGCCGTGGTGTTTGATCGGGTTGGTCTGCGTTCCCTCGCGCGGCTCGATTTCAACCGTGCCCTGCGGGAGAAGCCGGATTTCGCCGAAGCCTACAACTTCATCGGCGTCTATCTGGTACAGCAGCAGAATTACGACGAAGCCTATGATGCGTTCGATTCCGCCCTCGAACTGGCGCCGGACTATGACTATGCCTATCTCAACCGTGGCATCGCCCTCTATTACGGTAACCGTCCCGAGCTGGCCGCGGCCGATATGAAGCGTTTCTACGAGGCGCAGCCGGAAGACCCCTATCGGGTGATCTGGCTCTATCTGGCTGAGCAGAAACTCGACCCGTCGGCCGCCATGAGCCGGATGCGCGAGCGTCTCAACAAGTACGATGACGACGCCTGGAACTGGGATCTGGTTCGCCTCTATACCGGCGAGATCAACGCTTCCCAGCTGATGGGCAACGTGGTGAAAGGGGTGAAGGATAACCGGGAGCTTGCCGAGCGCCTGTGTGAAACCTACTTCTATCTGGGCAAGTTCGAGCTGGGCAAAGGCAACCGCAAGGAGGCCATCAGCTACTTCAAGCTGGCCTTATCCAACAACGTCTATGACTTTATCGAGCACCGCTATGCGCTGTTGGAGCTGGAGTTGATGGCGCGCAAACCCTTGCCGCCAGGTGCCCAGAGCGCTCGTAACAAGGGTGATCAGCCCTCCTGATCTACTGCCAGATAGTGGTAAAAAAGGCCTCGCGATGAGGCCTTTTTGTTGGGCGTGTCCCGTCCTGAATATGGTTTACACCTTTCCCCCCAATAAATGGAGAGCCCGATGGGACAAGGTGTGAAACGGACGCAGCGCGATTACTCGCTGACTTTTAAACTGGCACTGGTCGAGCAGATTGAAAAAGGCGAGCTC
>NZ_JAJNOE010000032.1:0-2874 GCF_027854445.1 Aeromonas sp. PI_26
GTGCCGGTTTCACCGACACTTCTTGGGGTTGTATGGTTAAGTGACTAAGCGTACATGGTGGATGCCTTGGCAGTCAGAGGCGATGAAGGACGTACTAACCTGCGATAAGCTGTGAGAAGTCGGTAAGAGACGCTATTACTCACAGATTTCCGAATGGGGAAACCCACCCGAGATAACTCGGGTATCTGTTACTGAATACATAGGTAACAGAGGCGAACCGGGAGAACTGAAACATCTAAGTACCCCGAGGAAAAGAAATCAACCGAGATTCCCTCAGTAGCGGCGAGCGAACGGGGATTAGCCCTTAAGCATCTTGGAAGTTAGTGGAACGGTCCTGGAAAGGCCGGCGATACAGGGTGATAGCCCCGTACACGAAAACAACCTTGATGTGAAATCGAGTAGGGCGGGACACGTGACATCCTGTCTGAATATGGGGGGACCATCCTCCAAGGCTAAATACTCCTGACTGACCGATAGTGAACCAGTACCGTGAGGGAAAGGCGAAAAGAACCCCTGTGAGGGGAGTGAAATAGAACCTGAAACCGTGTACGTACAAGCAGTGGGAGCCCTTCGGGGTGACTGCGTACCTTTTGTATAATGGGTCAGCGACTTACATTTTGTAGCGAGGTTAACCGTATAGGGGAGCCGTAGGGAAACCGAGTCTTAACTGGGCGTCTAGTTGCAAGGTGTAGACCCGAAACCGGGTGATCTAGCCATGGGCAGGTTGAAGGTTGAGTAACATCAACTGGAGGACCGAACCCACTAACGTTGCAAAGTTAGGGGATGACCTGTGGCTGGGGGTGAAAGGCCAATCAAACTCGGAGATAGCTGGTTCTCCCCGAAAGCTATTTAGGTAGCGCCTCGGACGAATACTACTGGGGGTAGAGCACTGTTTGGGCTAGGGGGTCATCCCGACTTACCAACCCCATGCAAACTCCGAATACCAGTAAGTACTATCCGGGAGACACACGGCGGGTGCTAACGTCCGTCGTGAAGAGGGAAACAACCCAGACCGCCGGCTAAGGTCCCAAAGTTCTGGTTAAGTGGGAAACGATGTGGGAAGGCTCAGACAGCTAGGATGTTGGCTTAGAAGCAGCCATCATTTAAAGAAAGCGTAATAGCTCACTAGTCGAGTCGGCCTGCGCGGAAGATGTAACGGGGCTCAAACCAGGCACCGAAGCCGCGGATTTGCACTTAGTGCAAGTGGTAGGGGAGCGTTCTGTAAGTCTGCGAAGGTGTATCGAGAGGTATGCTGGAGATATCAGAAGTGCGAATGCTGACGTAAGTAACGATAAAGGGGGTGAAAAGCCTCCTCGCCGGAAGACCAAGGGTTCCTGTCCAACGTTAATCGGGGCAGGGTGAGTCGACCCCTAAGGCGAGGCCGAAAGGCGTAGTCGATGGGAAGCAGGTTAATATTCCTGCACGACTTGTAATTGCGATGGGGGGACGGAGAAGGCTAGGTGGGCCAGGCGACGGTTGTCCTGGTGAAAGTGCGTAGGTGGTGTTTCTAGGCAAATCCGGAGACACAACACTGAGACACGAGACGAACACACTACGGTGTGGAAGCCATTGATGCCCTGCTTCCAGGAAAAGCCTCTAAGCTTCAGATTACAAGTCATCGTACCCCAAACCGACACAGGTGGTCGGGTAGAGAATACCAAGGCGCTTGAGAGAACTCGGGTGAAGGAACTAGGCAAAATAGAACCGTAACTTCGGGAGAAGGTTCGCTCTTGATGGTGAAGTCCCTTGCGGATGGAGCTGTCGGGAGTCGCAGTGACCAGATGGCTGGGACTGTTTATCAAAAACACAGCACTCTGCAAACACGAAAGTGGACGTATAGGGTGTGACACCTGCCCGGTGCCGGAAGGTTAATTGATGGGGTTAGCGCAAGCGAAGCTCTTGATCGAAGCCCCGGTAAACGGCGGCCGTAACTATAACGGTCCTAAGGTAGCGAAATTCCTTGTCGGGTAAGTTCCGACCTGCACGAATGGTGTAACCATGGCCATGCTGTCTCCACCCGAGACTCAGTGAAATCGAATTCGCCGTGAAGATGCGGTGTACCCGCGGCTAGACGGAAAGACCCCGTGAACCTTTACTACAGCTTGGCACTGAACATTGAACCTACATGTGTAGGATAGGTGGGAGGCTTTGAAGGCGTGACGCCAGTTGCGCTGGAGCCGTCCTTGAAATACCACCCTTGTATGTTTGATGTTCTAACGCAGGGCCCTGAATCGGGCTCGCGGACAGTGCCTGGTGGGTAGTTTGACTGGGGCGGTCTCCTCCCAAAGAGTAACGGAGGAGCACGAAGGTTGGCTAATCCTGGTCGGACATCAGGAGGTTAGTGCAATGGCATAAGCCAGCTTAACTGCGAGACGGACAGGTCGAGCAGGTACGAAAGTAGGTCATAGTGATCCGGTGGTTCTGAATGGAAGGGCCATCGCTCAACGGATAAAAGGTACTCCGGGGATAACAGGCTGATACCGCCCAAGAGTTCATATCGACGGCGGTGTTTGGCACCTCGATGTCGGCTCATCACATCCTGGGGCTGAAGTCGGTCCCAAGGGTATGGCTGTTCGCCATTTAAAGTGGTACGCGAGCTGGGTTCAGAACGTCGTGAGACAGTTCGGTCCCTATCTGCCGTGGGCGTTGGATGATTGAAGGGAGTTGCTCCTAGTACGAGAGGACCGGAGTGAACGAACCTCTGGTGTTCGGGTTGTCACGCCAGTGGCACTGCCCGGTAGCTAAGTTCGGAATCGATAACCGCTGAAAGCATCTAAGCGGGAAGCGAGCCCTGAGATGAGTCATCCCTGACCCCTTGAGGGTCCTAAAGGGCCGTTGGAGACCACAACGTTGATAGGTGGGGTGTGTAAGCGC
>NZ_JAJNOE010000034.1:0-1470 GCF_027854445.1 Aeromonas sp. PI_26
GTGCTCACGGATTTCCAGTACGTCTTCTTTCTTGCGGATGAAGGAAGCAGCAACGAAATCAACGCTCTGCTCGCAACCGAAGATCAGGTCGCGCTTGTCTTTCTCGGCCAGGGCCGGCAGCTTGATGGAGACGCCCGGCAGGTTGACGCCCTTGTTTTCGCCCAGATCGCCGTTGTTCAGCACTTTACAAACAACTTCGCGCTCGGTGATTTCGATGACGTCCAGACCGATCAGGCCGTCGTCAACCAGGATGCGGTTGCCGACGCGCAGGTCGTTGGCGAAACCTGCATAGGTCACGGCCACTTTGTCTTTGTTGCCAACCACGGTCTGGTCGGTGGTGAAGGTGAAGGTCTGGCCAGCAACCAGTGCTACGTCATTGCCACCTTCCAGCTTCATGGTACGGATTTCCGGACCCTTGGTATCCAGCAGGATAGCTGCGCGCTTGCCGGTCTCGGCCATCACTTCGCGCAGGTTGCGGATACGGGTGCCGTGCTCTTCGTAATCACCGTGAGAGAAGTTCAGGCGCATGACGTTCATGCCGGCGTCCAGCATTTTGGCCAGCATTTCTTTTGAATCCGTCTTCGGGCCGATGGTGCAGACAATTTTGGTCTTTTTCATTTTTGAGTTCCTAGTTTTTTTTAATTTCTACAAGCGCCATCAGTTGACCGACAAACATAGCAATCAGCCTTTAAGCCAGAGACAGTCGGATACTCCCTCTCGACGGCGGCGATCACCTCGGCCACTTTCTCGGGGCGCAACAGGGCGACCACGCAGCCGCCGAAGCCGCCGCCGGTCATCCGCACGCCGCCATCTGTGCCGATTTTAGCCTTGATGATCTCCACCAGCCCGTCGATGGCGGGCACTGTGATTTCAAAGTCGTCGCGCATGGCTGCGTGCGATTCGGCCATCAGCTCGCCGAGTCGTGTCAGATCGTGGCTCGCTAGCGCATCGGCGGCCGCCAGGGTGCGGGCGTTTTCACCGACGATGTGGCGGGCACGGCGATAGCAGGTCTCATCCAGCCCGGCTTTGCCCGCTTCCAGTCCGGCCAGATCGAGGTCGCGCAGCGCCTTGACCCCGTAGTGACGGGCGGCGGCCTCGCACTGCTGACGGCGAGTGTTGTACTCGCTGTCCACCAGACCGCGACGCACGTTGGAGTTGACGATCAGCACTGCCAGATCGCTTGGCATTGGGATGAGACGGGTCTCCAGCGAGCGGCAGTCGAGCAGCAGGGCATGATCGGTTTTGCCGCTGGCGGATATCATCTGATCCATGATGCCGCAGTTGCAGCCGACGAACTTGTTCTCCGCCTGCTGGCCGTTGAGGGCGATCTCGGCCTGAGTGATGCCGAGCCCCAGCGCCTCTTTGAAGGCCTGACCAATGGCCACTTCCAGCGAGGCGGAGGAGGAGAGCCCCGCCCCCTGCGGCACGTTGCCGGAGACCACCAGATCAAGGCCGCGCAGGGCATAACCA
>NZ_JAJNOE010000035.1:0-1013 GCF_027854445.1 Aeromonas sp. PI_26
CCCGGCATTACCATCTCTACGCCTTCCGGCAGTTCGATGGTACCGGTCACGTCGGTAGTACGGAAGTAGAACTGCGGACGGTAGCCTTTGAAGAACGGGGTATGACGACCACCTTCTTCTTTGGACAGCACGTACACTTCAGATTCAAACTTGGTGTGCGGCTTGATGGTGCCCGGCTTGGCCAGTACCTGACCACGCTCTACGTCTTCACGCTTCACGCCACGCAGCAGTGCACCGATGTTCTCGCCTGCACGACCTTCGTCCAGCAGCTTACGGAACATTTCAACGCCGGTACAGGTGGTCTTGGTGGTATCTTTGATACCAACGATTTCCACTTCTTCACCAACTTTAACGATACCGCGCTCTACACGACCGGTTACTACAGTACCACGGCCAGCGATAGAGAATACGTCTTCGATCGGCATCAGGAACGGCTGGTCAATCGCACGCTCCGGCTCCGGAATGTAGCTGTCCAGGTGGCCAGCCAGTTCCAGGATCTTCTCTTCCCACTGAGCTTCGCCTTCCAGCGCTTTCAGTGCAGAACCACGGACTACCGGCAGGTCATCACCCGGGAAGTCGTACTCGGACAGCAGTTCACGAACTTCCATCTCGACCAGTTCCAGCAGCTCTTCGTCATCTACCATGTCACACTTGTTCATGAACACGATGATGTACGGAACGCCTACCTGACGACCCAGCAGGATGTGCTCACGAGTCTGCGGCATCGGGCCGTCAGTCGCTGCTACTACCAGGATCGCGCCGTCCATCTGGGCAGCACCGGTGATCATGTTTTTAACGTAGTCGGCGTGACCCGGGCAATCTACGTGGGCGTAGTGACGGGTAGCGGTGTCGTATTCTACGTGGGAGGTGTTGATGGTGATACCACGCTCACGCTCTTCCGGTGCCTTGTCGATCTGGTCGAAGGCGAAAGCTTTACCACCGAAGTGCTTGGCCAGCACGTTGGTGATAGCTGCAGTCAGGGTGGTTTTACCGTGGTCAACGTGGCCGATGGT